>JANYHZ010000090.1 GCA_025362135.1 Betaproteobacteria bacterium | reverse complement strand
TTTCAGCGCTGTTGCGCCTCAGTTCCTCGATCTGGATTTTCAATTCGTGGTCATCGAGCGGATATTTGGAAAGGTCAAAGTTCTTGTGGATGGTGGCAACGATCCGGTAGAGGCCGTAGTGCTGGTCCCCTACTTTCTTTTTCATCAGTTCCTCCTTCGAATCCACAAATCCGTCAACCACCGAAAAACCTTCGAACGCATTGACACTGTCGCCAGTCCAGCTGAACCAGACATTGAAATCAGCCTGGAATTTCCGTTCCTTGAGCGTGACCGAGCGAATGCTGTTCAAAAAGATGCCAACATCGACGACGGTCGGACCCTTGTCGGCGCCAATCGAAGCGGTCGGCAGCAAGACGCCAAGCCAGACCGCTGCAAGGACGAGCCACCGCGCCGCGCGCCTCCGCTTGAAAGGGTCACATTGGCACTGTCTCAGATAGGGCTGCATGGGCTTTGCTCTTTCGTGTTTTGGGGACGGCAGCGGCGTTTTGGACCGCTCAAGCGAACGACACATCGGCGCGATCTATACGAGGGACTATTTGCTCTCTTTTGACCACATCGACACGAGCGTGAGCAACGCGATCACCGCCAGCATATGCAGCCAGAAAAACAAACCGAAATCGATCACCGCTCCGGGAGGAGGGCTGCCTGGCATGCCGTTGCGGACCGCCGGTATTACAAACAGCAGCGCCGCCACCCAGACCATCATGCTGAATTCCACTTTGCGGCCGCGCGCGCCCACATGCCAGGCCACGTTGACCGCGCTCAGCACCACCAGCGTGAGGGAAAGCATGCCGATAATCACCAGGAACATCACGGCCGGGGAACGGGACAACCTGAATTCGATTTCGAGCTCGGTATTATTAAGTACGGATTCAGCGGTAGCGGAGAACTTGTAGCCATGCACACTTTTGTCGATGTCGAGCTTCGCGATCGACTTGGCACCACCGTTTACACTGGCTTTCAGGGTGAAGCCGCCCGTATATTCATCAAACGGGAAATCCGTCAAATCGCCGTCAGTGATTGGAATGATTGCCACCCATGGATTTGGCGTTTCGCCCTTCTTGAATTTATGCGTAAGGACCGCCGCGCCGGAATCCAGCTCAAGCTCGATATCGCCCGAGAGCTTGCGTCCCGAAGTGATCTCACTCGCCGCGACATCCGGAACAAAACTCATCGTGATCGTGTCTTTCACCAGATCTGCAGCGATCAGGTGCACCTTGATCGGCGGCGCCTTGTCGGTTTCGCCCCGCTGGACCAGCTTAGGGTGGCCCTCACCCACGAAAGAGTACCAAGTGAGGGCATAGGCGATAACCAGCACGATGCCGATGATGGCCGTGATCGATATTTTCCCCTGTTGCCGAAACGAGCCGAGAATGTGCTTCACAGTGTTGCTCCCTGAAGGTTGTGATGTTTTTTTGTAAATCGTAACTTGTCCGCGCGTTTTGGGGAACCCCTGCACGCCCCGGAGCCGGCTACCTCACCCGCTCCACCCCGAACTCAACGGTGCCGCCAGGAGATACGTGTTCAGATTGCCCACTTATTATTCTGACGCGTCCGCTGTATAGGAATTTCAAACGCCCTTTTTCATCAATCTTGAATATATCCGTTGACGCACTATCGGTCAAACGTGCGCCATCCACTGAAGCCCCACCTTTTTCTCAAAATCTCAGACGGTTGCTGCGTGAGTTGAGATATCCAGCCATTCTTGCAAAATGGTGTTGTTTCAGTACTTGAAATAGACAGACGAGCTGGGTACATGTAATAGCGCACCCTGTGCGAAGCGACTCGTGCAGCAACATGTCATTGCGCAAAATTCGTCCTATTTCGATGGGCTACCGTAATCGACTTTATTGGCGCGTAATATCTGGCTCAGAAGGCGCAATCGAGAGTGTAGCTGTGGATGTGGTTGTATCGGCGTGAGGCCGTGGCGCTTGCCGCGCCGCTGACCATCATGCCTGCCTTGGTTTGCAACGCAGACCCATCCCGGCTTATCGATCAGGTAATCACAGAGCCGCGCTTGGCTCCACGGGTAGCATCCGTGACAAAATCACAATACAATGAACTCTCACCCTGATGATTGAAACTTGGACCGACGCCGCGTATGTCAATCACCACATCCCTCGCCAAGCCCCTTGCCAAAGCGATTCTGCAGTGTCCGTATTGCGACCATGTGAGCCCGGTGGGGTCGAAATTCTGTGTTGAATGCGGTGCGGCCCTGCATTTGATACCCTGCCCGCACTGCGGCACGGTTAACGACATCACGGCGGCTACGGAGTGTTATCGATGCCACGGCGAATTACGCAAAAACGATCCTGCAACGCAGCCTTTGGCAATTGCAGGCACCGTTGTCGCGACAGGTTCCCCTTCGGAGAAGGCGTCTTCCTACATTTCCGTGCAACCCGCTCGCCAGAAACCGCACGTGCTGGTCGTGGCGGTTGTTTTGCTGGCATTTGCCGCTGCCAGTTACTATGCCTACCGTCAGCGATCAACGCTGGATGCACGCGAGCCGCAATCTGCGACCACGGAGGTGAAAGGTAGTGCTCCTACCGGCGATATTGGCTCGGCAACTGCGGCAAATTTGGGTGCCGGCACCATAAACAAGTTTCCCGATAGTGCATTGCCGAATGCGGTTGCGAAACCTGCGATGGCCGACATCCCGATAGCAGCGCCTGTTGACGCAAAGGCGGCAAAGCCTGAGCGCGAGGCACTCGGTGAAGTGTCCACTGCAGCGCGCCGGAGCGGCGGCAAATCAGCACCCGGTCGCGAACTGATCGAGTCCGCAACCCCGGTCGCAAGCAATCCGTCCGACTTTGCACGCGCGCGCACGGATGCCAGCAAAGGAATCGAACCGCGGACGCCGAACATCGGGCCGTGCACTGAGGCCGTCGCAGCGCTCGGCCTATGCACGCCAGAAACCACCCCCAGGAGGCAATAACATGATATTCAGATATTTGAGTGCACTAGCCGTTTCGGCATTGGTCTGCCACAGCGGTATCGTCGCCGCGGCCGCAGAATACAAGATCGCCACCGCCTCCGACAAGGGCACGTATTACGCGATCGGCAAGGATCTCGCCAAGTTCGTCGCACCCGACGCAGACATTTCGCTGGAAGTGCTGGCGACCTCCGGTTCGGCAGCGAACGTCAAATTGCTCCGCTACGAACCCGGGGTGAAATTTGCGATCGTCCAGGCGGATGTTTATCAGGCTTTCATTGATCGGGGTACCGGCGGCAACACGGAAGCCGCGTCGATCATCCGTCCGCTCAGGGTGATCATGCCTCTTTACAACACTGAGATTCATTACATCGTCCGCGCAGATTCGGAATTGAATTACCTGCATGAACTCAAGGATGCCAGGATTAACGGTGGTCTGGTAGGCAGCGGTGCGGCACTCATAACCCATACGCTCTACCGAATGATGTTTAACGCACCAATGCCGGACGCAAACGCGAGCTTCCTGTCCAACGAGGAAGCGCTGGTCAAGCTGATCTCCGACAAATCCGTCGATGTCGTCGTGGTTGCAGCGGGTCAGCCCGCGCCTCTGATCGCGAACATGAAGCCGGAAGCGCAGAAATTTATCAAGCTCCTAAAGTTCGATCCCAACCATCCCACAAGTAAGACGCCTCTGACCGTTTACTCGCACACCACTGTACTCGCCGCCAGCTATCCCAATTTGTTGAAGGCCGATTTCACAACCATTTCGGTCGGCGCATTTCTTGTCACCTACGACTACAACCTGAAAGGTACAGTTGACCACTTCACCCGCTTCGGAAAGGCTTTGTGCCAGAATTTTCCCAAGCTGCAGGCCGAAGGCCACCCGAAGTGGCGCGAAGTAGACCTCGCGCTGCCGACTCTGGGACCAGGTTGGACCTACTATCCGCCGACGACCCGCGAAATTCGTGCATGCCTCGCGAAGAAACCGAAGGTGGCACCGGCCAAACCCGCCAAGAAATGTTCGGCGGAGGAACGGATTCTGGGGCTGTGTAACTAGGCTGGTTACTTAATTTTTTGGATTCATTTAGAGTAGCAACCTGAGAGCGGGAGATGCGGTCGCGTCGCGGAGCAAGTACGCCTGGCGCGCCTGACAGGGCGAATTCGCCGCGAAACTGCGCGCCCAGTATGGAGTTTGCCCATACCGTTCAACAAATTTCATCCGTTCCACACCAGCCCGGTCCGACGGGACTACAACCGCCAAACGGTAAATCCTCGACTGGCAATTTTGTCGCGTGGCAGCACGGCCTTGACGTCAATGACGCAACCACCCGGCTGAAGCGATGCCGTAAGCGTTTCGATCTGCATGCCGAGATATTCGCGGTGCGCCACGGCCAATACAATGGCGTCGGCCTTCGGCAAGGTGGCCCACTCGGTTAGCGAAAGATCATAGTGTTCTACCGCCTCGCGGCTGTCGGCCTGCGGATCGTGGATGTTCACCGTGAGGCCGTATTCCTTCAATTCCCGAATGATGTCGACCACTTTGCTATTTCGAAGATCCGGACAGTTTTCCTTGAAAGTCAGGCCGAACACATTCACCACGCCGCCATTGAGCGATCCGCGGGTACGGATCATTGTCTTCACGGTCTGCTCGCCGATGTACTTGCCCATGCCATCGTTGATGCGGCGGCCCGCGAGAATCACTTCCGGATGGTGCCCGAACTTTTCGGCCTGATAGGTGAGGTAGTACGGGTCGACCCCGATGCAGTGTCCGCCCACCAGTCCCGGCTTGAACTTGAGAAAATTCCACTTGGTGCCCGCAGCCTCGAGTACTTCTGCAGTATCCAGCCCCATCTTGTTGAAGATGATGGCAAGCTCGTTCATGAAGGCGATATTGACATCGCGCTGCGAATTCTCGATAACTTTGGCGGCCTCAGCGACCTTGATACTGGAGGCCTTGAAAATGCCCGCATCAACCACGGAACCGTACGCGGCGGCGAGTATTTCCAGCGTTGCGGGCGTATCGCCAGCAACAATTTTCATGATCTTGCGGAGTGTGCGCTCCTTGTCTCCGGGATTGATTCGCTCCGGCGAATAACCTACGAAGAAATCTTTTTTCCATTTCTTGCCGGTAAGACGCTCTAGTTCCGGGATACAAACTTCCTCGGTCGCGCCCGGATAGACAGTTGATTCAAAAACGACGATTGCACCCGACTTCAAATGCGGCCCTACCGCAGCGCACGCCGACAAGAGCGGCGAAAAATCCGGCAAGCGCGCATCGTTCACCGGCGTCGGCACGGCGACGATAACAATATCCGCGCGGACAAGATCAGCCGGATTGGCGGTGAAGTTCAACCTGGTGGCTGCCTTCAGGTCCGCAGTTGAAACCTCTCCAGTCGGATCAACATAATGGCGATAGCGCTCGATCTTGGCAGAGGAGATATCGAAACCGATGGTGTCGAACGCCTTGCCGAACTCGACTGCAAGTGGCAGCCCCACGTATCCCAGACCTACTACCCCGATTACTTGCGACATATGGCTCCCTGATTACTATTTTTTGATGCGTAAACCCAAAGCGAAAGTCAGACTTGGTAATATGCCCGATACCACTCCACAAACTTTGCAATCCCCTCCTCCACTTTCGTCTCAGGCCGAAAATCCACCCACGCCACGAGGCGCGAGACATCGGCTGACGTGGAGCGGACATCGCCCATTTGCATGCCGAGCATGTCGATTTTGGCTTTTTTGCCGAGTGCGGCCTCTACCGCGCTCACATAGCGCATCA
Source organism: Betaproteobacteria bacterium (assembly GCA_025362135.1). Lineage (GTDB taxonomy): Bacteria > Pseudomonadota > Gammaproteobacteria > Burkholderiales > Usitatibacteraceae > UKL13-2. The sequence goes on along the minus strand of JANYHZ010000090.1, from coordinate 16,119 downwards.
AATCCACTGGCGTATTGTTGCCAATATTGAAAATTCGATACGGCGCGAAGCTGGTAGCCGGATCGGGTGCGATGCTCGACCAGACGGGATCCGGCTCAGCCGGGCGATCTATCACGCGCACCACTCCTTCGACGATATCATCGACGTACGTGAAATCGCGCACCATATTGCCGTGATTGAAAACTTTGATCGGTTCATCGGCGAGTATGGCCTTGGTAAACAGAAACAGCGCCATGTCAGGTCGGCCCCAGGGGCCATATACCGTGAAAAATCGCAGGCCCGTGCATGGCAGCCCGAAAAGGCTCGCATACGTGTGCGCCATCAACTCGTTCGCTTTCTTGCTCGCCGCGTAGAGTGAAATCGGGTGATCAACAGAGTCCGACTCGGCGAACGGCAGCTTGGTATTGGCACCATATACCGAGCTCGATGAGGCAAAGACCAGATGCTTTACCTTGTGGTGCCGACAGCCTTCGAGGATATTGGTGAACCCGACCAGATTGGCATCAATGTAGGCCTGCGGATTTTCCAGCGAATAGCGGACGCCTGCTTGCGCAGCAAGATTGACCACGACATCGAATTTCTCAGCCTCAAACAGCGCCGCGATGGCAGGCTTGTCGGCCAGATCGAGCTTGACGAAACGGAAAGCCGGGAATGGCGTCAGTCGCTTCAGGCGATTTTCCTTCAGCGTGACATCGTAATAATTGTTCAGATTGTCAATGCCAACGACGCTATCGCCGCGCGAGACCAAACGCAGCGCGAGATGATGACCGATGAACCCGGCAGCGCCGGTGACGAGAATTTTCATTTTTTTACTGGTGGGTGATGCGTTACCTGAAAAACAGGTTGGTTACTGGACGCAAAGTATATCGATAACCTGCGTTGGAGCGAACAGGAGCGAGATTTCGCCGCGTACCGGCAGCGGCGGGCAACTGGGATTCTGGAAGCTCCCGAAATCGAAGCAATGGTCTCTCCAGTACGGCCGGCACCCACCTTTGTTGCTGCATCAGTCGTGTGCCAATCGGTCGTTAGAAGTGCCGTCAGCTCTCTATTCAACTACCGCTCGCGTCGTCAGAAGCGCATAGACCCAAATTTCCTTTTTGTCGAAATGCGAATTAGTTTGGCCTAATTTGTTAGACTGGTTCGAACCTAATTCTGTTGACTCCATTGGCAATCACAAAGATCAGCGAGACAACCGGCGCGTTAACCCTGCTCGACTTGGCCGTTCCTGCAAACGGCGTTCACCCCGGGCAGACTGTTTGTCGCATCGAGCGCAAAATAGATCTCTCCTTGGCGGAAGGAGTCGGCCAAGTCACGGCCGCAAATCGCTGGTCCCGCGATACCGTGTACGCAGCGGCGTGGATGGTGGTGCTGGACCGTGTGCTTGGTGAGACCGAGGTGCGGCTGCACGAACATGATGAGCAAGGGTATAGTCCGGCCCGGACCGCTACTTCGGTCCACCGGCTTGTCCCCGAAGTAATCAGCCATGCCTGGATTGCGAAGTTTGAGAGAAACCGCAGTGTCGCCGCCGTGACCAACGACACTGCAGGCGTCGACAAAGTTGACCATGTTTGGCTGCGGCAAAGCGCATCGGGACTGTCGAAGCAGGTCGATGCACCCTTGACTCTCGGTTTGGGTGATGGCGACGCACCAAGCCTGATCGCGGTATTTTCCGAATCGGTATTCGACGGTTCGATCATCGGAGCGCTCCTCGACAGCACTCTGCAAGTCGTTAGTTCATTTGTGAATTCACCGGGATCGTCGTTGGGGGACATTGACATCCTAGGCGAAAAGCAACGGGCGCTCCTGTCAAACTGGAATCCGCCGCTACCTCCCTACGACGCACACCGGACAGTCGATGGATTGTTCAGAGAACAGGCATCCGCAAACGGGAGCCTGGTTGCCCTTGCATGGCCGGGTGGCGAAATGTCTTACAAGGACCTCGACGCTCGTTCCAGTCGGGTCGCCGAGCGACTTGCTGCGAAGGGTGTATCTAAAGGAACGGTGGTCGGTGTCGCGCTGGTGCGGTCCGCAGAGTTGATCGTGGTTGTACTGGGAATACTAAAGACTGGCGCCTGCTATTTGCCACTTGACTTGAAATACCCCGCGAGCCGCCTTTCCTTCATGATCAACGACGCTGGTGCCGCGCTCGTGGTGACGCACGCCGACGGTCGCCAACTGCTTCCGGCGAGCGTAGCTACAATCGACGTATCCGTATTGGTCGACGATGCGGACGAAGGAGCAGACAACGAGGGCAAACAATCGGTAAAACGGTGCGCGGACGGTGAAACCGTCGCCTACGTTATGTACACCTCGGGTTCCACCGGCCAGCCCAAAGGCATCGAAATTTGCCATCGGTCCATCACCCGACTGGTACATAACGTCGACTACATGCAACTCGGAACCGAAGTTTCGTTCCTGCATGCGGCACCACTTGGATTTGACGCGTCGACGCTGGAAATTTGGGGGCCGTTGCTCAACGGAGGCAAATGTGTCCTTCATGATGAATCCGTGCCCACCGGTCCGGGGCTTGCCCGATCAATACGGGATCATCGCGTCAACGCCGCGTGGCTCACTGCGGCGCTGTTCAACGCGATCATCGACGACAGTCCGGAGTATCTGTGCGGGCTAGATCAACTGCTCATCGGCGGGGAAGCGCTTTCCGTTTCCCATGTAGCGCGCGCACTCAAAGCGCTTCCGACAGTTACTCTCATCAACGGATATGGGCCGACTGAGTGTACGACCTTCACAGCGACCTACCGAATTCCGCGGGACATTATTGCGGGCACCCGATCAATCCCCATCGGAAAACCTATCGCGGCGACCTCGGTATACATAGTCAACCGACGCATGCAACCTGTGCCGGTCGGTGTCGTAGGGGAACTCTGTGTCGGTGGCCCGGGGCTTGCACGTGGATACCTTTGCCGTGCTGAACTGACCAAAGAGCGATTCGTTACCAACCCGTTCGGTCCGGCTGTTGACCGCCTTTATCGCACAGGCGATCTAGTCCGGTATTTATCCGACGGCAACATCGAATTTATCGGCCGCAGAGATGCTCAGGTCAAGATTCGCGGTTTCCGCATTGAGCTGGGCGAGATCGAAACAGCGCTCGCTCGCCACCCGGGTGTTCGGGCATGCGCTATCGCTGCGCTCGACGATCAACCCGGCGGTACCCGCTTGGTCGCGTACGTGGTCGACTCGCCAAAACCCGCGCCGATAGGCGACCTACGGGCATACCTGCTTGGCGTCCTGCCTGACTTCATGGTGCCAGTCCATTACGTGCGGCTGCCGACGCTGCCGGTGACACCTAACGGCAAGCTTGACCGGAGGGCACTACCTGCTCCAGAAAATCGTCGGCCTGAAATGGCGCAGGCGTATCAAGCGCCGCTAACGAATATGGAGGAGATTGTTTGCCGCACGTTTGCGCAGTTGCTCGGACTGGACAGGGCCGGGCGGCTGGATAATTTTTTCGAGCTTGGTGGCAATTCCTTATTGGTGTTGCAGGCGCTTTCTCAACTGAAACACGAAGTTCGGCGACCGGTCGCGTCAACAATTTTTTTCAGCAATCCGACGCCCGCCGCTATCGCCGCCGCAATCGAATACCACGGTGATGGCGCCATTCCATTGAACCGGCTGGCACATCAACGTTCCCACGATGACCCGATTGCCTCACGGGAACCGATCGCTATCATCGCCATGACTGGGCGTTTCCCGGGTGCGGCGGATACTGAATCGTTCTGGGACAACCTCTGTGCAGGCCGCGAAACCATAACCTTCTTCAACGACCACGAAATCGATCCCTCGATACCCGCCGAGATTCGCCAGGATCCAGCCTACGTGAGAGGCCGCGGCGTAATCGACGGCGTCGAAATGTTCGACGCCGCTTTCTTCGGCATCTCGCCGAGAGAAGCCGAACTGATGGACCCACAACAACGCATCTTTATGGAATTGTGCTGGGAATGCCTCGAGCGAGGCGGATACGCTCCCGACTCCTGCCCCGGCCCGGTCGGCGTTTTCGGTGGCATGTACAACGCCACTTACTTCCAGCGGCACGTGGTGGGCCACCCGGAGCGGATCGCCCAGTTGGGTGAATTTCAGGTGATGCTTGCCAACGAAAAAGACTACATTGCGACGCGTGTAGCGAATCGCCTGAACCTGACCGGCCCGGCAATCAGTGTACACACCGCATGTTCCACATCGTTGGTCGCCATCGCGCAGGCAGTAACAAGCCTGCGCAGTGGCCAATGCGACATGGCGCTGGCTGGTGGAGCGTCGATTACCTGTCCGCCGCGCAGCGGATACCTGTACCAGGAAGGCGCGATGTTGTCTCCGGATGGCCACACGCGAACCTTTGATGCAAAGGCGCAGGGAACTGTGTTCAGCGATGGCGCGGCCGTGGTCCTGTTGAAACGACTTTCGACTGCAGTCGCGGACGGCGACACCGTGTATGCAGTGATACGTGGTGTCGGTGTCAACAACGACGGTGGCGCCAAAGCCAGTTTCACTGCACCAAGCGTTGACGGTCAGGCAGCCGTAATCGCGGCGGCGCTCGACGATGCCGGCGTGGATGCGCGCAGTATTGACTATGTCGAAGCACATGGAACCGCCACGCCGCTTGGCGACCCTGTGGAACTTGAAGCGTTGGGCAAGGCATTTCGACGGCATACGACCGACACGGGCTTTTGCCGAATAGGTTCGGTAAAAAGCAACGTTGGACATCTCGTCATAGCTGCCGGAGCAACCGGCCTTATCAAGACCTCACTGGCGCTGTTTAACGAGAGCCTTCCGGCCTCGCTGCATTTCTCCGCTCCCAGCCCCGAAATTGATTTCGCCAAAAGCCCGTTTGTCGTCAACGACCGGCAGGTGGAGTGGAAACGACAGAACAGGCCACGTCGGGCCGGCGTGAGTGCGTTCGGTGTAGGCGGCACGAACGCGCACGTGATCCTTGAAGAAGCGCCTGTGCGACCAGCCTCGCAGCCGTCCGTTGGGCCGCAGCTTCTGATGGTATCGGCACGCACATCTGCGGCGCTGGCAATCGCAACCGAAAGGCTGGCGCTTCATCTGGATGCCAATCTGGGCATCAACCTGGCCGACGCCGCTTACACACTACGCACAGGCCGCAAGGCGTTTGCGCAGCGAGTCTGCGTGGTCGCTTCTAATGCACTCGAGGCGTCGGCGGCGCTGCGCGACACGGACTCTATAAAAAGAACCGCCGGCGCCGTTGGAGCGAAGGCACCCGATGTGGTCTTCATGTTCCCGGGCCAGGGCGCACAGTACGCCGCGATGGGTTCCGCGCTTTATGCGAGCGAACCTGTGTTCAAGGCAGCGTTTGACGCCTGCCTGCTTGCGCTGGACGGCAGGATCGATTTTGACCTCAAGGAAAAAATATTCTCCGACGACGGTGGCGCATTAACGGCTACTTCGGTCACACAGCCGGCGCTGTTTTGCATCGAATACGCATTGGCCCGATATTGGATGGCCTTGGGTTTGCAGCCTAAGGCCTTCATCGGTCATAGCGTAGGCGAATACGTCGCGGCGACCCTGGCAGGTGTCTTTCGACTCGAAGATGCAGTGCGCTTGGTTGCCCGAAGGGGCGAACTCATGCAATCGCTGCCTCCGGGCGCGATGCTGGCGGTCCGTGCAGGGCTGGCGGCCATTCTGCCGCGGCTTTCCGCGCATGTTGCCTTAGCGGCTGAAAACAGCCCCGGACTTTGCGTAGTTGCGGGGCCCCTCGAATTGATCGAAGCCCTGCGCGTCGAATTGGATAATGAGAAGGTCGTATCGCGGCTGTTACAGACTTCGCACGCGTTTCATTCCCCGATGATGGACCCCGCAATCGCACCGTTCGAGGCCGAAATACGCGCGGTGACACTGTCGGCACCGTCCCTGCCGATTTTTTCAACGGTGACTGGCAGACCGTTGTCCGATGAAGAAGCCTGCGATCCCGGCTATTGGGCCCGTCATCTTCGGGAGCCGGTCCGGTTTTCGTCGGCATTGACCGCAATGCTCGCCTCGGTCAATGGCGCGATGCTGGAAATAGGGCCGAGATCGACCCTCACCACGCTTGCCCGCCAGCATGGTTCGCGCGAACGTCCGGTGCCACCGGCAGTCTCCAGCCTTTCCGACGGCGCCAATCGCGAGCGTGAGAGTCTGCTACTGGCAGCTGGACGATTGTGGGCCATGGGAATTTCGCTCGATCTGGAGTCGCTTGACCGACGCGGCCTCAAGCAACGGATGCTGCTCCCAACGTACCCGTTCGAACGCCTGCGTTACTGGCTTGAAGCCAAAGCAATATCCGCGCAAACTAACGCGTTTGCGGGATCCATCGAACCCGCAATTCTGCACAACCAAACAGAGTTATCAATGCCGCCAATGCACATATCTTCCGCCATTTCGCAGAGCCGCGTACCAGACCTGATCGTCCAGCTACGTTCCATGCTCGAGGACACTTCCGGCGTTGACATGTCCGCCGCAGACCCGGTTGCACTCTTCGTCGAATTGGGCCTCGACTCGTTGTCGCTTACGCAAATTGCCATCCAGTTGAAACAGACCTTCAAGGTCAACATCACGTTTCGGCAATTGATGGAAAAATTCCGCTCGCTTGAAGCGCTGGCCACGTTTCTCGACAGTGAGATGCCGGCGGGAGCCGCAAACGTCGCGCCGGCGACCGCGTCCCCCTTGTTTGCGATCGGTTCCCCACTAGCTTCGGCAAGCGCTTTCGGCGCCGCGATGGCCGAAGGGGCACCCATTTCCCTCGTCCAGCAGGTCATTCAGCAGCAGATGCAATTGATGGCCCAGCAAATCGCGCTGCTACAAGGTAATTCCGGATTCGCCGCACAATCGTCCGTGTCGACCGTCGCGGCACAAGGCGGTGACGTGATCGCCGCAGGCGGCGTCGCACACCCCCCGGCAAAAGTGATGTCGTCCGCCGCAATCGTCGCGCAACCTACGGCGATGAACGATGAAGAAGCCGCTGCGGGGCTGGCAAAATATGATGTGAAAAAAGCATTCGGCGCGATTGCACGGATTCATACTGAAACGACTGCTGAACTCTCCGAACGCCAACACGCGCGGCTTGACACATTCATGCGGCGCTACATCGCCCGCACCGTGAAATCAAAGGAATACACGCAAGCGCACCGGTCGCATTTGGCCGATCCGCGCGTGGTGAACGGTTTCAGGCCAATTTTGAAAGAGATCATTTATCAGCTCGTCATCGGGCGATCCAAGGGCTCGCGCGTCTGGGACATTGACGGCAACGAATACGTCGATGTGCTTAACGGCTTTGGCATGAACTTGTTTGGCTGGCAACCGTCTTTTGTCAACGATGCCGTGAGGAAGCAGCTCGATGAAGGATACGAGATCGGGCCGCAACATCCCCTCGCGGGCGAGGTCGCGAAGCTCATTTGCGAAATGACGGGGTTCGACCGCGCGGGCCTCTGCAACACCGGCTCCGAAGCAGTCATGGGTGCAGTACGCATTGCGCGCACAGTGACGGGACGAAACACCATCGCGCTCTTCACCGGGTCCTATCACGGTATTTTCGATGAAGTTATCGTGCGAGCCACCAAAAAACTGCGCGCTGTCCCTGCGGCACCGGGAATCATGCCCAGTACCGCCCATAACGTGATCGTGCTTGATTACGGCACCCCCGAATCATTGGAAATCATTAAGTCGCGCGCAAATGAGCTGGCTGCGGTGCTGGTTGAGCCGGTGCAGAGCAGACGTCCGGATTTCCAGCCGCGCGAATTCCTCCATGATCTTCGAAAAGTCACTCAAGACGCGGGGACACTCTTGATTCTTGATGAAGTCGTTACCGGGTTCCGTTGCCATCCCGGCGGTATCCAGGCTTTGTTCAATATCCGCGCGGACCTTTGTACTTATGGCAAGGTGGTCGGTGGCGGTTTCCCCATCGGCGTGATAGCGGGTAAGCGTGAATTCATGGACGCCCTCGATGGCGGCGGATGGCAGTACGGTGATGATTCCATCCCCACCGTCGGTGTGACCTATTTCGCGGGTACGTTCGTTCGCCATCCGCTGGCGCTCGCGGCAGCCAAAGCGGTCTTGGGACACCTTAAACAGGCTGGGCCGGAATTGCAGGCCGCACTTACACTCAGCACGGCGGCCATGGTGGACGAACTGAATGCGTTCAACCGTGACGTCGGCGCTCCCATCGTCCTCAAATCCTTCGCATCGGTCTGGAAGACTTTCTTCACAGAAGACCATCCGCTGCAAGACCTGCTGTTCGCCATGATGCGCAGTCGAGGCATTCACATACTCGATAATTTCCCATGCTTCTTTACCACGGCACACAGTGCGACCGACATCGCTCTCATCAAAACCGCATTCAAGGAATCGGTCAACGAATTGCAGGAGTCCGGTTTCATTCCGCGCCGCAAGGACCCTAAGGCCACCGTGCTCGACGCGTCCCACCCGCCGCTTCCCGGTGCGCGCATAGGCAAGGATCCCGATGGAAACCCGGCCTGGTTTGTTCCAAACCCCGATAGCCCCGGGAAATACCTGAGACTCGACGCATGAATTCCACCTCCAAACCGAACATGGGACTTGCCGCTGTCGACTACGATCCGTTTGCCGCTGCGGCACTTGCCCGAGTGGTTCCCACCACTGAGCCGCAACGCGAAATTTGGCTCGCCAACCAGCTGGGTCGTGAAGCATCGCTGGCCTACAACGAGTCGATTTCGCTCCGGTTTTTCGGACTCCTTCACACGTCTGCGCTGCAGCAGGCGCTTCAGGACGTGGTGCGGCGCCATGAAGCGCTGCGGTCAACGATCAGCGCCAACGGCGAGGAGTTGCATATCGCCGACGACATCGTTCTGACTGCAGGCATTGCGGATCACTCGGCGCTTAGCGCATCGGAGCAGGACGCCGTTATTGCCGCGGCGAAACAGCGCGTTGTCGAGACGCCCTTCGATGTTGAACATGGCCCTCTGTTCAGAGTGGAGGTCTTGAAACTCGCCGCAAGCGATCATTTGCTCATCATCACCGCGCATCACATCGTGTGCGATGGATGGTCCTTCGGCGTGCTGGTACGTGATATCGCAGCACTGTACGCGGCGCGCCTGAGCCGATCACCAGCGAAACTTACGCCAGCCGCGTCGTTTGGCGACTATGCGGTAACGCAAAACGCGTCAATCGGCAGCGAAGAGAATGTGGCGGACGAGGCCTACTGGCTTTCGCAGTTTTCCGGACATGTTCCAACCCTGGATTTCCCCACTGACCGGTCGCGGTCGGCCTCGCGCACCTTCACTTCGAGGCGGGAAGACTACGATCTCGATCCCGAGCTGGTGGCGGCGGTGCGGAAGGCTGGCTCTCGCAGCGGTGCCAGTCTTTTCTCTACGTTGCTTGGCGGCTTTGCGGCACTGCTGCACCGCGTGGCTGGATCTGAGGACATCATTGTCGGTGTTTCGGCGGCCGGTCAATCAATTGGCGGACTGGACAATCTGGTCGGGCATTGCGTAAACATGCTTCCAGTGCGGTTGAGCATCCGTTCTTCAGCACACGTCCAAGACGTTATCGCCGGTACGCAGACGGCAACACTCGATGCCTACGAGCATCAGCAATACACCTTCGGCACGCTTCTGAAGAAACTTTCCCTCGCGCGCGATGCAAGCCGCTCGGCGCTGGTCAGCGTGGTATTCAACATCGACCAGGCGCTTGATGCCAACACCGTCGGTTTTCCAGACGTGCGCGTTGAATTTGCCAGCAACCCGCGCAGTTATGAGAACTTCGAACTCTTTATCAACGCCGTCCAATTCAACGGCGCATTACGCCTGGAATGCCAATACAACGCAAACCTGTTCGACGCAGCGACCATCCGGCGCTGGCTGGATCTGTACCGGGAAGCGCTGGCGCGTTTGGCCGCGGACCCCGCCGCGACTGTTGCCGAACTTATGGCACCCGCTGCCGGTGATCGCGCGTTGCTGGCAACATGGAACGCTACCGAGCGCGTCTACAAAAAGGGTTTGAGGTTGGGCGATCTGGTTCAGCGCGGAATGCGTTTGAATCCTGCCGCGCCGGCAGTCATTTTCGAAGGAAGTCGCCTCAGTTACGGCGAATTGGACGAGTTGTCCTGGCAACTGGCACTGCGACTGCGAGAGTTGGGTGCCGCGCCCGGTGTTCTGATTGGAGTGTGCCTCGAACGCAGCGCCCAACTAATTACGTCGTTGGCGGGCGTGATTTTCAGCGGCGGAGCGTATGTCCCGCTTGATCCGACCTATCCGATCGACCGCCTGGCGCGCATGTGCGAAGACGCGGGGCTGACCGTCATCGTAACCCGTCGAGTCGAATACGAAAAGGTGAAATCCGCGTTTCCGACAAACGCGAAAGTGGTATTGCTGGATGAAGTATCTCCGTTAGCGGCAACAGACGCTGATCGTTCATTGATCGGTCGGGAAAGCGATCCTGCGTACGTGATCTTCACGTCAGGCTCCACCGGCCGCCCGAAAGGTGCGATGAACGGCCACAAGGGTATCGTCAATCGTCTCCTGTGGATGCAGGAAGCCTATGGATTGGAACCCGCAGATCGCGTGATACAGAAAACACCCTACAGTTTCGACGTCTCGGTCTGGGAATTCTTCTGGCCGCTCATGACGGGTGCCGCTATTGTCGTAGCACGGCCAGATGGCCATCGCGACAGCGCCTACCTGATCGAATTGATTCGCCGTGAAAAAGTCACACTGATGCATTTTGTGCCTTCAATGTTGCGTATTTTTCTTGATGAGCGCGACGTGGAACAGTGCACCTCACTGCGCCGTGTGGTGTGTTCCGGTGAGGCTCTGCCGTTCGATGTCGTCGAAAATTTTTTCAAGCGGCTACCCGACGTTCGTCTTGCCAATTTGTACGGTCCCACGGAGGCGGCGGTTGACGTGACAGCATGGGAGTGTCGGCCTGACCACGCCGCCCGCATCGTGCCGATCGGCAAGCCGATAGCCAATACCCAGATGCACGTGCTGGACGAGCAACTGCGGCAAGTGCCCGTGGGCGTCGTCGGCGAAATGTACATCGGCGGTGTACAGGTGGGCATGGGTTATGTGTCGCGCGCCGATCTGACGGCTGAGCGATTCATCGCCGATCCTTTCTGTGCCGGTGGGCGTCTTTATAAGACCGGTGATATCGGTCGTTGGCGGTCTGACGGCTCGATCGAATACATGGGCCGGGCGGATTATCAGGTAAAGATCCGCGGTAACCGTATCGAGTTGGGTGAGATCGAGGCCTGCCTGCTGAGCAATCCCAAAATCGCGCGCGCAGTAGTCGTGCCCCGCGAGGACAAACCGGGAGATGTACGCTTGGTGGCTTATCTGGTTGCCCAGCCGGAAATCGCGCTGAGCGACGATGAGTTGCAGGGGGTGCTCAAGGCTGCACTGCCCGAATACATGATTCCCCAGCATTTCGTTACCTTGCTGGTCATTCCGTTGCTGTCAAACGGCAAGGTGGACAGGAAAGCACTGCCAGCGCCAGACATGTCCTCGAGATCCAAGGCGGATTTTGCGGAGCCGCGCACTGTTCTTGAGAAAGCGGTCGCCACCGAAATGGAAACGTCTCTCGGATTGCCTGGGATTGGTGTCCACGACGACTTCTTTGCGCTAGGGGGACACTCGCTGCTTGCTGCGCAGTTGACGTCGCGCCTGAACCGGAGCTTCAACACGTACCTTTCGATGCGCACCTTGTTCGAGTCACCGACAGTCGCGCTCTTGGTGAAGGCCATCGAGGCCGAGTCGGCGACCGCGCCGCCGGTCGGTCGCAAATCAATCGCGCGACTGACCGATCAAAGCAGAGCGCCGCTTTCCCTGATGCAAGAAAGACTTTGGTTCCTTGAAGAACTGCATCCCGGCCGCGTCACTTACCATGCCCCATCGGCGCATCGCCTCAAAGGCCGCATGGACGAAGCTGCTTTCGAAAGCGCGTTCCGCGAAATGGTGCAACGCCAACCTTCGCTTCGTAGCAGTTTTGAACGCGACGGGAACACCGTCTTGCAACGCATTCATGACAACATACCGGTCACGCTGTTTCCGGCCGAGGACTTGTCGGGCTTGGCGGCGCACTCTCGTGAAGCCAAGCTGCGGGAACGACTGGACGAATTGACAGCCGAGATTTTCGATCTAACAAAGGTGCCACTTTTTCGGGCAAAAATGTTTCGGCTCGGAGAAGCGGAATATGCGCTTTTCTTCATGCCCCACCACATCATCTGGGACGGATGGTCGTTCGATCTGTTCTATGAGGAGATGTCCGCTCTCTATACGGCCCATTCCGAACAGCGCCCCAGCACGCTACCCGATTTGCCGATCAGCTATGGCGACTTCGCCGCTTGGCACCGGGAATGGATCGAGAGTGAGGAGTTCGACAAGCAGGTTGTATTCTGGCGCGAACGCCTGGAGGAAATCGGCAAAGCCGAGGAATTGCCTGTCGACAAACCCCGCCGCCCTGGCATGTCCGGTTCGGGCAGCACTGAATGGATAGTGATTGACAAATCAAAGACGGACGCATTGCATGCGCTGGCCAGGCGCGCTGATTCAACGCTGTTCATCACCATGCTTTCCGTTTATGCAGTTCTGCTGCACGCCTACGCCCAGCAATCCAACTTGGTGATCGGTACGCCGGTACGCGGTCGCAATTCGCTGGAACTGGAAGGCATCATGGGTTATTTTAACAACCTGCTACCGCTTCAACTTGAAATCGACCCGGGGATACCCTTCACCGAGCTGGTAAAGCGCGTCAAAGGCGTCGTCATGGAAAGCCTCACCTACCCTGACGTCCCGCTTGAACAACTGTCCCAGGAGCTATCGGTCAAACGAGGCAAGGGAGGCTCAATGCTTTACCAGGCATTATTCTCGTTCCAGGATGCCCGCCAGCGCGTTACACAATGGGGGGGGTTGCAACATGAAAACATTCTCGTGTTCCAACGCGGTGCCACCGAGGATCTCGGGATGTGGTTTGTGGAGTCGCCGCAGGGCCTCCATGGCGGGGTGACTTACAACACCGACATACTTCTTGATGCAACGGTGCAGCAATTGCGCAAGGCGTTTCTTGCCATGCTTGATGCCGTGGTCGCTACGCCGACCATCAGTATCGCTACACTTTCCGCTTCTTTGCAGCGCGAAATGCGCCGACCATTGGCTGATGTCGTTGCCACCCCGCCGGAACCGAAAGTCTTGCCTGTAAAGCAGTCTGCGGAATCGGCGCCCGCCACGCCGAGTGAAAAACTTTTGGCCGAAATCTGGTGCAGCGAGCTGAAACTTCCACAGGTGGGCACGCAGGACAATTTTTTTGATCTCGGTGGACATTCGCTGCTGGCAATGCAAGTGATGAATGTCATGGAGGACAAGACCGGCAAACGAGTCAACCCGCGTCGCTTCATTTTCGAAACGCTCGGCCAGATCGCACAGGCCTACGACGAGACCAAACCCGAGGCCGTCGCGAAGACAGGGCGCATGCGACGACTGTTGTCAAGGCTTGTTGGTGCCAAAGACGATTGATTGTTCAGCGGCGTTTGAACCGGGCATGATACAAGAGTTTTCGACGAGATTTTCCAAGACGGCAGCATCACGCGCGGCGAACGGTGGCCTGCGCGCGTTGACGCCGACGTCGGTACCCGCGTTTGCGCGTGAAGGTGCTGAAATCCACGTCTGGCGTATAGGTCTCGGCGGAGACGGTCCCGCCGACGCGGAGCGGATGCTCAATTTGACCGAGATCCGGCGTGCCGACAAATTTGCATTCGAACGGGACCGGAACCGGTTTTTGCATGCGCGGGTTGCCTTGCGCCATATCCTCGCGCATTATCTTGAGACGGAACCACGACGATTGCCGATTAGACTTGGGGCTCATGGCAAGCCGTATTTGGCGGGCGGATCGACCCTCGGTTTCAATTTGAGTCACTCGGACGATCTCGGTCTGCTGGCAATAGGACATGCGGAAAACATCGGTATCGACATCGAAATACTGAAGCCACTGACCAACGTGAAAAGGCTGGCATTATCTGTTTTTTCGCCAGAGGAGTATCAGGCATTCGATTTGCTGCCGGACGATGCGTTGCTACTACCCTTCTTTCGGTGCTGGACGCGGAAGGAAGCGTACCTCAAGGCGATCGGTAGCGGGCTCACCATCACGCCTGACTCGATAACCGTCGGTATCGGCAGTGAAAAAGCCCGCATCAATGTGAAGGGCGCACATGGCGTTTCGTTCGTCGAGGTAGCCACGTTTGTGCAGGATGATGATTCCGTTGCTTCGCTTGCCGTCGCGGGCGGAGTTTCCCGTTGCCGGGTGTTCGGCTATGCGCCATAAAACAATGAATCGAAAGGTCTGGGAATGACGTCAGCAAATGGTGTGCATCGTGTCGTAAACCGCATTGCAGATTTGCCGCTGATACGGGGTTACCGTGAACGCCGGTATGCCCGATATTTTGCAGCGAACCGGGATGAAAACCTGTTCCGTGGAATATTCGAATCGTTCGATGCCGCCCAGCGGAGCGCGCCCGAGACTCGACCGCTTGGCTACGATAACGCCGAGTCGGCATCTATGTACCTCGACCGTACTCGCAAAACCTATCCTACCGATTACCCGGTCATGTTCTGGCTACAGAAGTTACTAGCCAATGGCTGCACGCGGGTGTTCGACTTGGGCGGCCACATTGGCGTTAGTTACTATGCATACCGAAAGTATCTGAATTATTCTCCCTCCTTGCAATGGGCGGTGCATGACGTGCCAGCCGTGATGGCGCAAGGCCGAAAATTCGCTGCGGAAAAGGATAAGGATGGCCATCTTACTTTCTGTGATCGTTTCGACGATGTCGAAGGTACGGATGTCCTGATGGCCCTCGGTTCTTTGCAGTACTTGCCTGAGGCGCTGGTCGACCGTCTGAGACGGTTGCGAGCGCCCCCGAAACACCTGATTCTCAATCTCATGCCCTTGCACGAAAAACACTCTTACTTCACATTGCAAAGCATAGGGACCGCATTCTGCCCGTATAGAATCACTGCCGTGGGGGAATTCCTGCGAAGCTTCGAAGACTTTCAATACAAGCTGGTCGACAGTTGGGAAAACCCTGATAAGAGCTGCGAGATCCCGTTTTTTCCGAAACACTCGCTCGACCGGTACCACGGGTTTTATTTCTGCCGCGAAAACTGATTTCCTAGAAGGGCCGTACGCTTGACTCCGATTCGCTTCGGCGCACAAAAACGCCAATTGTTCGGCTTGCATCAGCCTCCTGCGGGCGGCACGGAACAAGCAGAATGCATATTGCTTTGCAATCCCTTCGGTCAGGAAGCCATCCGCTGTCATCGCCTGTTCCGGGTTCTTGCAGAACGCCTTTCGCGCAATGGATTTCATGTGCTGCGTTTCGACTATTTCGGGACTGGCGACTCCGACGGCGACGATACCGAGGGCGACATCGCTGCATGGACCAATGACGTGTTGACAGCCGGTGATGAGATTCTGCGACGCAGTGGTTGTTCCGGCAGTTCCTGGTTCGGCCTGAGGTTGGGTGCGACCCTGGCCGGACTCGCGTCCATAAAGGGCGAAAAGGCGCCGCGCACACTGGTTTTTTGGGATCCTGTCATCGATGGTGCGGCCTACCTTGGCGATCTGGCAAATGCGCATATTGCCACTTACCGGGCATCCTATGGCGCTCGCTGGAAGCTTGAAGCGGGTCTTCGCGAGAAGGCTTCAGCGGAATCCATGGTAGAGGCGATGGGCTTTCCGCTGCCCGACCATCTGCGAAACCAATTGCGCGAGCTTTCGCCTTCTTCGCTTCACGCGGCCAAAGCGCAACGCTTGGCGCTTTTCGTTGGACACTCCTCGCAAAACACGGGTGAACTTCAAAGACATCTAAGCGCGCGCGGTATCGACGTCCTAACCATGGCGATTGAAACGGAAATCGTCTGGGCTTCCAACGAGGCGATGAACTCCTCTATCGTCCCGGCTGAGGCGCTTGAACGTATCACCGACGTTTTCCTGAAAAAATAATAGCGGTAAATGAATCATCTCGATAGCCCCTGAAAAGGAAGGAATGAGTGTTGTTTTCGCATAATTGGAGAAGTCCGGTCCTGCTCCTCATCTTGTTGTGTGTGGCGCTTACCACGAGCTTATTCATTCCATCAGTTCGCAGAT
>JANYHZ010000048.1 GCA_025362135.1 Betaproteobacteria bacterium | reverse complement strand
GACCAACTGCAAAAACTTCAATCACTGCGCGAGCAGGGTGTATTGACTGAGGAAGAATTTACGCTCGCCAAGAAGCGCGTGCTCGATGCAACTGCCGCGCAAAACAGTCAGACGAATGCGCAATCGAACTCATTTCTCAATCAGTTCCGGCTATCGACGACGGACAAATGGATCGGCGGCATTTGTGGTGGTCTCGCGACATCGACCAATGTGCCAGCGTGGTCATGGCGCATTTTGTTTCTGATGACTGCACTGCTCCACGGGATCGGCGTGCTTGTTTATATATTGCTGTGGATATTTGTGCCGGTTCAATTGATCGCCGTCGAACGTGCATCGGGCATGGCCGAGGAGCCGAAGTGATGACGGAACGACTCTTCATTTGGGCGGATCGAGTAGCACCGAGTATCTTTGCATTAATCGCCCGCCACGCCAGTTGAAATCCACCAAAAGTTCCAGCGTCGGCTCATTGATCGGGGAAACGCTGGTGATGTTGAGAAACGACCGGCCATCCGTGCGGCGTTCGCCGCTGATACGCAGTTGCCGTAGCAGCGGCACATAGGTGAGTCTTGCGGCCTGATATTCCTCGGGGCTGGCGATACGTGCCATTACCCGCGTGAATTCTTCCGCGTCAAGCGCAGTGACTTCAATTTCTGCTGCGAATGGTTGTCCCAATGCAGACTGAACCTTGAGACTACCCAGCCCGACAGCGTGAGCTGCGAAAGCGAAACAAACTGCGAACGCCGCAGCTAGTGACCGGGTGGGAAATTTCCGTGCGACATCGTTCATGGCGTGCACCTCTCGCTTCTGTTGTGATCGCAGGTTCTGTTTCTGCGCTAGCCAATCCATCCGCACAAATATTAGCCCTCATCGGGATCGTATGGCAACCGAAGGTAAGTGGCCCAGTTGGTTAGCGGTGCCATTACCTGCGCTGCGCGATCGCTTCCTGAAGCGCGGCAGCGACCGCCTGAATCAAGGCGGAATCTTTGCTGGTAAGCGCTTTGACATCACGGCCTCGCATCGACAGCACTACGCTGCAAGTGACGCTGGCAAAACACAGCATCGTGCCGCCGACGATGAACGCCGCACCCGACACGATCAGCACTGGAATATTGGCGAACATGCCCGCGAGCAAAGCCCCCACGCCAGCAACCAGCAACGGAATCGCGAACCGCGTGCGGCGCTTTTCGGATTCTATTCTGACGCTCTCGATCTTCTTGATGGGAAAGCTCTCTGCGCCCGTCTCGAACCGCGTGTCGCTCACTTTAATATTAGCGCGTTCGAACCGTATTTTGTTTGGCGATTCCGGCATAGTGCGGTTTCCTTTTTTATCGTGAATCTTCATTTGCCTCCTGTATTATTGCGGCACATTGGTTAGGCCACCTAAACTGCAAGGATACGACATGCGTTCGAACCCTCTCATTCTTCGCCATATGGCCGCTACGATCCTGATTTCAGCGATCGTATTTGTTCCCACCGCTGCATTCGCGTGGGGCGCCGAAGGCCATCGCGTCACCGGCCTGGTGGCTGCAGAGCTTCTGACGCCACGCGCGCGTATGCGACTCAACGACATCATCCCCGGCGCAGATCTGGGCGACATTGCCAACTACATGGATTTGAATCGAACGACGCTCACGCTACTGATCCCGAATTCTGATAAGTGGCATTACGACAATCAGCCCGTCTGCCAGACACTTACTTTCGATGAGTATTGCCCCAGAGGCGAATGCGCCTCGGCGCGTGTGCCGGTGCTGGCCAAAATATTGGCCGACTTTACCAATCCACCAGAAATCCGCGCGATGGCTGCGCGTTTCCTGGCGCATATCGTCGGTGACATCCATCAACCCTTGCACGCGGCGGACGACGCCGACGCTGGAGCGAATTTTAAAAATGTGCTGCTGCCGGGTAGCACAAACGTGCGGCGGTTGCATTCTGTCTGGGATAGCGAATTCGTCAAACTGACGCTGCGCGGAAGTAGCGAGCGTGAATTCGTCCAGCAACTCCTCAGCCGCTATCGCAACAAGGAAATGCGCGAATGGCAAAAGACCGACATCCGCGACTGGATGAACGAATCGTTTGAGCTGAGCAAATCCGTGACCTACGCGAAATTGCCCAGTTTCGTCTGCCGCGAGCCATGGACAGCAACGCCCGTTGAGCTTTCTCAGGCATACGTCAACGCCGCCATTGACGTGATTCCGGCACAGTTGGGCAAGGCGGGCGCACGTATCGCGGCGGTGCTCAACAGGGCACTTGATCCGACGCCGTACATCGAGGGTCCGGCACCGGTGGCACCCGTGGTGAAATAGGCTTCAGCCTGTCGGTTACGGACGGCACACGCGCCATTGTTTCGATCACTCGTTGGTCTTGTCGGTACTGCTCGCACCTGCAGAGTCGGGCCCAACGCCCGCCAGATTGCTCATGATTCGACGGGCGATCATATTGAGCGGCGCGACCATTTCTGCTGCACCGATGTCGATGGCTTCCTTGGGCATGCCGAAGACGATGGAGCTTGCTTCATCCTGCGCCAGAGTGAAGGCACCACTTTTGCGCATTGCGAGCAGCCCCTGCGCGCCATCCTTGCCCATACCGGTCAGAATAACGCCGATTGCGTCGGCACCGGCTGATTCTGCTGCGGAATTGAACAGCACATCGACGGAAGGGCGGTGCAGATTCACTGCGGCGTCGCTACCAATCTTGATCCCGTAGCCGCGCGCGCCAAACCGTTCCAGACGCAGATGAAAACCACCCGGGGCAACGTATGCATGGCCCGGCAGCACCGGCTCGTTGTCTTCCGCCTCCTTGACGGTGATCTTGCAAAGCCCGTCAAGGCGTTTGGCAAACAACTTGGTGAAAGTACCCGGCATGTGCTGCGCGATCAGGATTGGCGGGCAGTCTTCCGGTACGGAGACGAGGATGTCCTTGAGCGCCTCGGCGCCGCCGGTTGACGCACCCATGACAATAACCCGGTTTTGGGTCGTTGCGGCCTTGCCAAGCATCGGCAACACTTCATCGGCATCCACGGCACGGTTGATATCGAGCGGTTCGATTTTGTCGCGTGCTGCGTACGCGCCACGAATTTTTTCAACGATCAATTGCGCATAGTCGTCGTCTGTAGTTTCGCCCGCGACCGGTTTGCCAACAAAATCGACCGCACCCATTGCCAGCGCGCGGAAGGCGATATCGGAGCCTTCCTGGGTGTGCGAAGAGAGCATGACCACCGGCATCGGCCGCACCCGCATCAGACGTTTCAGGAAAGATAACCCGTTCATGTTGGGCATCTCGATATCAAGCGTCAACACGTCCGGGTTCAGTGAGCGGATCATTTCGCGCGCCACCAGCGGATCAGGTGCCGCGCCGACCACCATCATGTCGGTCTGCTCGTTGATAATCTCCTTGAGGATATTGCGGATCAGTGCCGAATCGTCCACCACCAGAACTTTTATCTTCACTTGAATATCTCCACATCGCCCCCCACCACCACGTTACGCAGTCGCAGGTTGTATTCACTTTCACGTTCCACAATCGTATGGTTGTGGAGCTCCTTGATTTTCTTCACAAGCACTCTGCCTGTTGCGGGGAAAAAATAAAGTTTGCGCGGATGTACACCGAGTAAATCCTCGGCAACAATTTTGATCCTTTCATTGTGCAGATATTCGGTCACAAAATTCGCGTTGGCCTCGCCGATGCTGTTCGCCGTAAAGCCGCGCAGCACATTGCCACCGCCAAAAACTTTCGCTTCCATATTCTCGCGCCGCGCGCCCATCTTCTGCAACTGATTGATAAGAATTTCCATCGCAAATGTGCCGTACCGTGCCGACATGGAAATCGGATTGGTTGGATCCTGCTCGCTGCGCGGCAACATGAAGTGATTCATTCCACCGACCCCCGCGCGAGGGTCGCGCAAGCAGGCCGTCACGCACGAGCCCAGCACCGTTACCAGAACCATGTTTTTATCGGTTGCAAAATATTCACCTGGCAGAATCTTTGCGGCCTCAATACCAAAATGCCGGTCGAAATAGCGGACGGGATAGTTCTCGCCCCGCTTGTTCTCGCTGTTGCCCGGGCCGCTCATGGTCAACTTGCCAACTCGTAAACAGTCTTGCCCCGGCTACGAAAAATATCGCCGGCGTTGTAGAAGAAATTTTCCGAGTGACCGGCGAAAAGCAGGCCGTCCGGGCGCAACAAGGGCATGAATCGCGCAAGTATCCGGGTCTGTGTCGCTTTGTTGAAATAGATCATGACGTTGCGGCAGAAAATTGCGGCAACAGGGGCTTCAATATCCCAAGGGCCATCGTGCAGATTGGTTTGGCGAAATTCGACCAGGCGTTGCACCTCCGGTCGAATTCGCGCGTAGCCGGCCTGTGCACCAGCGCCCTTGAGGAAGAATTTTTTCAAGCGTTGCGGCGACAGCGATTCCAGTTTTTCCAACGGATAGACGCCCCGCGCCGCTGTCGCGAGCGCGTCGGTATCGAGGTCTGAAGCGATGATACGCACCGGAGGCGCGTCAGTAGCGAATGCCTCGATGACGGCCATTGCGATCGAATACGGCTCTTCGCCCGTGGAACAGGCCGCACTCCACACCACCAGCGGATCGGTTGCGGCCATTGCCATCAAATGCTCGACAAGGATCGGAAAGTGGTGCGGTTCGCGAAAAAAATAGGTGAGGTTGGTGGTCAGCGCGTTAATAAAACGAACGTGTTCATCGTCGCCACTGGATTCAACGAAATCAAGGTACTCGCCGAACGTCGCCAAATTTAACTGGCGCAGGCGCTTGGTGAGGCGGCTATACGCCATCGGTTTCTTGTTACTGTTGAGCGAAATGCCTGCATAGTCGAAGATCATCTGTTGCAAACGACGAAAATCCTTATCAGAAAATTCGAAACTTCGGAACACTGAGACGTTTGCTGGTGCCTTGACCGACCCTTCCATATCGGCCCTAGTTGAAGCACGACCGGATTTATGCAGTGAGCCGGCGTTCATTGTGTATCCCTCGCGGACAGATCGCGCCACGCAGTCAGAATTTCTTTCGCATCGGCCCAAAATTTCTGACTTCTTTCCGTGCCTACCGACATCGCGAGCCGGTTTGTCACCGATTTTGCGGTGAATGCTAGATCGCGCAACGTCTTCGCGTCCAGCAGCTCGGCACCGAGTAAATCAATTTCGTCACTCCGCGTACTCTCCAGCCGCAGCAGCAATTGCATTTTTGCTGCCACGATCGGGGGAAGGTCCTGGGCCTTCGACGCATTTTTGCGCGTGATCGGCGCGGTTGCATCCGGCGCGTCCTCTGCCCCACTGGGGCCGCCAGAACTGCCTGTGTCGATCAGGCCAAGATCCAGCAATGCGCAAATTTGCGAATGCAACAAGTCGCTGAGGCTGCCGGCACGATCAAGCAAATCGCCCAGCGTTCTTTCCCCGTCGATCAGAAACAGGACGGAGCGTAGTTTGGGTGAAATATCCGACGTGCGGGCACGCATTTTTCTGGCACCTTCTTCGGTGCGCTGAAGAACACCGTCACGCCGCAAATATTTAGTTGCCATGTTGCCTGCCTGCAATCGCCCGTGCTTCGCCAGCGATCGAATGCGCGACACTCACAAGATAGGTCGCGTCCAGAATGAGTGCCACGCGACCGTCGCCCAGAATTGTTGCGCCAGATACACCCTTTACGCGACGGTAGTTGGCTTCAAGGCTCTTTAGTACGACTTGCAACTGGCCGACGAGTTCATCAACCTGCAAGGCCGTGCGCATGTCGTCTACTTCAAGGATGACGAGAATGCCCGAACCATCCGCTGCTGCCGGAAGGTTGAATAATTCCGCAAGCGACGTGATTGGTATGTATTCGTCGCGCACCATTACTACCTTTGCGCCATTCACGGTTTTGATGTCAGCGGCTGACGGTTGTACCGAGTGCGAAATACTAGCCAAAGGAAGAATATAGGTTTCGCCGCTAACCGATACCGACATGCCATCGAGGATAGCCAGTGTCAACGGTAATCTGATGGTCATGGTCGTGCCCAGGCCAGGAATGGAGTCAATTTCAATTTTTCCGCCAAGGGAATGCACATTTTGCCAAACCACGTCCATGCCGACGCCGCGTCCGGAAACGTCTGTCACAGTCGCTGCGGTAGAGAAACCCGGTGTAAAGATGAGACGCCATACGTCGTCGTTTTGCCAATTGCTGCTTGCATCAAGACCTACCTCGCGCGCTTTGGCGAGTATCTTGTCGCGGTTCAGTCCTGCGCCATCATCGGTAACACTGATGACAATGTTGCCACCCTGATGAGCGGCGCGAACCACGAGATAGCCAATACGCGGCTTGCCAGCTGCGACACGCTGTTCCGGGGTTTCAATGCCGTGATCCAGAGCGTTGCGCACCAGATGGGTGAGTGGGTCGGCGATTTTTTCGATCACGCTCTTGTCCAACTCGGTGTCTTCACCTTGTAGCTCGAGTTCGATTTCCTTACCAAGACGGTCTGCCAGATCACGCGTAAGTCTGGGCAAGCGGCTGAACACGAAACTGATTGGCATCATGCGGATGGCGAGGACGGCGTCCTGCAAGTTGCGCGTATTGCGGGATAGTTGTGCCAGACCGTTGGCGAGCACAGTCTGTTGGGCGGCGTCCAAGCCCTGTGCGGCTTGCGCGACCATGGCTTCGGCGATGACAAGTTCACCCACAAGGTTAATCAATTGATCGACTTTGACGACATTGACGCGAATCGACGTCGCATCCACGAGCGAAGAAAGTTGAATATCTGCTTCCGTAGCCGACATCGCCGATGCGCTTGCGTCTGGCAAATCTGCAGGTCCAGAAACCGGTGTAAAAAATCCAAATTCGCCGTCGGGATCGTCAGCGAACCGCGCATCGGGCGACGATGCCGACTTTATTTCTTTAGCACGCTCGTCAATCACTGTAGCCTCAGCTGGGGCCAGGAATTCAAGGCTTTCCCGCAACTCGTCAGCCTCAATATCCGCGTCCAGATCGAATGAAAAGGCAACTGTTTTCTCGCTCAGCACTTCCACTTCGGTCGCCGATATAAGTCCAAGTCCTGATATGTCGTCTTTGAGCGCGTTGATGGCATCATCGCTGAACTGCGCGCGATCCAACTCCATGAGGACATGGTAGCGCGGTGCTGAGGTCGCCGACGGCAAGGAAGCAGATTGAACGGACTCCAGCCCCGCGTCCAGCAAATTCTGCCGCAAGCGCGTCATCGCATCAATGTCCGGTTGACGATCCTGTGCCAGCGCGTCTATGTGTTCGCCGATGGCATCCCCTGCCTTGAGGAACACATCCACCATCGGTTTCGTGAGCGCGAGCTTACGCTTGCGCACACGATCAAGGATCGATTCAAAATCATGGGTGAATTCCGCCAGATGTCGGTGGCCAAATGCGGCAGCGCCACCTTTCACGGAATGCACGGCGCGAAAGATGGCATTCAAGGCCTCCTCATCGGGTGCGCGAATATCGACGGCAATCAAAAGCGCTTCGAGCGAAGCCACGTGCTCCCGTGCTTCCTCGAAGAAGGCTTTCGCAAAGCGGGAAATGTCCAGTGCCATACGGGCTAACGCCAACTCGCGCCGAATCTACGGCAGGATTTTCTTGAGCATTTCAAGGAGTTTTTCCGGGTCGAACGGTTTAACCATCCATCCTGTCGCTCCCGCTTCGCGTCCCTGCTGCTTTAACGCTGGGGAAGATTCGGTCGTCAACATCATGATTGGCACGTGCCGGTACGCCGGCAGCCCACGCAATGCTTTGATGAGGGCAATACCGTCCATTTTCGGCATGTTCTGATCGGTGAGTATCAGATCAGCCTGATGCTCTTTCGCGAGCAGGAGTCCTTCCTCACCGTCTCCCGCTTCGATGACGTGGTAGCCGTTGCTGCTGAGGACATACGCCAGCATTTGCCGGATAGAAGGGGAATCGTCGACGGTGAGAATAGTTTTCATTGAGGGGGTTTGCAGTGAAGTGTGGCGGGTGAAAATAATTGAGGCAATGGTTGAGGTTAAAAGAATTCCATGTCGCCGGTGCCCAAGTGGGCTTTTCCGACGGGCTTCACCAGTGAAATGTCGAGCGCGGCAAGGTTATTGTTGGCGTTAGTGACCTTTTGCATGAGGTCAGCAAATTTTACTTGTCCGGAAGAATCAGCGGTCAGCGCGACAGCGACGTTATGTACTTCGGCCAGCAGTGACACGAGACGCACCTGCGCATGCGCGAGCAATTGATCGGAAATGTCCTGAAACTGTAATGCTGAAAAAGCCGGGCCACTGGCGCGTATTGCGCGTTTCGTACGTGCCAATTCGGTTGCGGCAACACGGGGCACCGCGGATGTTGTTTCGCTACTGCGCAGCGCTGTGAACGCGGGCATCAGCCGTTCCACAGCGTCTTTCAGAATCGCACGGGTTTCACCGATTTCACGTTGGGCCGAATCGACTTGCGCGGCCAGCCGTTCGACCAGTTCCTGCACCGCGACCCGTGAAGCAGTAGCTGGCATTGAAGGCGAGCCGGATTCGTGTTGGGCTGTGTTCATGTTGCAGATTGTTCGATCAGGGCCATCTCGGCACTGCTCATGAGCCGTTCAATGTCGACCAGGATCAGCATACGATCATTCACCGCCGCGAGGCCTAGCAGATATTGCATATCAAAGGTGCCGAATTCAGGTGCTGGTCGAATCTCCTCCTCATTTAGCGAGATGACATCGGAAACGGAATCGACGACGATGCCAATGACGCGCTTGCCGAGGTTCAGAATTACCGTGACGGTGAATTCGTTGTAGACCGCTTCACCGAGGTTGAATTTTATGCGCATGTCGACGATGGGCACGATCAAGCCGCGCAGGTTAATCACACCCTTGATGAACGTCGGCGTGTTGGCAATACGCGTGACGGATTCGTAACCGCGTATCTCCTGCACTTTCAGGATATCGATCGCGTATTCTTCACCGCCAAGCGTGAACGTGAGGAATTCACGCGGCTTGCGGGTATCTTCGCGGCGTCTCTTCGAAGGTAACATTTTCTGGCTTTCGCGGTTGCGCAGCTATATGAGCAGCCGGATCAAAATTCTTCCCATTCGCCGTCCAGGTCTTTTGGCAGTGCCGGGGCCTTGCCACGTGCCTCCGGGGCGCTGATACGAGTTGCACCAGCCTTGGGCGCGCCACTGTTGGCAAGCGCGGCGGTACGGCGAGCACGCGTTTGCTCTTCACGCAATTTTGAGTCGTCGAGTTTGAATCGTGAAACCAGTTCCGACAATGCTTCCGCCTGTTCACGCATCGATTCCGCAGCTGCGGCAGCTTCCTCTACGAGGGCCGCATTCTGCTGCGTAACGTCTTCCATCTGGATGATGGCGAGGTTGACCTGATCAATGCCGGTTGCCTGTTCGTGCGACGCTACCGAAATTTCGTTGATG
>JANYHZ010000027.1 GCA_025362135.1 Betaproteobacteria bacterium | reverse complement strand
CGGCAAGAGATGCGGGACGGCGACGAGGCCGCCGACCGAGGCAATGTTGACGATGCGACCACGCTGCCTCGCGCGCATGGTGGGGAGCGCCGCGAGCACGACGTTGAGCGTGCCCCAGAAGTTCGTATCCATGGCGCGCTTGAAGTCGTCGCGTCGCATGGCGGCCAACGGCGCGACCGCGATGTCGCCGGCGTTGTTCACGACGACATCGATTCGCCCGAACCGCGCGAGCGCCCGACGGAAAGCCTCCGCGACGTCCAGCTCGTCGGCCACGTCGCACGGAATCGCGACGACCTCGGCGCCCTGGCTCTCGAGATCGAATCGTGCGCGTTCGAGCTCTTCCGCGCTCCGCGCGAGCAGCACGAGCTTCGCGCCGCGCTCAGCGTATTCGCGCGCCAAGCAGAGACCGAGCCCACGCGAGCCGCCCGTGATGAGCACGACGTCGCCGCTGAGGTCGACGCTCCGAGCGCGACCGCGCCGCGCGACCCACGCTGCGCCCTTGTCGAGGGCCGACGCCACGAAGGCAAAAGGAGTTTTCATGTCTGCGGGCTAAGCATCCGGTGTGCCGTCGGACCACGGCGCTGGCGTGTCATGCGGCGCAGTCGCTGAAGCTCGTGTTCTGCGAAGGACGCGGCGGGCCTCGCTGCGAGTACTACGCGGAGTGCCGAGCCCGTGCGCCGTGGACTACCGTCGGCTCGTGGGCGGACGACCGCGCACCGAATGCACGCTGCCGCATGCGGACCTGGTCATCATCGTCGAGCAACTCGGCGGCATTCGCGCGAGCGCGCACAAGGTCGACTGCTCGCTGGGTTCGATGGCGGCCTATGTGAACGGAGATCGGCACGTGCCGGCAGCTCTCGCCGTGGAGCTTCGAGAGCTCGCGAGAGCTGTCGCACGCGACGAGGCGGCGGAATGAGGGGTGTTCAGGAAACCCGTATTAAAGAGAAGAGGATCTTTAATACGGGTTTCATGAACACCGTGCGGTGGGGCGGACGTGGGAGCGCGACGTGCGCTAGTGGAGTCGGCTTTGTGCCACCCCGCCGCGCGCACGAACGATCGCCTGGCCCCTTAACTTTCCGCGAGGTCCGGCCGTTCAACGCCGAGCGAGCTCCTGCACCGCATGTTCACACCTAAGACATGGCCCACCGGAGACACAGAGCCGTCGCGCTTTCGCGCCATGATCGAGTCGGTTCGGGATGCGGTGATCATGGCCGACAGCGAGGGCAGAATCATCGGTTGGAACCGCGGCGCGCACGAGACCTTCGGATACGACGTCGACGAAATCGCCGCCATCCCGCTCGCGCTCCTCATGCCGCAGCGATACCGCGCCGCACACAAACGCGGCTTTGCTCACTTCGCGAAGACCGGCGAGAGCGCGATCTTCGGCAAGACAATCGAGATGTGCGCGCTCCGCAAAGACGGGACGGAGTTCCCGTGCGAGGTGACGGTCAACTCGTGGGTCGCCTCCGGCGAGATGCAGTTCAACGCGTTCGTCCGAGACATCACCGACCGTCGGAGAGCTGATGCGGCGCTCCTCATGCAAGCGCGCGTTCTCGAGAGCATGAACGAGGCGGTGGTCGTCACGGACCACGAAGGGATCATCACATACGCGAACCGCGCGCTCGAAAGGTCGTTCGGGTTCGAGCCGGGCGAGCTCATCGGTCGCCTCGCGACGACCCTCCACGTGATTCCGCTAGAGGAGACCGCCCGTCGTGTTGAGACCGTGGTCGCGGCGGTCTCGCGCGCGGGTCGGTGGACCGGTGAGTGCCAAAACCGCAGAAAAGACGGCACGACCTTCACGTCCAAGGTGTCCGTCACCGAGCTCGTCGTCGACGATCGGAAGCTCTTCGTCTCGGTGCAGGAAGACCTGACCGAACAACAAGAGCTCCGCTCCAAGCTCCTGATGAGCGATCGCATGGCGTCGGTCGGCACGCTCGCGGCCGGCGTCGCTCACGAGATCAACAACCCGCTGGCCTACGTGACCGCCAACCTCGATCTCGTCGTGGACGAGATCGAACGCATCGCACCAGGGCTGGCGCCCGAGGACGTGTGCGAGCTGAGGGACATGCTCGCATCCGCGAAGGAGGGGGCCGAACGGGTGCGCAAGATCGTCCGCGGTCTCAAGACCTTCTCGCGCGCGGACAAGGAGGCGATCGTTCCTCTCGACGTCACTCGCGTCCTCGAGTGGTCGATC
>JANYHZ010000026.1 GCA_025362135.1 Betaproteobacteria bacterium | reverse complement strand
TCTATTATTTTTTTCCACTGCGTTGCCGATGATGCCCCCAACGACCGCACCCGCAATTGCACCGACGGCGTTCGCCCTGGAGCCGCCGCCAACCGTGGAGCCTGCCACGCCGCCAATTGCCGCACCGGCCAGCGTTCCCGTCCCGGTATCGCGAGCGTCGATCACCACATCGCGCACACTCTCTACGGTTCCGACGCGTACAGATTGTTCACCACGCACCTGCCCGCGGGTGTAATTGCCTCCGCCCAAACCGGGTTGCGCGCAACCAACGAGAGTGACCACTGCCACGATCGTGCCAAAAATAGCTATTTGCCTGATCTTCATATTGCTCCTTATTTGAAAAGCGGTTCATCAAACGCCGTCGCAAAACGCGCTTCAATTTCAGCGCGCTTCGGATGGTGGCCTTGCGGGCCGCGATGTTCAATCTTGATGCTACCCATGGTGTTGGCGAGTCGCCCCGTTTTTTCCCAACTCCAACCCCGCTCGATACCATACAACAACCCCGACCGGTAAGCGTCGCCACAGCCGGTGGGATCAACCCTTCGTTCTTCCCGAACGGATGGCACGCTGATCTGTTGACCGTCCGCATAGATCACGGAGCCTTCTGCCCCCTTGGTGATAAAAAACGCCTTTACACGCTCGGTAAGCTTTGCGATGGGTTCACCGATACGTTCTTCCAGCACTCGCGCCTCGTAATCGTTGACCGCGACATACTCTGCAAGTTCTATGAAATGCTTCAGTTCATAGCCCTTGAATACTGACATCGCCTGCCCTGGATCGAAAATAAACGGGATTTTGGCATCGTGAAATTGCTCGGCGTGCTGGAGCATTCCGTCGCGCGAGTCCGGAGCGAGTATGCCCAACTTGATGCCTTTCGCGTCACGAACCTTGTTCACATAGGATGACGACATCGCACCAGGGTGAAAAGCGGTGATTTGATTGGCATCCAGATCAGTCGTGATGAATGCCTGCGCCACGAACGTCCCCGGCACTTCCTGGATATGTGTGCGTGCAATCTGCAACGCATCAAGACGCTCACGATACGGCCCGAAGTCATCACCCACGGTCGCCATGATCAGCGGATCGCCATCCAGAAGTTTTAGGTTGTAAGCGATGTTTCCTGCGGTACCGCCGAATTCCCGGCGCATGTCAGGCACCACAAATGCCACATTCAGGATGTGAATTTGATCGGGCAAAATATGCTCGCCGAATTTGCCGTGAAAAACCATGATGTTGTCGTAGGCAAGTGAACCGCAGATCAAGACAGGCATGCGTAAAATCCTTATTAAAAACAGCATTATACCGTTGCCGCACAAGTACCAGCCGTTAGTCGGAAATGTTGAGTTGGCGCTTGACAGTGCATTTTCTGCGTGAGTAACTACGTCGGTACGAGTTTGCTTCTTTTGGTGAACCCGGCGCGCTCAGCATGACAAGAAAAGCAAATAGGATTGACGCAGTCAATTCACGAAATCTGAAACACGGCAAACTCATCGAAAGATGAGGACGCAAAGTCTCCGGTCTAAAGGATTTTAAAATCCGACGATAGCGGGATTACCAGAGAGTCGGGAATGAACATTTTTCTTGGGCAGTCAAGCGCCAGCAAGTGCTCCGCCTTCGGGCCGGTACCGAAGCACGTCATCAATCATGACGATGCAGCATTTGCGTCTCCTCCTCTGTTGATCCCGCCCGCGCAAGCGGTGGCGGCAGAAGCACGTCCTCACTTTTCGCTGAGCTGATCCGACCATGCCCCGCGTCACGTTGACGTCAAGGAGACGGAAATGGCAATGCAATCGTTTGACAATGTAATTTCTCTTGCTTCCGTGCAGGCCGCGCACGCAGGTGCACGTCGGCCGACGGTAAAACCGGAATCGGTCGCCGTTATCAATGACTGCCGCGACATCGCAGTAAAGCGCATCACGGAGCTGCTTGCAAAGACTTTCGATACGATTGAAAAAGAGCTTTTTGATCTCGCGGAAAATTCCACGAACCGCGAAAAGCAGACTTTTTTTCTGGACGCGCGCGCGCAGGCGCGGGAGAAACGTGCTGCCATCGAGGCCTCTTTCAGAAAGCAGTTCCTGAGTGTTTTCGAGAAAAAAATTTCTGGCGAAGACGAATCCGTGCAAGCCCCTTCAAGCGATTTTGGTGTGCTCTCCCTGGTCGACGATAGCGCACTCGAAGAAAAATTGGCGATGAACGACATTGCCGCGCGTCTATCGGGAAAATGTGACGAAGAGCTCCGGGCGCTTTCCCAACGCATGGGCTACCTGCTCGCGGTACCGGAGTTAAAAGAGCAGGCAAACCCGATGTCACCCGATACCGTCGTTAAGGCGCTTAGGACGGCATGCGACCAGATGACTTCAGGATACGAGGCCAAGCTCGCCGTCATGAAGTTGGTGGAACAGCACATGGCCAACGAAATGCTGGGCGTGTACCGCGATATCAATGCCCATCTGATCACTCGTCAAATCTTGCCGCAGATCCGGCCAACGTTTCGTAGGGCGCAGACCAGCATTAAGCGCAAAGCCACTCCGTCAATCGCACCACGTCCCGACAGCGGCATCGCGCCCGAAATTGGCACGTCGCCTGCTGCGGATATATTCGCAACGCTCCAGCAACTTATTGCGGGCGGCACGCTGTTCGACGCCGGAATGGGCGTGGGTATGGCCGCGCCACCGTCGTATGGGGTGACGACTGGCAGCTTCGCACCAGTGCCGCCAGACAGCGATGCGCGGGCTGCGGTCGCAGCATTGGACATGGCGCACATACTCGGCGAGGGCGGTGAGTCTTGCGCTACTTCACTGCTGGTGTCCGCGCTGTCAAATATTCAATTGGCCTCGTCCGGGAATGGTGCGAACCTTGATTTGGATGCGGCGCAGAGCAATGGCTTGCCCGAAAGCATCTCGCACACTCCGTCAAACGCAGTCCGCGAAATCAAGGTGAGTGGTATTGCCAGTGGTACATCGGCGGTCGACGCCATGACGATCGATATTGTTGCAATGTTATTCGACTACGTGTTCGAGGATAAGGGCATTCCTGACGCGATCAAAGCACTGCTTGCGCGCCTGCAAATACCAGTTTTGAAAGTAGCAATCCTCGATAAATCATTCTTTTCGCGTAAAAATCATCCCGCGCGACGGTTGCTGGATCTGCTGGCAGACGCGTCAATATCCTTCGCCGATGGAGCCACACATGAAGATCCCTTCTACAAGAAAACACAGGAAATCGTTGACTGTATTCAGAGCGAATTCGACACGGACATTCAAATTTTCAGCCAGATGCTGGCCGGCTTCGAACAATTCCTGTTGGCGCGCGAGGCTGCCAATGCCAACATCGTTGAACAGTCCGCACGAGTATTGCACGAGCGCGAAAAGCGCGAACTCGCACGCTTGGTCGCGCAAGATGAAACCGAGCGCCGCGCGAGCTTCGTGGAGCTTCCACCGGCGGTCTCTGCGATGTTGATCGGCCCGTGGACGCGGGTACTCGAACGCGTCTATCTGCGCGAGGGAGGACGCAACAGTGGATTCGCAGCCGCATTGGAAACTGCAGACAACTTGATTTGGAGCGTCGCGCCGAAAACGGACGCGGGTGAGCGCAAGAGGCTGGTGGCGCTATTGCCCGCTTTGCTCAAGCAACTACAGGAAGGCATGCGAATCGCGGCCGTTGATGCAAATGATTGTGATCGCTTTTTTTCGGCATTGGTCGATTGTCACGCTGCGGCCGTCAGGGCTGGCCTGCGCGGCGAAAGCGTTTCAGCACTGCTATCGTCGATAAAAACAACCGCTGAAATGGCACCGCTGTTTGCAAAATTGATCGCTGAGGAAGCGTTGCAAGCGGCAACAGTGAAGAAAGAGGCTGCGGCGCGCGCGGGCTTGGCGCGTATCCTGTTTACGGTCAATGGCCTGGAGATCGAAGAAATTGTATCAGTACAGTCCGACGGTGCATTGGTCGAAAAGGCAATTGCCGGTGCCAATGCCCGCAACATCGATTTCGGCGATACAGGGATGGCTACGCCGTCGATCAAAGTGTTGGAACGCGGAACCTGGGTGGAATTTATACGCGACTCCGGGGAGAGGATGCGCGCAAAGCTCTCGTGGATCAGCCCGCTAAAAGGAGTCTATCTATTCACAAATCCTGGCGCATCGGGAGCACTTTCAGTGACGCCTGAAGCCCTGACGCGTCAGCTCAAACGCGGCGATGCGCGAATCCTTGAGGAGTCTTCGCTTGTCGACCGGGCGGTGGACAATATGGTGCACTCACTTTCGGCCGCGATGCGCGGCTAAGGCACTCAGCTTGCCCGCGACCTTTAGCTCAGGGATAAAAAACAACCAAGCCGTAGCCTGAGGCCGGTGGCCTGGTGCTGAGCTCGAGTTTGAGATCTACATTAACGTACAACTCGATGTTTGGCACAAGGCCCTCATCTTTTGTGATCGCGCGACCCAGATAGTCGCCCGGATTCAGAAGGCGGCTGACCACTACTTGGTTGGCATTGTCTGTAAGCCTCAACTCCAGCGAAGGCAGATCTTGCTTTGTTT
The DNA here is from genome assembly GCA_025362135.1 of Betaproteobacteria bacterium. Lineage (GTDB taxonomy): Bacteria > Pseudomonadota > Gammaproteobacteria > Burkholderiales > Usitatibacteraceae > UKL13-2. The sequence continues at coordinate 3,755 of JANYHZ010000026.1, read as the reverse complement.
TGCCACGATTGACGAGGATGGCCGTGAGCAGAATACGGCCCGGTTTCCCCGGCGATTCGATCAACTCCGACGCCTCGATTTTGAGCACTGCTTCATCGCGACCCCACGAGAGGGAGCAACCGGCGAACTCACACACCTCACTCGCCACTGGGCGCAATTGCGGATAGTTGGATACAAGGTTCGTCCGAAACGCGTATGCGGCCTGTGCAAGCAAACCGATGAACAGCGCGAAAACGCCGAGACGCCAAACGCCAGTAGCCGCCACTTCGGGCGCGACGCGACTCTTCGGCACCTCGACGAGCAAGGAATTTTGTTCTCCGGAAAGGTCTATTCCTGGTTCGGCTTGTGCACTCTCACGAACATCGACCTGAAGAGCCGCCCCGCGCCCCGCAGCATCCTCATCACGTCTACCATAAATTGCCGAACTCCCAGCCAATATCCCCGGCAGCGTAGTGCCTCGACCGGCCAGTTCCGGCAGCGGTTCCGAGGCCGAAAATGCCGCGGGTAGCGGCGAAGGCTCTTCCCGCAGAAACAGGCGGTCAGCGACCGGTTCAGCGGTGGAGTCGGCCGCTGAAAATGGCGTGGGTATTTCGTCGTCGATCGTGCGATCCACTGCCGTTTCGCGCGGGGTCCTGGCATGAGCTTCGCTATTGTCGTCTACTCGTGAAAGCGACTGAAAGGCATTAAAAACCTGTCGGCAGCGACCGCACATGACGCGTCCTTGCCGCACATTCAGTTGCTCCGGCTGAACTTTGAATTGCGCCGAGCAGTTGGGACAGATCGTAAGCAGCATAGGGCGAAAGTATAGCCTGACCAGCTCACGCGACGCGTCGTCCTGCAATACAAGACCAGCCTTCTTCGCTCCCCCATACGCTTAAATCGAACCATTCCCGGTATATGCCAATCATCTCTTCTGCCTGGTCGTCAAGGATTCCGGCGAGCACAAGTGTGCCAGAGGATTTTGTATGCGCGGCAAGCAGCGGTGCCAACACGCGCAACGGATTGGCGAGAATATTGGCGACCAGAATGTCGGCCACGATACGAAGTGCAGATTCGCCATCGGCAAAATGGATCACTACACCATTCTGTGCTGCGTTATATCTAGCCACTTCCACTGCCCCCGGATCAATATCCACGCCGTAGGCTTCGACCGCGCCGAGTTTCATCGCGGCGATCGCCAGGATACCTGAGCCTGTGCCGTAGTCCAGTACGGTTGCTCCCATCGCGCCTTTCAAGTTGGCCTCCAGCCACTTCAGGCAAAGGCGCGTCGTGGGGTGACTTCCAGTGCCAAAAGCGGCACCCGGGTCCAGCGAAATGTTGACCGCGTCATGTCTGGGTGCGCGATGCCAGGTCGGGACGATCCAGACGCGGTCCGAGATCCTGATGGGTTGAAATTGCTCGCGATTCTTTCGCACCCAATCTTCATCATCGAGTACGCAAATCTCAAACGGCGGCGGCGTAATTTTCAGATCGGTCACTATGCTATGGAAAATTGTCGGCACGTTCGCGGTCGCCAGGAACAGAGCGGTGAATCGGCAGTCATTCCACAGTCCGGTATCCGCGCCGGGCTCGCCAAAGATGGGCGTTTCATCGCTCGTTCCTTCGAGCGCGTCGTCGACATTGACCGAGATCGCGCCGTGTTCCAGAAGCGCGTCGCCGAAGACGTCGGCATGATCGCGGGAAAGGCGAAAAGAAAGTGTTTGCCAGTGCGTCTTCAATTTGCGAATCTGGAAAGCGGTTTCGCTAATCCGACTCCCCCGCAATTTTTTTTAGTTTTGCCATCCGCTCTTCAAGAAAGTGGATCGACGTGCCACCCTGGATGAACGCAGCATCGTTCATTAACTCCTGGTGCAACGCAAGATTGGTCTGAATTCCTTCGACCACCATTTCTGACAGCGCAGTTCGCATGCGCGCGAGAGCCTGCTCACGATTATCGCCGTGCGCAATCAGTTTCGCGATCAGCGAATCGTAATACGGAGGAACAAAGTAGTCCGCGTAGACATGCGAGTCCACGCGAATGCCCGGACCGCCCGGTACATGAAAACGTGTGATTCTTCCCGGCGAGGGGACGAACGAAACGGGATTTTCAGCATTGATGCGGCACTCGATTGCATGGCCTCGCAATTCGATGTCCTTTTGTCGATAGCGCAGCTTGTGGCCTGCCGCGATGCGGATTTGCTCTTGCACAATATCGACGCCAGTGATCATCTCCGTCACCGGATGCTCGACCTGCACACGTGTATTCATTTCGATGAAAAAGAACTCATCGTTTTCGTACAGGAATTCGAAAGTACCTGCGCCGCGGTAGCCCATTTTGATGCAGGCCTCCGCACAGCGTTCGCCAATCCTGTCGCGCAAACGCGATTTAAGTTCTGGTGCCGGTGCTTCTTCAATGATTTTCTGGTGCCGGCGTTGCATTGAGCAATCGCGTTCCCAAAGAAAGATAGCGTTCTTGTGCTCGTCGGCCAGCACCTGAATTTCGATATGCCGGGGATTTTCGAGAAATTTCTCGAGGTAGACCATCGGGTTGTTGAAAGCCGCTTGCGCCTCCGCTTTGGTCATCTGCACCGCGTTCACCAGCGCAGCTTCGGTATGCACGACACGCATGCCACGGCCCCCACCACCGCCCGACGCTTTGATGATGACCGGGTAGCCTACCGCCGCGGCAATCTTGCGTATTTCCTTGGCGTCATCGGGCAGCGCACCCTCGGAGCCCGGCACGCATGGCACGCCAACTTTTCGCATGGCGGCTTTGGCGGCGACTTTGTCACCCATCGTGCGAATGTTCTCAGGCTTGGGTCCAATGAAGACAAAACCAGAATTTTCGACCCGGTCGGCGAAATCGGCATTCTCGGACAGGAATCCATAGCCGGGATGGATCGCTTGCGCGTCAGTCACTTCGGCGGCACTGATAATTGCCGGAATATTGAGGTAGCTATCTTTGGACGGCGCGGCACCGATGCAAACCGATTCGTCGGCCAGCATCACGTACTTGGCGTCGGCATCTGCCTCTGAGTGAACGCAAACAGTTTTGATTCCTAGCTCGCGACACGCACGCTGAATCCGCAGCGCTATCTCGCCGCGATTGGCGATCAATATCTTTTCGAACATGGCCCCTGGTCTGGGGCCTGAGCTGAATACCGCCATATGTGTGGCCGGGATTACTCAATGATGAAGAGTGGCTGGCCGTATTCTACGGGCTGCCCGTTCTCCACCAGAATGGCTTTGATCACCCCTGAGGCATCCGACTCAATCTCATTGAGCAGTTTCATGGCTTCGATAATGCATAGGGTCTGCCCCTTGGTGACCGTTTGCCCGACCTCAACAAACGATGGCGTGCCTGGTGACGGGCATCGATAAAACGTCCCTACCATTGGCGACTTCAGCGTATGACCGGTTGGCTCGGTCGGCCCGGGCGCGGTGGTCGGCAGCGCACCCACCAACTCCGCAGGCAGCACAAATGACGCGGCAGAAACTGGCGCTGGCGCGTAAGTGCCCGGCACCCCGTGTCGACTAATGCGTACTCTTTCTTCGCCCTCGGTGATTTCGAGCTCCGCAATCCCCGACTGTTGTACCAGGTCAATTAGCGTCTTGATTTTTCTCAGGTCCATCGGGTAGTCCTCTTATGCCGACTATTACTTGTCGTTTCTATGGATCAGTCGCCGCAGAGCGGTGCCGATATGTGCGTCGGCCAAGCTATTTTGTGTTCTTACTGATGCGGCGAATGGCGGCGTCAAGCGCAAACTCGTAGCCGT
>JANYHZ010000008.1 GCA_025362135.1 Betaproteobacteria bacterium | reverse complement strand
GCGATCACCCGCGCAGCCTCGGCAATCGGTATGTTGCCAGTGGGAATATCGACATGGAAGACAGTCGATAGAACAAGTTGCAGTGGGCTGCCTTTGGCACCAATAACCAGGTCGATACCCGCGCCGTCACGATCCATGCGTTCCTCCAGTTGCGAGAGCGTCAAGGCCAGCGCGACGATGACGCCCACGCCCAGACCCAACAGCAGGATGTTCAACAGCGTTGCGAGCGGTTTCTCGCGCAGATAGGCAAATGCCAGAGAAAGGGCGGTGGATAACGCTTTCAAGGGCGCTGTCCGAGTGCCACGACACGCGCGAAACGCGCCTTGACACGCTGGTCATGGGTGGCAACGATCAAGGTTGCACCATACGCAGAAGCCTGTTCGAACAGCAAGTCGATGGCAGCCAGACAACTGCTGTCGTCCAGCGCGGAGGTGGGTTCATCGGCAAGAATCAACGCTGGGCGATTGACGACGGCGCGGGCAATTGCCACCCGCTGCGCTTCGCCCTGCGATAGCTCGCGCGGATAGCGGTCGCGCTTATCGGCGACGCCAAGTTTCTCAAGGCTATTCAATATACGGCTCTCATCAACATCCATACCCGCGAGTTGTTGCGCGAGGCGCAAATTTTTAGAAATCGTCAGCGCGGAAATCAGATGCAGGCGCTGCATCACCAACCCGATTTTTTCCCCGCGGAACTGATCGCGTTGCGCGACGGTGAGTTTTTCGAGTGCTGTGCCGTTGATCATTACCTGTCCGGCCATCGGCGCAGCGATACCCGCCATGATGTTGAGCAGCGTCGTTTTGCCGCAACCCGATGGCCCGTGCAGCAGTGTGTGTTCACCCTTTGCAATCTGTAGTGAAGCCAGCGAGACAACGGCCGTTGTGCCGTACCCCGCCTTCAGATCGCGGATGTCAACGACCATCTATTTTATTTCGACGACCGACTTTTCGGCATCTGCCACGCAGTAGGCCAGGCCCTCGACAAAAATGCGCTTCGGAAGGTTGCGCCCGATAAAAACCATCTTGGATTCGCGTACTTCGTCGTTGAGCCACGGTTTGCCGGGGCTGCCGCCCATGGTCATGTGCACGCCCTGGAAAATCATGCGTTTATCCTCACCTTCGATGCTCAACACCCCCTTGTAACGGAGCATGTCGTTGCCGTAACTCTGGATCAGGAGCGACAGAAACGCTTCAATCTTTTCCATATCCATCGCACGTGCGGAAGTGAAAACGAACGACTGGATATCGTCGTCGTGATGATGGTCGTCTTCCTTGAGAAAGTCTGGATCGATGTCGAGCACGGAATTGAGATTGAAACCGCGCACGTCGAGGATTTTCTTGATATCGGTCTCACCGAAATGGACCCGTTCATAGGTTGCACGCGGATTCATGCGCTTCATGCGGCTGAGTAGTTTTTGTGTTTCTTCCTCGGCGGCAAGATCGCTCTTGGAGATAAGAATACGGTCAGCAAAACCAATCTGCTCGCGTGCCTGTTCATTGCTGTCGAGCTGTTGTTGCGCATGCTTGGCGTCCACCACGGTAACGATAGCGTCGAGCACATATTGATTGTGAATCTCGTCGTCCATGAAAAACGTTTGTGCCACCGGCCCGGGATCGGCCATGCCGGTGGTCTCGATAATGACGCGATCAAACTTGAGCTTGCCGCTGCGCTTCTTCTCGGCGAGCTCGCCGAGGATGCGCACCAGATCGCCGCGCACCGTGCAGCAGATGCAGCCGTTATTCATCTCGATGATCTGTTCCTCCTTGTTCTGCACGAGGATTTCGTTGTCGATGCCGGCTTCGCCGAATTCGTTTTCAATAACGGCAATTTTTTCGCCGTGGCGCTCGGTGAGAATGCGGTTGAGCAGAGTCGTTTTGCCGGCACCGAGAAAACCGGTGAGGATGGTAGTAGGGATGGGTTCGTGTTTTGTTTTCATATAGGTAGTCCGGCAATTAAATCAACTCCCTCGCCCGCATGCGGGACAAGGGCACACTTGAAGCGAAGCAGAGGGTTGGGGTGAGGGTGGAGCGTTAGGTCAAGCTGGCATAGAAGACTCAGCCACGAAGCTGGCCAATGTTTTCCGGATAAATGATTCATCAATGTCACGGGTGATGAACACCAGTTTTGTGTTTCGATCCGCGTCCGGCCAGGTTGAAAGCGTCGCTGCGGGGTAGATGGTGTGCTGCACGGCATGAACCACACGCGGCAACTGCTCACCCGCAACGTTGACGATTCCCTTGATGCGCAGCAGATTGTCGCCTCGATAGGACGTTAGCATTTCCAGCGCATCAACCAGCGCCTGCCAAACAACAGGTTCGGCTAATGTGATGACGAAGGAGCGGATTCGCTCGTCGTGGCGAGGCGGCGCAGTCAGCGGAGGCGCCAGAAAAGAGCCACGCAGTTGCAGTGGTCGATAGGCTTCTGCGCGCAACCAGTTTTGCACATCGGGCGTCTTGCGCGTGGGCTGATAAAGGCCGGTATCAAACAGCTTCTGCGGCTCGACTGCGCCCGAAACAGCTTCAAACACATCCGCACCGGGATTCAACGCCAGCAGACGGGCGCGCAGTTGGTCAACATTCTTGCGAGCGACGGTATCGGTTTTGGTCAGCACAATGCGGTCGGCGACAGCCGCCTGCTTGACCGATTCGAAATGCTTGTCCAGCTGCTGCTCGCCATGCGCCGCATCGACTGTCGTCACGATGCCGGAAAATGAATAACGTGCCGCCACCAACGGCATTTCAATCAAGGTATGCATAATCGGTGCCGGGTCGGCCAACCCGGTAGTTTCAATCACGACGCGTTTGAAATCCGGAATTTCATTGTTTGCGCGCTTGAAATAAAGATCGCGCAACGCCTGCACCATATCGCCTGCGACCGAGCAGCAGATGCAGCCGTTGGACATGACCATGATGTTCTCGCTCGCTTCGCGAACCAGAAGGTGGTCAATTGAAACCGCGCCGAATTCGTTGATCAACACCGCCGTTTCCTGCATCGTTGGATGTTTCAACAGGCGATTCAACAGCGTGGTCTTGCCGCTGCCGAGGAAGCCGGTAAGGAGTGTGACTGGGGTGATTGAGGATGCTGTCATCTGCAGCACTCAAGAGCAAGCAGCGCAGCAGCCACGAACGAGCAAATCGATTTCGAAAGGACGAAAGCCCTTGGGCAGCTTCACGTCGACTTTCGGAATCGTCTTGTTGAGACAGAAAGTCTGGCCGCACGTCTCGCAAGTGAAATGCGCGTGATGGCCGTGCGCAGCGGATTTGGCCGATGTTTGCTGTGGGTTGATCATGAACCGCCACACCCTGTCGTCGCCCGCAATCCGATGGGAAATACCCTGATTCACCAGCCATTCCAGTACCCGGTAGACGGTGACACGATCAACGGCATGGTGATCGACCAGCATGCCAGCGACATCCAGATGCGATGTCGCGCGCTCGCTTGCCAGCAAGCAGGCCAGCACCGCAACGCGCGGCTGCGTGAGGCGCTCGCCGGTGGCGCGGATGGCGGCTTCGGCGGTGGAAAGATGGGTGAGATAGGCGGGCTTCATAAACAGTTGCATCTTACTCGTTGGTAGTGGCAGTTGCAACTGAGTAGCATGGAGACAAAAAAACAAACTCTAGCACTGGCGGGGGTTTCAGGGCGCTTTTCTGCACCGATGCGCGCGGAATGGTGATCTACGAGGGAATTTTCTCGAAAATTGCTTTGAAAGGAATCAATCGTTGTCCCCGCGATCCTGGCGGCATCGCCAGATCGCGCAACGAGCGTGACAGCGTGTGGATGTTGGCATCGGGGGGGTGATTTTCAAAATCGCGGGCTCCCAAGCGCCGCAGAAAGGACTAAGCTCAACAACGGCTGAGGCCGACGTCGCGCAGAGAGTCAGCTGGGCTGGACCATGCGATTTACTTTATCTCTGGAGGATTCAATGTCGCCGCCTAAAAAAGCCATTGTCATGGTTTGCCTGTGGCTCGTTGCCACAACAGTAAGCGGCCTCGCCACGGCGCAACTTTCGTTGGTTCCATCCAGCCCAACGCCACTGGACACCGTGCGATTGCGGTGGGCTCACGCCGGCTGCACGAATCCGGATTCGAACCGCATCACGATGCAGGCGAATCGGATAACGGTCAGCGTGGATCGCATATTCCTGGTCGACTGCGGGACGCCCCAGGGCTACTTTGACGAGTACACGGTGGGTCGATTGCCTGCTGGCGAATATGACATCCAGCTTGCGGCCAACCCGCCGCCGCCAACACTGGGGCCTACGCTGTTGATTGGTCCGATACACCTCACGGTTGCCTCCTTGTCGCCTACGGATTCCCTACTACCCCACGATAACTATGCCGACGTTTGGTGGAATCCCGCCGAGTCTGGATCGGCGCTAACGGTGCAGCAATCCGGGGACAAGCTGTTCGCAGTCTGGAATGTGTACGATGCTTCCGGGCGTTCCACATGGTATTCATTGCAGCCGGGTTCGTGGAAGCGAGATGCCGCCAACATTTTGCGTTATGTCGGCATCGTTTACTCGACCACCGGTCCAGATTGGCGCAGCGCGTTTGATACCGGTGCGATCTCAATTTCTGCGGTGGGCACCGCCAGTTTTATTCCACAAGGTGCGAGCCGTGCGCGATTCGAATATACGATTAGTGGCGTGAACGGCTCGAAGCAATTGGTCCGGTTTGCATTCTGATCATTTTTAAATTGTAGAAATATCACCAAGCGCAACTGAGTGCGCCGCAGCCAACCGGGAATAAAGAACGCCACTCGGTGCGGCTTGTGGGCCAAAAATGCTCGGAACGCCGCGCCAGCGTTGGAGTTTAGCCAATTCCCTCTATAAGCTATTCGGATCCACCCGCACCGAGGCATTGTCCCCCACCACTGTGGTCCACTCGCGCACTCGCCAGCGCGTGATCAGTCCGTTCAATACATACGGGTCGGCTTTCGCGAAATCTTCTGCGGCTCCTGGCGAATCGCCCTGGAACACCAGCACCGCCCCGTCGGCTGGATTGGCGAGTGCGCCTCCCAATATCAGCTCGCCGCGCTGGTGTGCGGCGGTGGCGTGCAGTAGGTGCAACTTGCGAAATGGAACGCGGGCGGTGACGTAGTCGTCGATTACGTCGTATATCAGCAAGTAGTGCATGTCGGTCTCCGAGGTGTTGCAGCATGAATGCAGCGCAGTGAGGCAAAACGGATATTCACGCGATTGTCTTTCAATTACGGGATTTCGCGCCCTATGGAAGGAATGCCTATTTGCACGGGCCTACCAGCTTGCCGTCAGACTTCGCGCCAGAGCTGCTTGTCGATTCAAAGCTGTCACCGTGATAGTGCGTCGTCACCACACTCGGTGCACCGATCTTACAGGCGGACGTGTAGATGACTTCACCTCCATTTACTTTAACGTCCGTCAATTTGCAAATTTCAGGCGGGATGGTTTTCTCCAGATAGGCCTGGATCGATTTGGCATCGCCATTCATGGCTGCAGCGTCGCCAGCTGTTATGCAGTTCGATGTTTTGAACGTCCGCGTCTTGACCGTCGTGGTGCCAGCCCATTGGCCGGCGCGAATGCGGTCGGCGGCTTCGACTGACAGGGCAAGGCAGGCGAATACAGCAGCAGAGAGCAATGTAATGGTGTGATTGATCTTCATGTGGCGGAATCCTTCAGATGAGTTGCACGGAAACGTGGTCGGTTCGGGTAGTGTTGCATAAGAAGAATGCCGGTTACGTTGCCCCTGTATTCCGCAGCGCTCGATGAGACCGCCGCGGGTTCAGCCTGGCGGAAGCTTCGGGCGGCAGAACGGTTGCTCGCGCGACGGGCTTTCGATCAATTCTACGTCCACGCCGTACAGCGTCTTGAGATTTGCCGCCGTGACGACCTCGCGCGGAGCCCCCAGTGCCAGCACGTTGCCATGTTGCAGCAACAGCGTGCGATCTGCGCATTGCAGCGCGTGGTCCGGATCGTGGGTGCAGAAAAGTACGCTGCGTCCACTGGTTTTCAATCGCACGATTTCGTGAAGGATCAAAGCCTGATTGGCAAAGTCCAGGCTGGCCGTCGGTTCGTCCATGACCAGCAACAGTGCTTCCTGCGCAAGCGCGCGTGCGATCAACGCCAATTGACGCTCACCGCCGCTGATTTGTGTGAATGTTTTATCGGCGAGATGCGTGATGTTGAGTTCGGTCATTGCGGCGTTTGCTGCGTCAAGGTCGCTCACGCCGGGACGTGCGAACAGGCCGAGATGCGCCGTGCGTCCCATCAGCACGACATCCCGAACCGTGAAGGCGAAATAGGAATTGCCCGCTTGCGGCACATACGCCATGATGCGTGCGCATTCGACAGGCGTGCAATCCTGCAACGGTTTGCCGCGCAACGATATGCTGCCTTCATGCGCTGGGAGCAATCCGAGCAGGGTACGAAATAACGTGGTCTTGCCGCCACCGTTGGGGCCGAGCACGCACAACACTTCACCCGTGCTGACAGTCAGATTGATGTCGTGACCCAGCGTCCGCCCGGGATGGCCGTATGCCAGCGCGTGGGTTTCGATCAGGTCTTTCTCCTTATCCTTCTCCCTCATTGCCGCGCTCGCGAATTGGACCCGGATAACAGCCACAGAAATAACGGCGCGCCGATCAGCGCAGTCAACACACCCGGTGGCAGTTCGATGGTGGCCGCGATCCGGGCAACGGTATCCACAGCCAACAAAAAGCTGGCACCGAGCAGCATGCTGAGCGGCAACATGCGCGCAAATTCCGGGCCCACCAGCAAGCGCGCGGCGTGGGGAATCAACAGGCCGATCCAGCCGATGATGCCCGAGATCGCAACGGCGGCAGCGGTGATCAGCGTGGCGCAGGTAATGAGTACTGCGCGCAGCCAGGCGACATTGACACCGAGGGCGCGCGCCTCGTCATCCGACAACGAGAGCACGTTCATGCGCCAGCGCAGCAGGTAGATGGGGATCAGGCCGGCCAGCACCAGTGGCAGCGCGATCATCAGGTCGGCGGGCGAAATGGTGCTGAGGCTGCCGAGCAACCAGAACGTGATGGCGGGTAGTTGGTTGTATGGGTCAGCGAGATATTTGATCATCGCGATACCGGCACCGAGCAGCGTACCGACAACGACACCCGTGAGAATCAGCGCGAGGATCGGATCATGCCCACGTACGGCGTTGCCGATGAAAACCACCATTGCAACCGCGAGCAAGCCACCGGCGAATGCGAAGCCCTGCACGGCCACCACCGGCAACGACAGAAAAATCGCCAGCACCGCGCCCAGCGCCGCGCCGCTGGAAACGCCGAGAATGTCGGGTGAAACGAGTGGATTGCGAAACAGGTTTTGGTATACCGCACCCGCCGCAGCGAGTGCGCCGCCGATCAATGCCGCTGCAATCGCACGCGGGATTCGAATCTCGAATATGACCGCATCAAGCGCGGCCGGCAAAGCGTGGCTGCCGCCGGTAAGCTTGGCCCAGAGTATTGCGACCAGTTCACCAGGGCTGATTGCGAAACGGCCCACCAATAATGCGACGATCAGCAGCACGATTAGCAATGCGAGCGACATGATCGTCAACATCGGCGCGCTGAATTTCCTGTGTGGCGCGGTCAAAGCTGCTGAGTCACGCATTCCACATCACCGCGCCCAATCCACGAATATCGTAACCCGCCAACGTTTGCGCATAACGCTTGAACGCAGGCTTGCCAGTGAACGCCATCAATGCCTGCCAAGGCGCATCGAAATAGCTTGGCCGTAATACAGCGATATCCAATCTCTCGATGGTCAGCGGAAGGAAATCCAGATGAAACTGGCGAGCCACCGCGCGCACTGCCAATCCCGCATCAGCACGGCCGTCGAGAATTGCCGAGGCGATTTCAGTCTCGGTTTGCGCGGCTGGTTGCATGGTTTTAAGTTTATCCGGGTCGATCCTGGCTTCGGTGAGCAATTGCAGAAACAACAGGTAGCTGCCCGCGCCGGGTTGCCGCTGGATGACGCGCAGCTTTGGTTTTGTCAGGTCGGCCAGTTTACCGATCTTGTGTGGATTGCCCGCCGCCACGACCAATCCCTGCTCACGTTTTGCCCACTCTATTAGCACACAGTCGAGATGCGAAAGACGCTCACTGGCGAGCGCGACATTGCGGTGCCCAGCGCGCGCCGCGTTGCCGCCGGGGGATGGAATATGCATCGCCGCCGCGCATGCGCTGCCAGTGACCATACGATCAACGCCATCCATGCTGCCGTAGGTCATGGTGGCCAATCCGCAGCGCGACTCGCGCACGGCCCACTCCAGCAGCGGATCGCTGCTGCCGGCAATCACGGCGGGCGCATTGCGCATTGCCGTGAGCGTGGCACCTGCCGTACTTTGCTTTACCCATTCGTCGACGAGTGTTCGCGGAAATAGCAATTTACCCGAGACGCGCGAGTGGGGAATCTCGCCCTGCGCGACCATGTCGTAAATCTTGCGTTCCTTCAGACGGAGATACTCGGCGACCTCCCTGGTGCTCATGAGTGGCCGCATATTAGCACCTTAAAAATATATGCATTGGGCTGCATGGATATGCATTCTCTCCGACTGTCGTAATTCTTGCAAGAATATCCTTACAATAACTTTGAGACGCATATTGTCGTGCGCTCAACAACTCAGGGAGATTGGCATGGAGCGCGTTTTCGACAAAAACATCGTAGTGCTATTACTTATCGGTGCGATGTGTGTCATGGGGTTTGCGGGTGCCAAAGATGCAACTCCGCCACCCCTGCGTCTTGCGACGACAACCAGCACCGAGAACTCGGGTTTGCTTGCCGCACTGCTGCCTGTCTTTGAAAAAAAATACGGTGCCCCGGTACGCGTCATTTCCGTTGGCACGGGGCAAGCGCTGAAACTCGGCGAACGCGGCGACGTTGACGTGGTGCTGGTGCATGCGCGCGAAGACGAAGACAAATTCGTCGCCGCTGGTTTCGGCGTTAACCGGCGCGATGTCATGTACAACGACTTTATTCTGGTCGGGCCGACGGCCGATCCCGCCGGTATTCGCGGCATGACGCGGGTCGGCGAGGCGCTGAAAAAGATTCACGAAACAGGCGCGATATTTGTTTCTCGTGGCGACGAATCCGGCACACACATCATGGAGCGCCGTCTCTGGAAGGAAGAGAATATTGTGTTGGCAGCGTCGCCCGGCGCGCGGCGGTATTTGTCAGCGGGACAGGGCATGGGCGCGGTGTTGACGATGTCGGGAGCGTTAGGCGCATATACCCTAACCGACCGCGGCACGTTTGTGGCGTATAAATCGCGCATCGGTCTAGATATTCTCGTTTCCGGCGATCCGCGGCTGGCCAATCCCTATGGCATCATCGCGGTAAATCCAAAGCGCCACGCTGACATTAATTTTGCGGGCGCGATGGCGCTCATCGACTGGATCACCTCTACTGAAGGGCTGAAATTGATCGCGTCGTTCAAGGTAAGTGGCGAACAGTTGTTTTTCCCAGGCGTGCCGCCTGCTGCGGGCTACAAGAAAGTAGGTTTGACCAATGGAGCTGGTTGACGCGACGCGAGAGGCGTTTCGTCTGCTGCTGTCGGGCGATGGGACTCTCTGGACGATCGTTTGGATTTCCCTGCGAGTGTCGCTTTTTGCCTTGCTGATAGCGACGCCGCCAGCGGTCGCGCTTGGATTTTTTCTGGCAGTCGCTTCGTTTCCGGGGCGGCGTGCGTGCGTGATCGCGTTGCAAAGCCTGCTTTCGTTTCCGACCGTGGTGGTCGGGTTGATTCTGTTTTTGCTGCTGACGCGCCAGGGTCCGCTCGGCAGTTTGCAAATTCTTTACACACAGGAAGCGATGATCGCGGGTCAGGCGGTTATCGCGTTTCCGGTGCTGGCGGCGTTCGCGCTTTCAGCCGTGCAGGGCGCGGACTTGCGGGTACGCGAGACCGCGCTGGCGTTGGGTGCGTCGCGCACGCAGGCGTCGTGGACGACACTCGTCGAAGTGCGATTTGCGGTCGTGGTGGGCGTACTCAGCGGCTTTGGCCGGGTGATTTCCGAAGTAGGTTGCGCGATGATGGTCGGTGGCAATATTGCAGGCATTACGCGCAACATTCCGACAGCAATTTCGCTGGAGACCAGCAAGGGTGATTTTGAACAGGGGATTGCCTTGGGCGTCGTGCTGATGGTATTCGCGATTGGCGCGAACCTTGCACTGGCGTGGGCGCAAGGTCGCGGCGGTCTGGATTGAACGCGAGTGGGCATAGTCGTGGGCTGGAACTCTGCCGGGTCGTGAAGACTTTTGGCGAGCGACGTCTACTCGATATTGAGGCGCGCACATTTCCTGCCGGCAAGTTACACCTTATGCAAGGCGACAATGGTGCCGGCAAAACCACGCTGCTCAAGATACTGGCCGGGCTGCAGAATGCGGACACGCTGGAATTCCGCTTCAACGGCTTGCATTACAAGCAGGCGAATTACCAGGATGCGCTGCGACGTGAAATTGTCTACGTGCACCAGCACCCATATTTATTTTCGACCAGCGTGGCCGCCAATATCGGCTATGGATTGAAACTGCGAAACGTCCCGGTGCAAGAGCGCGAGAACGCCATCAGCGACGCAATCCGTTGGGCGGGGCTGGTTGATGTTGCCGCCGTCGCGCCGAAGCGATTGTCAGGTGGCGAGAAACAGCGCGTGGCGCTGGCGCGTGCGCTGGTATTGAACGCACCCGTGATGTTGATTGACGAGCCCACCGCTAATCTGGACGCAAAGGCGCGTGACCAGGTGAGGGGTTTGCTGGAGTCGCTACGCGCTGAAGGCCGGATCGTGGTGGTCGCTACGCACGATCCGGCGTTGCTCGCGCTGCCCGGTGTGACAGCCTGGCAGCTAATGGACGGAAAGTTAAGTTGCCTTTCGACGTGAGCTTATTTGCCGCCAAGCATTGTCTGTAATTCACCCGATTGATACATCTCGCGCATAGTCGCGCCGGGAATTGTTGGAGCCAACTGCTTGGCTCCAACCCGGCGTGACCGGCTATGCCTGCTGGCAAAGCCGTCGCGAGCGCATACCGAGCGAGACAGCATGCGCGATTACTTCGCCGTGCCCAGAATTTGCTGGAGTTCTCCAGACTGGTACATCTCGCGCATGATGTCCGCGCCGCCGACAAACTCACCGTCGACATATAGCTGTGGAATGGTCGGCCAGTTTGCGTATTCCTTGATGCCTTGCCGTATATCAGCGTCCTGCAGCACATCCACAGTGAATGGCTTATCGACACCACAAGCTTTGAGCATCTGCGTGGCCGATGCAGAGAAGCCGCACATCGGGAATTGTGGCGAGCCTTTCATGTACAGCACAACGGGGTTGGAAGTAACGGTTTCGCGGATTTTGTCTTGTGCGTCCATGATGCAGCTCCGGTTAAGAATCAGTGTCTGACGTCATTTTAACGAATTTGACCGCCAGCAACGCGGGGAATTCCCGCCAGGTCATTCACTGATGTGAGGTTTTCAAAGCCGGCTTTCAAGAGCAGCGCGCGGCAGGCACCACGCTGATCGTAGCCGTGTTCGAACAGCAGCCAGCCACCGGGGCGCAGGTGGACAACGGCACCCTCGATAATGATTCGAATGGAAGACAAGCCGTCAACGCTGTTGTCGGTAAGCGCGGTCTGCGGTTCGAAGCGGAGATCACCTTTTGCGAGGTGCTCGTCACAGCCTGCGACATAAGGCGGATTTGAGACGATCAAATCGAATTTGCGGCCCGCAAGGGACTCGTACCAGCTACTTTGAATAAGTTCAATGTGAGCACCGAGGCGTTCCGCGTTTTCCGTTGCGACGTCAAGGGCTTCGCGAGAGTTGTCGATAGCGACGACAATTACGTCAGGACGCTCCAGCGCGATGGATACGCCGATTGCACCACTACCGGTTCCAAGATCGAGGACGCTAGCGGGTTGATCGGAGTAAATTTGCGTAGAACGGCCACCGGCGGGCATTGCAGGCACTTTAATGCTTGAAAGCCGCGCCAGTGCCAGTTCTACCATTAATTCTGTTTCCGGACGGGGAATTAACGTCGCAGGCGAGACGATGAAATCGCGTCCGTAGAATTCACGGGTGCCGATCAGATACGCGATCGGTTCACCATCGAAGCGGCGCGCGAGTAAGTCTTCTGCAAGCAGTGTCTGTGGCGAATCAAGAATCCGTTCCGGATGCGCAATGATGTTCGCGCGCGACACGCCAAGCACGTGCGCCATCAGCATTTGCGCCTCGCACTTTTCAACTCCGTAACGTGAGAGCAGGATGCCGATACTCGCAGTCTGCAGGGCCTCTTTGTTTTCAGTCAAAGTGATCAGGCCGTACTGAGCGCCGCCAGTTGTTCGGCCTGATGCTCAGCGACCAGCGCACCGGTCAATTCCGATAAGTCGCCATCCATGATGAAGTCGATTTTGTAGAGTGTGAGATTGATGCGGTGATCGGTGACGCGGCCTTGAGGAAAATTGTAGGTGCGGATACGTTCCGAGCGGTCGCCCGAACCGATCAGGGATTTTCGCTCTGCCGCTTCTTTTGCCTGTTGTTCACGCGTCTGCTTGTCCTTGATCCGCGCCGCCAGCACGCGCCAGGCCTGTTCTTTGTTTTTGTGTTGTGAGCGCCCATCCTGACATTCAACGACGATGCCGGTCGGGATATGCGTGAGACGAACTGCGGAATCGGTTTTGTTGATGTGCTGCCCACCCGCACCGGATGCGCGGAAAGTGTCGACGCGGACTTCGGACGGATTGATCGCAATTGCAGTGGCGTCATCCGCTTCCGGCATGACGGCTACCGTTGCTGCAGAAGTGTGAATGCGCCCCTGCGTTTCGGTTTCCGGTACGCGTTGCACGCGGTGACCTCCGGATTCAAATTTGAGCCTCGAATACACACCCACGCCGACGATGCGCGCGATGACCTCTTTGTATCCACCTACCTCACCGGGTGACTCCGAAATAATCTCGACCTGCCAGTGATTGCGCTCGGCAAAACGGGTGTACATGCGGAAAAGATCGCCAGCGAAAAGCGCGGATTCATCGCCACCGGTACCGCCGCGAATTTCGAGGAAGGTATTCTTTTCGTCGTTCGGGTCTTTGGGCAGCAGCAGTTTTTGCAGATCCAATTCCAGCGCATCAAGTTTCGCCTTGCCCGCTCTGATTTCATCCTCGCCAAAAGCGCGCATCTCGGGATCAGCCGCCATTTCTTCTGCTGCGACGATGTCTTTTTCAATTCGCTGGTACTCGTTGTAGAGCGCCACGACAGGGCTGATTTCCGCGCTCTCCCTCGTGATTTTGCGGTAGTTGTCCATGTTGTTGACGACGGCAGGATCTTCCAATTGGCGATCAAGCTCTGCCAAGCGCTCAACCAGTGAGGCCAGCTTGTTTCTTATCGACTCTTTCATTTTTCTTGTTCTTGCGTGTCGGTTGAAGCGGGGGATACCGGAAACAGTTTTTCCAGCGCGTCGCTAAGCGCTTCGCGTTCGGTGCCGTGGGTGCGATTCAGTGCGGCTAGCGGATGGTGAAGAAATTTGTTGGTGAGTGCTAGCGCAAGGTGTTCAATCACTTTGGCGGGGTCGTCGCCCTTTGCGAGCATGCGCTTGGCGCGGTCAAGTTCCACCCGGCGATACTGATCAGCCTTGCCCCGCAGTTGTTGAATGACAGGAACGGATGCACGCGCCGCGAGCCATGCCATGAATTGTGCCGTGCGGATGTCGATAATGCGATCCGCTTCCACGACCGCTGCCTCGCGTTTTTCGCTGTTCTGCTGGATGATCTTTCCGAGCGTGTCGAGCGTGTACAAAAAAACGTCGTCCAGTTCGCCTACTTCGTGTTCAATATCGCGCGGCACTGCAAGATCAACCATGAAAATCGGTTTGTGGCGCCGCTGCTTGAGCGCACTTTCAATCATGCCCTTGCCGATGATGGGCAGCATGGAGGCGGTTGAGGTAACGATGGCATCGAACTCGTGGATGCATTCCGGCAACTGTTGGAGCGTAATGGCAGATGCGTTGAAGCGCTGAGCTAATTCGCGTCCTCTTTCGATTGTGCGATTAGCGACAACAATGTTTTTGGGTGAATGTGCGGCGAAATGCGTCGCCGCGAGTTCGATCATTTCACCGGCACCAATAAGCAGCAATTTGATGTCGTGCAAGTCGCCAAACAATTGCTGCGCGAGCTTTAGCGCCGCTGCGGCCATACTGACCGAAGTCGCGCCGATTTCTGTTTGCGTGCGCACTTCTTTTGCAACTTTGAAGGTCTCCTGAAACAACCTTTCCAGTGGGCCACCAAGGGTGCCGGCATCGGATGCAACTTTTGCCGCAAGTTTCACCTGCCCCAGAATCTGCGGCTCTCCAAGCACCATCGAATCCAGGCCGCTGGCAACGCGAAACGCGTGTCGGGCAACTTCGATTTCAACCAACTGGTAAAGATGTGGCGCCAGATTGATGCCTTCGGCATTGGGCTGCGACGCAAGCCATGCCCTCACGCGATCCGTTACCGAATGTTCGCTGCCGCGCAGGTAGATTTCCGTGCGGTTGCAGGTAGAGACCAGCGCAACTTCATCCGCGCCGGTTTCGCGTTTCAGGTCCTCGAGTGCCGGACGCTGCGCCTCAAGTGGAAAGACAATTCGCTCGCGTACCTCAACGGGTGCGGTGCGATGGTTGAATCCGATGGTGAAAAGTGGCATTGTGGGGTGTGCGTGCTGAACCAGACTGTGCGATAAAATGCGAGCCGCGACTCGGAGGCACAAAATTATAACAGTCGCTTTTCGGCAGTTCTTAGTTGGTGGCCGCATGTTCAGACGGGGCATGAAGAAAATAAGTGTTGCCCCACTCGAAAGAAATCAATCAGTTATCGTGCTTTCGTCAAATTTGGAGGGGTTCATGCAAGTCTTTAAGTTGGCTTCGGTTTTCGTGCTTGGTGCGAATTTCCTGATCTCCGGCGAGTTGGCCAGTGCCGCGGCGCCAGAAAGCGCTACGTGTCCGGCAATCCTTGATTACAGATTTTCTTCGCTCCAAGGAAAACCGCAGGATCTCTGCCAATACCGTGGAAAAGTATTGCTGGTCGTGAACACCGCCAGTTATTGCGGCTATACCGAGCAATACAAAGGGCTTCAGGCGCTATACGACAAATACCAGAAGCGCGGCTTGATCGTATTAGGCTTTCCTGCTAACGATTTCGGCAAACAGGAACCCGGGTCGAACGCCGAAGTCGCCGATTTTTGTGAACGGACTTTTAAAGTTAAATTTCCCATGATCGAGAAAACATCGGTTATCGAGGGTCAAGCCAATCCCGTGTACGAGGCGCTTTTCCGAGCAACGGGTGAGCGCCCGAAGTGGAATTTTCACAAATTCCTGATTGCGCGCGATGGCGCTACCGTCAAGAGTTTTTCCAGCCGCGTGGCACCAGAATCCATCGCGTTTGTGGCTGAAGTCGAGGCGTTGCTGGCAACGAAATAACGTTTTCTTTACAAAGTGTTAGCGTAAGGGCATCATGTACTTTCTCTGCTTATAGCGAGTCTTTGTTCAACCTAAATTATGGTCGCCGCTGCCGCAAATATGTTTAGCCCGCTGGGTCGGGCATTGGTACAACAGGGCAAGCTTGTGCAGGGTGATGCCAATGCCATCCATGCCGAAGCCAAAAAAGTTGGCGTGACGTTCATAGAGCAGTTGACAGCATCAAAAAAACTGACGCCGCGGGACATTGCGCTGTTCGCCGCACACACTTTTGGCGTGCCTCTGCTGGACTTGTCTTCAGTTGACGCAGACCAACTGCCGACAACCCTGATTGATTCCAAGCTGGTTGCGTCCAAGCGCGTGTTGCCCTTGCAAAAGCGGGGCAATCGCTTATTCGTGGCACTGTCCGATCCCACCAATGATCAGCTATTGTCTGAACTCAAGTTTGCGACAGGGTCAACACTGGAACCGGTGGTCGTTGAGGAAGACAAACTCGCGATTCTAATCAAACGCTTCGGCGAGAGTTCTGCCAAGGCGCTTGATCAATTGATGGGTGACGACACTGCACTCGAAAATATTGATCTCGGCTCAGGCGACGAAGCGCAGACGGATGCGGAGGGTGGTGCACCCGAAGAAATCGATGATGCCCCAGTCGTCAAATACGTGCAAAAGGTGCTGCTCGACGCGATTAACGGCGGCGCTTCGGATATACATTTCGAACCTTACGAAAAATACTACCGTATTCGCTATCGAACCGACGGTATTCTGGCTGACGTGGCGCAGCCGCCGCTAGCCATCAAGGAAAAAATCGCATCGCGTATCAAAATCATTTCCAAGATGGACATTTCGGAAAAGCGTGTACCCCAGGACGGTCGGATGAAGTTAAGGTTGTCCGCAACGCGCGCGATCGATTTTCGCGTTTCTTCTTTGCCGACGCTGTTTGGTGAAAAGATATGTATGCGTATTCTTGATCCTTCCAGCGCCACGCTGGGGATCGAAGCATTGGGCTACGAGCCGGAACAGAAAGCGGCGCTGATGCATGCCATCAGCCGTCCCTACGGCATGGTCCTCGTGACCGGTCCAACGGGTTCGGGCAAAACGGTATCGCTTTACACGTGCCTCAATATTCTGAACAAGCCCGGCATCAATATTTCGACTGCCGAGGACCCTTGCGAGATCAACCTTGCAGGCATCAATCAGGTAAACGTGAACGATAAGGCCGGCCTTACCTTTGCCGCCGCGCTAAAGGCATTCCTGCGTCAGGATCCCGATATCATCATGGTCGGCGAGATTCGCGACATGGATACCGGCGAAATCGCCATCAAGGCCGCGCAAACTGGCCACATGGTGCTCTCCACACTGCACACCAACGATGCGCCTTCCACGCTCACGCGCTTGATGAACATGGGCATTGCACCTTTTAATATCGCGACAGCGGTCATCCTGATTACCGCGCAGCGTTTGGCCAGGCGGCTCTGTTCTTGCAAGCGGCCCATTGATATTCCCCGGGAAGCGTTGCTTAGGGCAGGTTATAAGGAGGCGGATCTGGACGGCTCGTGGCAACCGTACGGCCACGTTGGATGTGACATATGCAAGAATACAGGCTATAAAGGGCGAGTCGGTATCTATGAGGTGATGCCGATTTCCGACGAAATGCAGCGAATCATCATGAAAAATGGCACTGCGATCGATATCGCCGATCAGGCCAAGATTGAAGGGGTAGCGGATTTGCGGCAGTCCGGTCTTCGAAAGGTGAAAGCCGGTTTGACCTCGTTGGAAGAAGTCGAATCATGTACCAACGAGTGAGCGAGGCCGGAATCGCAAAAACGAATTGCCGATTTCACCGTTGCAAGTCTTATGCAAGTTTGATTAAGGAGTAGCGATGGCTACCACCGCAGGCGGTAAAAAAGACGGGAAAGAAGTAAAACTCCTCAATTTTTCCTGGGAAGGAAAAGACAGATCGGGAAAAATCGTCAAAGGCGAAATCCGCGCGTCAGGTGAGAATATAGTCACGGCGACACTGCGTCGCCAGGGGATCACTAATCCCAAGGTAAAGAAGCAGTCGAGGAGTGGCGGCAAGAAAGTTACAGAAACAGACGTTGCGTTGTTTGCGCGGCAGCTTGCCACAATGATGAAGGCGGGCGTGCCATTGTTGCAGTCGTTTGATATTGTAGCCAAGGGCCACAGCAATCCGTCGGTGACACGGCTACTGCTTGACATCAAGACGGAAGTCGAAACAGGCAGCAGCTTGGCGCAGGCGTTTCGGAAATACCCCCTGTACTTCGATAGTCTGTTTTGCAATCTCGTTGCCGCAGGGGAACAAGCCGGTATTCTGGATACCCTCCTGGATCGCCTCGCGACGTACAAGGAAAAAATTCTTGCGATCAAGGGCAAGATCAAAAAAGCGCTCGCCTATCCTATTTCAATTCTTGTGATCGCATTTGTGGTCACGGCTGTGATCATGATTTTTGTGATTCCGCAATTTGAAGCGATGTTCAAGAATTTTGGTGCCGACTTGCCGGCGCCGACGCTGGTCGTCATGAATCTGTCGAAATTTTTCGTATCTTATTGGTACCTTATTTTCGGCGGCCTGGGTGGTGGCACATGGCTATTTTTCAACACATGGCAGCGCTCTGAAAAAATGCAATTCTTTATGGACAGGCTGGTATTGAAGGTTCCGGTGTTTGGTGATTTGGTCAAGAAAGCCACTGTTGCCCGCTGGACCCGTACTCTCGCGACGATGTTTGCGGCTGGCGTTCCGCTGGTGGAAGCGCTCGATTCCGTGGCTGGCGCGGCTGGGAATAAAGTCTATTACAACGCGACCAAAAAAATCCAACAGGAAGTGAGCACGGGTTCGAGCCTGACGGTGTCGATGCAAAACAGCGGGGTATTCCCAAATATGGTTTTGCAAATGTGTGCCATCGGCGAGGAGTCCGGCTCGTTGGACGGTATGCTGTCGAAGGTCGCGGATTTTTTTGAAGCTGAGGTCGATGACGCGGTTGATGCCCTGGCCAGCCTCATGGAGCCGATGATCATGGCGGTACTGGGCGTATTGATTGGTGGTTTGGTCATCGCGATGTACCTGCCCATCTTCAAAATGGGCCAAGCGGTTTAGTCGAACCCCAACGCGCGCGCCGCTTTTGCTGTATACATAAATGGATTTGCTCGACACTTTCCGGGCGGTGCCGTGGTTTTTCGTGGGCACTGCAATCATCCTTGGCTTGACGGTTGGCAGTTTTTTGAATGTGGTGATTCATCGATTGCCGATCATGTTGGAACGCGATTGGACGGCGCAGTGCCTTGAGTTTCTGGGCGACAAAATTGTTGTCAAGCAAGCCGAAACGACCGCCAACGGGAATAAATACAACCTTGTCGTACCCCGGTCCGCATGCCCAAGCTGCGGGAAGCGTATCCGCGCACTCCAGAATATCCCGGTTTTGAGCTATCTCTTGCTTGGCGGGAAGTGTTCCGCTTGCAAAACCAGGATCAGTATTCGCTATCCTTTGGTTGAAGCATTGACAGGCCTGTTGACCGGGTTCCTCGCGTGGCGATTTGGCGTAACGTTGGCGGCAGGGTTTGCGATCATCTATTTATGGGCCCTTGTTGCGTTGGCGTTCATCGACGCCGATACCACTCTTCTTCCAGATGACATCACGCTACCGCTTCTGTGGTTGGGCCTGATGATAAATATCGGTGGCGTTTTTACCGATATCGGCTCGGCGACCGTGGGTGCTGCTGGCGGGTACGTTATTTTGTGGTCAGTGTATTGGGGGTTCAAACTGCTCACAGGCAAAGAGGGCATGGGGTATGGCGACTTCAAGTTGTTAGCCGCTATCGGGGCATGGCTGGGCTGGCAATTGCTCCCCCTCGTTATTTTGTTATCGGCAGCCGTTGGGACGGTGGTCGGTATCGCAGGGATTGTCATAAAAGGGCGCGACAAAGGTGCCAAGTTACCCTTTGGCCCCTATCTTGCAACTGCCGGACTCATCGCGCTCGTTTGGGGACAACAATTGAATGCTTGGTATCTAGGCCGAATGCCAGCGTGAGTCGATGGCCGTCGACGTGTATATCGTTGGTCTGACTGGCGGTATCGGCAGTGGAAAATCCACTGTCGCCGATCTTTTCGGTACGCTTGGCGTTGCTATCGTCGATACGGATGCAATAGCGCGTGTGCTGACGGGCGTTGAGGGGCGCGCTAACCCCGCGATTCGGATTGGCATGGGGGCGGAGTTCATTGCTGGTGATGGTTCGCTCGATCGGGCGTTGACCCGCGACCGCGTGTTTGCCGACGCGGGTGCGAAACGCAAGCTGGAAGCAATTCTGCATCCCTTGATTCATGCGGAAGTAGAGATGGCGTTGCACTCTGAGCCGGTGCAGAATGCGTCATATGCGATTCTCGTCGTGCCCCTGTTGTTTGAGACACTGACTTACCGTAAGCGCACCCAATCGACGCTGTTAATTGATTGTCCTGTTGCGACTCAGGTTGAGCGCGTAAAGCGCCGTTCAGGTTTAGACGCTGATGAGATAGATCGTATTGTCAACGCACAACTACCACGAGTAGTGCGTTTGCAATTGGCCGATAACCTGATTTGGAATGGCAAAATGACCGGCTCACTTCGGGAGCAGATTGAACGGCTTCACGTTGGGTACATTCAGAGCGCGGCGACGTCTAAATGAGCGTTCGACAGGGGCAAAAAATTTGTAAACTTGGGCCTAATCCGTCACAATTTGTGCTCTCGCCACCGGTTAGCCAGTGATCACATACGAATACCCCCTCAATGAACGCATCCGAACGCTTCTGCGTCTGGAGGATCTGTTCGACCGCCTGGATTTTTTTATTGCTCAGGATGCACCGCTCGACCATCAGGCAGCGCTCACGAGCATCTTCGAGATTCTGGAGGTGGCATCGCGGGGCGATTTGAAATCTGACCTACTCCAAGAGTTGGATCGTCAACGATTGTTCCTTGAGGCGCTGCGTGGCAACCCTGCGATTTCGGAAGAAAGACTCGATGCTGTGGTCGCGGAAATCGAAGTCTCGTTCGCGGACTTGCTGGCATCAGCCGGCAAGACGGGGTTGCACTTGAGGGAGAATGAGTGGCTGATGGCGATCAAACAGCGGGCCGCGATTCCGGGCGGCATTTGCGAGTTTGATCTGCCCTCTTACCACCATTGGCTGCACAGAGACCACACATTGCGCCGGATTGATATCGAGTCGTGGAGACTACCGCTGAATTCAGTTGCCGCCGCGCTCCGTATCGTTTTGCGCGTATTGCGTGAAAGTGGAAAGTCTGCGTCACTGATCGCGTACCGCGGGGTATTTCAGCAGACTCCGATGGAGCGCGCCGCGCATATGCTGAGGCTCACGCTTAGGCGCGACATCGGTTGCGTGCCGGAGATTAGCGCCAATAAGTATGCGCTCAATATCCGTTTCATTCTGCCTGGCAGCGTGCAGCGCACCAAAGTCTACGAGGCAGACATCGAGTTCGACCTGACCTATTGCAATCTATGAGCACAACTTTAGTGCGCTGTCCAAAATGTGGCAAGTCCTTGGAATACCGGCTCGACAATCCGTCTCGTCCGTTCTGCAGTCCGCGCTGCAAGTTGATAGATCTGGGTGCATGGGCGGAAGAGCGCTACGCGATTGCCGGGCCGACGAAAATGTCCGACGAGACGGGTGTAGAAGCGGTAGTGGAGACGCGGCTTGAGCCGTACGCGTTCGAATCGCCCCCAAGCGGCAATTGATTGTGGCACTAGATGCTAGGGCCGTGAGTTTCCCGCGTACTTGCAAAATGGTTTCCTTGCCACAGGGAGTCGGGCTGCGATAAAATCCTTACTAACCGTGTGGCGTGGCTTAAACCTGTTACCTAGGTGTGATAGTTGAAACTAGGGGCGAACGAAACTGTTGACAGCGCATCGTTTTTTCTTGAGATGCGGCCAAATAGGTCACTGACATCCGGTGGACGCCTGCGATGGTTTTTGTTGCTCGCGGGCACGACAATTTTGTGCGCCGGTGCGGCGACAGCCATCGGTGCATGGATGGTGCTTCCATTTGCTGGTTTCGAAATTTTGTTTCTCTGGTGCGCATTTCACTTGATCGGGCGGCACGACGGGGATTACGAATGGCTTCAAGTGGCGGATCGGGAATTTTACTGGTCGCGATGTGAGTGTGGTCAAGTTGAAATGCTCTCTGGCAACGCTGAATGGGTTCACCTTTTTGCGATCACGCGCAACGGGAGGGTGGAGGTGGGTTTGCGTTACCAGGGGAAGACGGTTTCAATCGGGAAAATGATTTCAGACGAGCAACGCGCGTTGCTTTGTCGCAATCTGAAGCGCGTTTTGAAATAGGCGTGGTGCCATGAGCAGGATCAATGAGCGCCGCAGTTTTTTGACATATCGGACGAGTACTTAGCATGCAAAAAAAGAATGACTTCTTCAGGCGCTTAGCAGCGGGCGCGGTCAACCTCGTCTCTGTGGCATGCCTGTCCATGATCAGTTTTCGGGTATTGGCAAGCTATGACGTGAATATTCCGCAGCCTGCTTCGCCAATCGCAGAGCAGATTTACGGGTTGCACATGTACATTCTTTGGGTCTGCGCGACAATTTTTGTGGTCGTGTTCGGATTTATGTTTTATTCTATTTTCAAGTTTCGCAAGTCCAATGGTGCCAAACCTGATGTAAATTTTCATGAGAGCACGCTGATCGAAATTATCTGGACGATCATCCCTTTTGTCATTCTGATCGCCATGGCGGTACCGGCGACGAAGACGATCCTTGATATGAAGGACACCTCTAGTCCTGATATGACAGTCAAGGTAACCGGGTTCCAATGGGGCTGGCGCTACGACTACAGCGCGGAGGACTTCGGTTTCTACTCAAATTTGACGACGCCCTGGAGCCAAATCGGGCAACCCGGCACCGGGCCCTTGGAAAAGCAAGGTGACGATTACTTGCTTGAAGTTGACCATCCGTTGGTAGTGCCAGTCAGCAAGCGCATACGTTTGCTTGTCACCTCGAACGACGTGATTCACGGATGGTATGTTCCGCAATTGGGGATAAATCAGTATGGGATCCCCGGATTCATCAAGGACGTATGGTTCAAGGCGGATAGGACCGGCACCTACAAGGGCCAGTGCAGCCAGATTTGTGGCAAGCTGCACGGCTACATGCCCATAACGGTTGTCGTGAAATCAGAAGCGGAGTATGCGAAGTGGCTTGTGGAATCAAAGACCAAGTGGAGCACCAAAGTTTCGGTCTCGGCGGCACCTGCCGTTAGCACGCCAGCAGAAGAAGACAATAAAGTATTCACGATGGTCGATGCCAGGGAAAAAGGCGAGAAACTTTATGCCGCAAATTGTGTGGCTTGTCATCAACCCAACGGCAAAGGAATGCCGCCGGCATTCCCATCCTTGGCCGGATCCAAAATAGTACTTGGGCCGAGCGACCAACAGATCAACATTGTGCTGAACGGCAAGCCGGGTACTGCGATGCAGTCGTTTGCGCGCCTTTCAAATAGTGAGATCGCGGCACTGATCACATTCACGAAAAACTCCTTCGGCAATAGTGTCGGTAAGGTGATCCAACCGGCTGATATCAAAGCGGCAAGGAAGTGATGCTGTCCGCTTGAAGCAAAAAGCGCGTAATAGTTTCTCGATAATCTAGAATCGCGAAAGTATCAATTTTTCCGTTGCACGCACTAAAGAAACTGGAGTTACAAATGACTATAGCTACAGCACACGACCACACCCATGATCACTCTCACGATCACGCACCGGGCGGTCTGATGCGCTACTTCACCACTACAAACCACAAAGACATCGGGACAATGTACTTATGGTTTGCATTTACGATGTTTTTTATCGGTGGTGCAATGGCTCTTGCCATTCGCGCAGAGCTTTTCCAGCCTGGACTTCAATACCTGCAACCGGAATTCTTCAATTCTTTGACAACGGTGCACGCGCTGGTAATGATTTTTGGTGCCGTGATGCCTGCCTTCGTCGGCTTCGCCAACTGGCTGATACCCATGCAGATAGGTGCGGCGGACATGGCCTTTCCCCGGATGAATAACTGGAGCTTCTGGATATTGATTCCGGCGGCAATTCTCTTGTTCGCTACATTCTTCGTGCCGGGTGGTGCGGCTGCTTCCGGATGGACGCTGTATCCGCCGTTGGTGATACAAGGTGGCATCGGCGTCGATATGTCAATCCTGGCCCTGCACCTGATGGGCGCGTCGTCAATCATGGGTTCCATCAACATCATCACCACATTGCTGAACCTGCGTGCGCCCGGCATGACATTGATGAAAATGCCACTGTTTTGCTGGACTTGGCTGATCACCGCGTATCTGCTCATTGCCACAATGCCGGTGCTGGCCGGTGCAATCACCATGTTGTTGACTGATCGTCATTTCGGCACGAGCTTTTTCAACGCGGCCGGCGGTGGCGACCCGACGATGTTCATGCACATTTTCTGGTTCTTTGGTCATCCGGAGGTTTACATCCTGATCCTACCAGCCTTTGGAATCGTATCTTCGATCATTCCTGCGTTTGCGAGAAAGCCGCTATTTGGTTATGCGTCGATGGTTTATGCCACCGGTTCGATTGCGATTCTGTCGTTCATTGTTTGGGGCCACCACATGTTCACAGTGGGTATGCCTGCTGCCGGCCAGTTGTTCTTTATGTACGCGACGATGCTGATCGCGGTTCCGACGGGCGTAAAGATTTTCAATTGGATTGCGACCATGTGGCGTGGCTCGCTTACATTTGAGACGCCGATGTTATTCTGCATCGGCTTCTTGTGCATGTTTACGCTGGGGGGGTTCTCTGGTTTGGTGCTCGCGATTGTTGCCGTGGATATCACCTTGCACAACACGTATTACGTGGTTGCACACTTTCATTATGTTTTATTCCCGGGTGCAATCTGGGGACTGACAGCGGCGGTGTATTTTTATCTGCCTAAATTCACGGGCAAGATGTATAACGAGACGCTTGGGAAATGGCATTTTTGGATTTCCGCCATCGCGTTCAACGTCACCTTCTTTCCGCAGCATTTTCTGGGTCTCGCGGGTATGCCGCGTCGAATTCCAGACTACGCGTTGCAGTACGCGGAGTGGAACGCGATTTCGACAATTGGTGCGTTCGCGCTCGGTTTTAGCCAACTGATTTTTCTCTACAACGTCGTAACTACGATTCGGTCTGGCGAGAAAGCCAAAGACAGGCAGTGGGAAGGCGCCGATTCGCTTGAGTGGACGCACCTGCCGAGCCCCGTTCCATACCACACGTTTGAAACACCGCCCCTGCTGAAATAATCGGACCAACGATGGAAAAAAAGGCGACCGATCCGTTGCAAGCCAGGCAAAGTCGGCGAAAGGCCATCACGCTGGCGTTGTTGTTGGTGTGGGTGGCAGCGGTGTTTGCTTATTCGATTGTAAAATTTTCCAAGGTGATTAGTTGAGCGAGACCGCCGATTCAATTTCCCAGGTGGAAATACGCGAAAACAATCGCGTGACTTTTTGGAAATTACTCATGGTCGTGCCGGTGATGCTTGTTTTTTGTGCGTCAATGGTGCCTCTTTATCGCCAGATCTGTAATGTTTTGGGGATCACTGCGACGCGCTCGATTGCCCAGAATACCCAAGTGGATACCAGTCGCGTGGTGAAAATTGAATTTTTGGCAAATTTGAACAAAGACTTTGCGTGGAAATTTGAGCCCGTCGAGAAGGCAGTAGAAATCCATCCCGGCGAAATGGCGACGGTGAAGTATCGTGTGACAAACATGTTGTCACACGCGACGACTGGGCGCGCGGTGCCGAGTTTTGCGCCTCTCGAGGCAGGACTTTACTTCAACAAACTCGAGTGTTTTTGTTTTAGCAACCAAACATTGCAGGCCGGCGAGACACGTGAGATGCCAGTCACTTTCTTTGTCGATCCGAAGGCACCGGTCAGTCTTGGAACTATCGCATTGTCGTACACATTTTTCGACGTGACTGGCAAACACGATAAATCCTAATGTGGAACACGATTAAGGCCGTGCTATGGGGGCTTCTCGGCATTCGAAGTAACAAGGGCTACGAGAGTGACCAGCAGAAATTGAAGATGCCGCACGTCATCGCTGTCGGCATTGTATGTGTCTTAGTATTTGTGGTCGGATTGGTCTTTTTCGTAAGAATGCTTACCACCAGATAATATTAGGTTATTAAGAGTTTTAGAGGAG
This sequence comes from Betaproteobacteria bacterium, assembly GCA_025362135.1. GTDB lineage: Bacteria > Pseudomonadota > Gammaproteobacteria > Burkholderiales > Usitatibacteraceae > UKL13-2. Next base: position 19,427 of record JANYHZ010000008.1, on the reverse strand, counting down.
TTTTCGTATGAGTACAACAACTGGCGGCTATTATTTCGCTCCACCATCGAAGTGGCCTGTGGTGGGCTCAACTGCGCTGTTTTTCTTCATGTCCGGTTTGGCCATGTGGATGAACGAGATTCAGCCATGGGGCTTCACATCCATTGCGATTGGATTCAGCATTTTGCTGTACATGCTGTTCGGCTGGTTCGGGATCGTCATTCACGAAAGCGAATCCGGGCTGTACAACAAGCAGATGGACACCTCCTACCGCTGGAGCATGAGCTGGTTTATTTTCTCCGAGGTAATGTTTTTTTCGGCTTTCTTCGGGGCGCTGTTCTATGCCCGGATATTTTCCGTGCCATGGCTGGGTGATTTCGACAACGCTCTGATCTGGCAAGGCTATGAGGCAAAATGGCCAACGATGGGTCCTTATCTTGATCCCAATCCGGCATTCCAGTTCTCGCCGATGAGTGCGTGGGGACTTCCTGCCATCAACACGGCACTATTGCTGAGCTCCGGCGTGACAGTGACATGGGCTCATCATGCAATGATCGCCAATAATCGCAAGCAATTGATCCTGGGGCTATTCCTGACGATTCTGCTGGGAGCGATATTCCTGGGCGTCCAAGCCTATGAATACTCTCACGCATATTCCGATCTGAACTTGAAACTTTCCTCAGGCGTATTTGGTTCAACATTCTTTATGCTGACCGGCTTCCACGGCTTTCACGTTACGCTTGGTGCGGTCATGTTGACGGTGATTCTGGTCCGCTGTATCAAAGGCCATTTCACACCGGATCACCATTTCGCATTCGAGGCAGTAGCTTGGTACTGGCACTTCGTTGACGTCGTATGGTTGGGCCTGTTCGTATTTGTGTACTGGCTCGCGTAATGGCCAGTGTACGGCTGAAAAAAGCCGCACACTGTGCGGCTTTTTTGTGGGGTGAATGACTTCTGTCCGGGATACTTCTTTTTCGTTTACCGATGCGGTATCAGACCGAAGTAATAGCCGCCGATCAAGACAAGAAAGATAATAATTGAAAGTGCGATTCGAAACGTCAGGGCATTCACCATGCGTCTCGAATTTCCCTTGTCCCTGTACATGAAGAACAGCCCACTAAACAGGCTGACAATCACCAGAATTAGCAGACCCACCACCAAAATTTTCATTGCATTGTGCCGATCTAGCGACATTGTTATTTATGTTGACCAATGAGGATTGTAACGTAGCTTTCCAGTGCCTTCCGATGCCACTTCCACTATCCAGAATTCGCTTCATACCCACGTTTGTGCCGACCATTGCAGCGCTATGTGCGCTGAGCGTGACGGTCTATCTTGGCCTATGGCAGCAAGCACGCGCGACAGAGAAGGAGACGCTGCAAGCCCAATTTGTCCGTCGGAATGCTGCGTCACCAATTGTGTTGGGCGCAAATATTGCTGACCCGCGCGCGTTTAGATACGCACGAGCGAGTGCCCATGGCGAGTGGTTGGCGAGCGGGCAGATTTTCCTGGATAACAAGTTCGACAGTGACAACGTTGGATTTCACGTGATCACGCCATTAAAAATGGAAGGGACAAATCGTTTCGTATTGGTCAATCGCGGATGGGTGGCGCGCGGCAATAGCTATCCATTGCCGCCATCCGTTCCAGTACCGCAAGGATTGGTTACGGTCGAAGGCGTACTTGTGCTGCCCAGTGTCCGATTCCTCGAGCTTTCCGGGGCAACCATCCAGGGCAGTGTTTGGCAAAACCTCACCATTGACCGATATCGTCGTGTAAGCGGCCGCGACGTTTTGCCGTATGTCTTGCTCGAGAAAGGCGGCGCAACAGCGTTAATAGCCGTCACGGAACGACCCGATGCGCGCGCCGAAAAGCACGTTGAATATATGCTGACATGGTACTCGCTGGCGGCGACAGTCGTCGTTTTGTGGGTTGCGCTGAATCTCAGACTCGAGCGTCTTTTGCCCTCGCAGGCGATAGCCGACAAAGGTAACGAATGATGAGCCCTCGAACGAAGCTCGCACTAATCATGACGATTTTTGCATTGCCTTCATTGGCGTCATTCGCGGCATTTTTTTGGTTGCCACCCACCAAGACCAACAACTATGGCGAGCTCATTGCGCCGACAATCAATTTGCCACAACTATCCTTGAGCGTGACCGACGGCGCTGATACGGCGCGAAGCATAGGCGACCAAGGACTTCGCGGCAAGTGGTTGATCGTAACGCGCGATAGCGGCGCTTGCGCGTCCGCGTGCGAGCAGAAGCTTTTTGCGATGCGGCAAACGAGGCTTATTGTCGGACGGGAAATGGATCGCGTCGTGCGCGTCGTGTTGATCGATGATGACATCAGACCGCCAGAGGAGTTGATTCGGCGTTATCAGGGGACGGCGTGGATCTCCGCAAAAGAATCGCCATGGCTGGCCAGACTTCCCATTCCGCGGGGGGACGCAAGCAATGGCCGGGCATTTTTTTTCGCCGTGGATCCCTTGGGAAATATTTTTATGCGTTATGGTGCGGACGGTGATACGAAGCTGATCGCAAAAGACCTGCGTCAGGTGCTAAAAGCTTCCCAGATTGGCTAACGGGGGCATATGAAACAAAGTCGCGAAGCGAAACCAGAATGAGCGCAGTTGAGCACGGCCTCATTGGCGTCATCACCCTCGTGATCGCCTTGACCGCGTATTTATGGGTTAAGCGCGACATCGGGCACTTTCGAGCGCTAATTGCCGTGACGACGGCAATGACTTTTGTGTTGGTGATCCTTGGCGCGTTTGTAAGGTTATCTGATGCAGGCTTGGGATGCCCCGATTGGCCCGGCTGCTACGGAAACCTTATGCCCCATCATTCAGCGGCTGACATTCGCACCGCCGAAATCAACCAACCGGGCGGGCCGGTATCTATGGCAAAAGCGTGGAAGGAAATGGCTCATCGTTACCTGGCGATGGTCGTAGGTGCGTTAATCGCTGCGATAATGATTGCGGCCTGGCGCAATAGAAGTGCGTGGAATCAATCCCCCACGCTCGCCACCCTCATTGCATGCGTTGTTATTTTGCAGGCCACTCTAGGTGCGTGGACGGTGACCATGCTTTTGAGACCGGCAATCGTTACCTCCCATCTGCTGGGCGGAATTACGATTCTGTCTTTATTGACGTGGCTGTACTGGCGACAAGCTGCGGGAAGCACACCACGCGCGGACTGGACGCAAAATATTAGCACCCACAAGAGATTACGTATATTTGCACTGATGGCGCTCGCCGTATTGCTTGGTCAAATTGTGCTGGGAGGCTGGGTCAGTACAAACTATGCTGCACTGGCTTGCGCAGACTTGCCGATGTGCGATGGCATGCTTGTGCCAACAATGGATTTTGCAAACGCGTTCCACGCTTTCCGCCCGCTGGGTATTGGTCCGGATGGCGAGTTACTGAAGCTTGAAGCGTTGCGGGCCATCCACTGGATGCATCGCTTGGGCGCGGTACTCGTAGTATTGGTGGTCGGCAGTTTTGCGTTGGGCTTGTTGAAAATAGAATCGGGTCGAAAGGCGGCAAAGATGCTGCTTGCGACGCTCTTGGCGCAGGTGTTATTGGGCATCTCGAATGTGTGGTTTGGCCTTCCATTGGCGGTGGCGGTCGCGCACAATGGCGTGGCAGCCATTTTATTTACACTGTTGTTGTTGATAAATTTGCGACTCTTCATTCACCGAAATTGAATTCTGAAATGTCCCAACAGATCGTGACCCGTCCTCAGTCCAACGTGCTGGCACAGTTTCTCGAATTGACGAAGCCTCGCGTCAATTCGCTCATTGTGTTCACGGCGATCATCGGCATGATGCTTGCCTATCCGGTTGGCGTTGCGTGGGACGTCCCGTTGATGCTCACGAGTACTTTGGGCATTGCACTGGTAGCGGGTGCGGCGGCGGCGTTCAACTGCCTTATCGAGCAGCAGATCGACCGAAAAATGGCCCGCACGCGTTCGCGGCCCACAGTTGCCGGATCGATCACGACCTTGCAGATTTTGCTGTTCGCGGGCATTGTCGGCGGCGCGGGATTGACCGTGCTTTATCGGTATGTTAATCCGCTAACAATGTGGCTGACCCTGGCTACCTTTGTCGGATATGCGGTAATCTACACCGTGATCCTGAAGCCAGCAACGCCGCAGAATATTGTGATCGGCGGTGCATCTGGCGCGATGCCGCCTGTGCTTGGATGGGCCGCTGTTGCTGGTGTCGTTGACCCCAACGCCCTGCTGCTTTTTCTGATCATTTTTGCTTGGACGCCACCACATTTCTGGGCGTTGGCCCTGTATCGGAAAAATGAATACGCCAGTGCTGGTGTACCAATGTTGCCGGTGACACACGGCGACGCCTTCACGAAACTTCATCTGTTGCTCTATACGATGTTGCTATCGGCATCGACGTTGCTGCCGTTTGCCGTCGGAATGGCCGGCTGGATTTATCTTCTTTCCGTACTGGTGCTGGATGGCTTCTTCCTCTATTTCGCGATCAAACTTTTACGCGCCTATACGGACGCGCTTGCCAGAAAAACTTTTGCGTTTTCAATCTTGTACTTGTCGCTGCTGTTTGCGGTGCTCCTGCTCGACCATTACGCACCGCTGGCGATGCGCTAATGACACGCGTCGTCATCGCCACGGTTTTTGCATTTTGCCTCGTGCTCTGTGGCTGCGAAAACAAGCCCGTTTTTAATTCGCTCGACATCACCGGAATCCAAGGCTATGGCAATGATTTCCGTTTAACTGATCACACCGGAAAGTTGCGCACGATGGCAGACTTCCGAGGAAAGGTCGTGGTAATGTTTTTTGGTTACACGCATTGCCCGGATGTATGTCCGACCACGCTTTCGGAGATGCGGCAAGTCATGCAAAAGCTGGGGAGCGATGCACAACGCGTGCAAGTGTTGTTCGTGACCATTGATCCTGTACGGGATACGCCGGAGTTACTGTCAAAATACGTGCCATCTTTCAATCCGGCATTTCTCGGCTTGTATGGTGACAATGCCGCGACCGAAAAAGTGGCGAAGGATTTCAAAATTATTTACCGTGTGGCGGCAGGCAAGTCTGCCGAAAGTTACACAGTTGATCACAGTGCTGCATCGTTGGCGTTTGATCCGCAGGGGAAGTTACGCCTGTTTATTAATTACGGCTTGGGGGCCGATAAGATCGCGCCCGATATCGAGAAACTACTTCAATAGCGACCTCAGGGATTTTAAATATGAGCATTCAGCGATTTCACGTTGGCCCACGCCTGTCGGATATGGCCGTGCACAATGGCACCATCTATCTTGCAGGACAGGTTGCCGATGACACCTCCCAGGACATGGCAGGCCAGACAAAGCAAATTCTGGCGATAATCGATAAGTTGTTAGCGGAGGCAGGGAGCGACAAAACAAGAATCCTGTCGACGACCATTTACGTCACCGACATGGCAGATTTTCCGGCGATGAACGCGGCTTGGGATGCCTGGGTCGTGCCAGGCGCGACACCTCCTCGGGCAACCGTCGAGGCAAAGCTCGCGAAAGCTGCTTACAAGGTGGAAATTCAGGTAATCGCCGCCAAGACTTGAACCAACCGCTAGCGCGCTGCCGGGAGTAAAGGGTTGGATTGACCCATGATGGATGCGGTGGCCATTAATTCGTCGAATAGCGCCATCGACGCCTTGCCGGAAACGCAGTAGGGGTCGAGGGTCGCGCACTCAGAGTACTTCAGGAGCAACGATGGGTTGATTCGCTCAAGATTTACCAAGCCCATCGACCAACCGGAGAATTTTCTTTCGCTGATTTCTTCATAACAGAGAATCACGACATCCTGATGGCGCGGATCCGCAGCGATGTGGTTGTACAGTCCATTTACCTGCATGCGCCCGCCCTCGAGCACCTGGAGGAAAATTCGTCCGCTCGAACAAAGAACGCCCGTGATGCCACTCTCCGGGTTGTTTGCTTTTGACTGTGACAAAATTCTCAGCAGTTCTTCCTGCGAAACATCGTCAGCAGCCCTGCTTGCGTACAACAAACGCACCAACATAGTGTTCTCCGTTATTCAGGTGAAGTTCAAGTGTTTTTCTTGGTGAGCAAGGAGAGAAACTCGCGTCGCAGGTTGGGATCTTTAAGAAATGAGCCACGCATCACACTGTTGGTCATACGCGCATCTGCATCTTTCACGCCGCGCCAGTGCATGCAAAAATGATCGGCTTCGATCACAATCGCTAATCCATCCGGCTTGACCTTGTCCTGCAGGATGTTCGCCAGTTGCGTGACGGCTTCTTCCTGAATCTGTGGACGGCTCATCACCCAATCGCATATACGCGCGTACTTGGAAAGGCCGATCAAATTGGAGTGCCCGTTCGGCATGATACCGATCCACACCTTGCCAATAATCGGACAAAGGTGGTGTGAACAGGCGCTGCGGACCGTGATGGGACCCACGATAAGCAACTCATTGAGTTGCTCCACGTTTGGAAATTCGGTTACGGCGGGCATCGGCTGGTAGCGGCCCTTGAAAATCTCGCTCAAATACATTTTCGCAACGCGATGTGCAGTTTCCTGCGTGTTGTGGTCAGTCTCAGTGTCAATCACCAGGCTTTTCAATACTTCAGCCATCTTCGCCGCGACTTCTAACTGCAATTCATCAACTTCGCCAGCTTTCAGGAATGCCGAAATGTTGTCGTTTGCGTTGAAGCGATGATTGGCGCGTTCAAGCCGCGAACGAATCCGTTGTGATAACGGCAAAGCCGAGTCTTCGTCGCTGCCATCAATACGAAAGAGCGGCGTGGGCCTGATCTGGGACATTCTGAAATCCTTCGCGGGATTGTTCGGTTTTTCTTGGTGACAGCCGAAAGCCAGAAATAGTTTAGTCGGTATGAGGCGGATGCGCTACAAACACAAAGGGGCTACGCATGACACGCAACCCCTTTGTTGGCAGCTTGGGTAATCACCGTATCGCGTCGTACTCGCTCAAAGCCGCTTTCATCTTCTGCATTGCTTTCGCTTCGATCTGGCGAATGCGTTCGGCGGAGACGCCAAATTCGTCAGCCAGTTCATGCAACGTCTTCTCCCGGCCTTCGCCTTCCTGTACCAGCCAGCGCGACGTGATGATTTCACGACTACGCTCGTCCAGGCTTTCCAGCGCGGCATTGAGCCCTTCAGTGGCGGCCGCCTGTTTTTGCATGGAGGCTAGGTGCTCGGAAGGCTCCTGCGTTGCGTCTTGCAGATATGCGATCGGACTCACCCAGGCGCTGTCTTCATCGTCGTTCGCCGGTTCCAGGGAGATTTCCTGTCCGGTGAGACGCTTTTCCATCTCGGTAACATCAGTTTCTTTCACATTCAACTGGCGAGCGACTTCCTTTACCTCGGTTGGCGAGAGTGTGCCGAAATTAGGTTTCATGCTGCGCAAATTAAAGAACAACTTGCGCTGCGCTTTGGTTGTCGCGATCTTCACAATGCGCCAATTCTTGAGGATGTACTCGTGAATCTCGGCCTTGATCCAATGAACGGCGAACGAAACGAGTCGAACGCCGCGATCCGGGTCGAAACGCTTCACCGCTTTCATCAAGCCTATATTGCCTTCTTGAATGAGGTCGGCGTGCGGCAGGCCATAGCCAGTGTATTTGCGCGCGATTGACACCACCAGCCGTAGATGCGACATAACCATCTCGGAAGCAGCGGCCAAGTCGCCGTTGGATTTCAAAGCAACGCCCAAGTCGTGTTCCCGTTCCGGCGTAAGCATCGGCACGCGATTGACGGCAGAAATATAGTTTTCAATACTCGCAACTGACAGCGCGGGCAAATTCATCGTAGCAGTAGTCATGTGACCTCCACTAATCCCGAAAATACGGGTTAAGTTAATTTTAGCACTCCTGCGTTGAGAGTGCTAAGTTCGCAATTGGTTCCGAAGAATGGATGGGCGCTGTTGTGAATGGAGTAGCCTGTGAAAATAAAGTGTTGAAAAATAACAACTTATCCGTACTGCGCGGCAGAAAATATAGATCGTTTTCTACCGACGATGCAGCATTTCCAGCCCAAGAAGCACATCAGATCACGTAGAACGCCTACTCACGGGCGTTTCCATGTATTTTCCTCCTGAAAGCCGCACCAATGGCGGAGCTTCATGCTTTTACCAGTATTGGCACCAGCGCGCTAGCGCCCGGAAACCCGCCGCAGGTACATCCAGACCGAGAGAAATGCGCCTAGCCAGCCCAATAATCCGGAGAACGCCACTACGCCGAGAGATTGATTCAACGTCGGCGCCCTTAGCGAAAAATCGCCACCGTAGGAGGCGGTCAGCGCGCGCACTTCGACACCGGCCCACCATACAAAGGCCATCACGGTCAGGACGGCAACCAGGCCGGCAAGCAAGCCCTGAAAAGCGCCGAAATAGAGGAATGGCCGACGAATGAAGCGTCGTGTGGCACCGATCAGTTGGCTCACTTCGATTTCGTCTTTCTGCGTGAGTATCTGCAACCTGATTGTATTGCCCGTAACAAACACAACTGCAGTTGCCAGCAGCAGGCCAAGTAACAACACAATGCGCTCGGCAAAGGTCGCAAAACGCTTCAACTTCTGCGCCCATTCGAAATCCATCGTGAGACTTTCGACCTTAGGTAGCGTCGTAATTTCCTTGCGCAACGCCTCGAGCGTCGCAGCGTCGACCGCAGTTGGCTGAATCGCGAAAGCGTGAGGTAATGGATTGACTTCGAGGCTGCCTAGCAGCTCTGCCAGATTTGCCACCCGCTTCATTTCCTGAAGCGCGCTCTCGCGTGAAATGAAGGCAACGCGGTCAACTCCACCCAGCGATTTCAACCTCCGTTCAAGATCTCTGGTTTCCTGCTCACTCGCATTGAGCGCCAGATAAACATTTATGTTTGGCTCCGTGCTGACGCGGCCTGCAGCTGCATTTACATTGGCAAACGCGACGTATAGCCCCAGCGGGAGGGTAATGGCGATGCCGATCACGAACACGGACAGGAGAGTCACCGTTGGTTGTGCGAGTAAACGCCTGACAGCGCGCCCACAGGCATTGGCATGGGTAGTCAGCCAGCCTCTCATGCCGTCACATTCCCCCGCTCCAGCGAAATGCGGCGGCAGTTGAGTCGTTCGAGTCCGCTTTCGTCGTGCGTCGCGAGCAGTACCGTGACACCGACCTGATTGAATGATCTGAATAGGTCGAAGATTGTTTCCGCATACGCCTGATCCAGGTTGCCCGTGGGTTCATCAGCGATCAAAATCGCCGGGCGATTGACGATCGCGCGCGCGATACAGAGCCGTTGTTGTTCGCCTCCGGACAAGGTGATAGGCGCGGCTTTTTCACGATTCAACAGGCCCACTTTGTCTAGCGCTGCCCGCACGCGTTTACCGCTTTCGAGGTGTGAAAATCCCGCAATCGACAAGGGCAGCGCGACATTATCAAAAACATTGCGATCAAACAGCAATTTGTGGTCCTGGAACACCAGGCCCAAGTTACGTCGCATGACGGCTAGACCTGCCTCTTTCAGTTGACTCACATTCTGGCTGTTCACCAGCACGCTGCCTTGCGAGGCCAGTTCGATCCCCGCCGCCAGTCGCAGTAACGTAGATTTGCCGGCACCAGAGTGGCCGGTGACGGCTACGATCTCACCTCTTTCAATGGAGAAAGAAACCCCTTTTAGCGCTTCGAAGCCATTTGGGTAACGCTTAACGGTATTGGAAAAAGCAATCAAGGCAGGTGGGCGATGTCGGGAAGGTTGATCATTTGCGAATCAAGGCATTTACAAATTCGGATGCGTTGAAAGGCCGAAGGTCGTCAATGCTTTCGCCCACGCCGATGAAACGCACCGGAATTGGCGCTGTTGGCTTGCTCATCGCAAGTGCAGCGACCATGCCACCTTTGGCGGTGCCGTCGAGCTTCGTGACGATGAGTCCGGTGAGCTGAAGTGCGTCGTCGAAAGCCTTCACCTGTTGCAGCGCATTCTGGCCCGTATTTGCGTCAAGCACCAGAATCGTCTCATGTGGCGCTGTCGCATCAGCCTTATTGATCACGCGTTTCACCTTTTTTATTTCCTCCATCAGGTGAAGCTGCGTCGGCAAGCGCCCTGCGGTATCGGCAAGCAGGATGTCGATGCGGCGCGCTTTCGCTGATTGGATTGCGTCAAAAATAACAGCCGCCGAGTCTCCTCCGTCCTGTGCGATGACGGTTACGTTGTTACGTTGGCCCCACTCCATCAGCTGCTCGCGCGCAGCGGCGCGAAAAGTGTCCCCTGCGGCCAACATCACGCTCTTACCCTGGCTCTGAAAATATTTGGCAAGCTTGCCGATGGTCGTGGTTTTGCCTGCGCCATTGACTCCGGCGATCATAATGACGAATGGCTTGGCGATCGTCGTATCCAGCGTTGCCTCAAGCGGTGCGATCAGATCAATAAGTGAAGCGACAAATTCCGCCTGCAGCGATGCAGCATCGGAGATTTTTTTATCCCTGGCGGCACTCCGCAGGCGCGAAATCAACCGAGTCGCGGCACCAGCCCCGACATCAGCGGTGATTAACCCTGTCTCCAGTTCGTCGAACAACGCCTCGTCGATCTTGCCATGGCGCTGGAATAACGTCGAAACGTCCGTATTGAGTACCGCACGCGTTTTGGAAAGACCGGTCTTTAGCCTGGCAATCCAGTTGCCTGACTCCACCTGTTTGGAAGGGGGCTCGGCAGGCGTTGTTGTTGGTTGTTTTGAACCGAAAATGCTAAACAAGGGGAAAGCCTGCGAGAATTTGATGTTAGGTTTGAAAACAAATCGGAAAATATGTCGTACTGCAAGTCTCAATATGCCCGTACATTTTAAGCCAAGCGGCCCGCGTAAACCCACGCTGGCGAAAGCCGCCAACCGCGTTCGTATCATTGGCGGAACCATGCGCAGCCGTGTGATTGAATTTCCAGAGGTAGACGGTTTGCGCCCGACTGCGAACCGCGTGCGCGAGACTCTGTTCAATTGGCTGGGTCAAACGCTGAATGGCCAACGTTGCCTCGATATGTTTTCGGGCAGTGGCGCGCTCGGCTTCGAGGCGGCGTCAAGGAGTGCGGCTGAGGTAATAATGCTGGAAGTGGATCGCAACGCCTTGACGACCTTGGCAACCAACCAGAAAAAACTGGGTGCCACGTGCTGCCGCGTAGTCGCAATGGATGCGCTGAAATTCCTCGAGCTTGGGCCGCAGAAATTTGACATTGTGTTCGTCGATCCCCCCTTTGGCTCCGACTTAATGAAGGCCGTTCTGACGAAACTTCCAGAATATCTGCAGACTGGCGGGATTGTATACGCCGAGTGGGGCGTGCCTATTTCCGACGTCCTCTCGAATGTTCACGCCGCACAATGGGAAATCGTAAAACAGGGCCGGGCGGGTGCGGTACACTTCGCGTTATTGCGAGTCCCCGCCTACCCGAACTGAGAAAAAATGATCAGAGCCGTTTATCCCGGAACATTTGATCCCCTGACCAAAGGGCACGAAGACCTGGTCGCCCGTGCCGCAAAACTTTTCGGCGAGGTTATCGTCGCGGTCGCGCACAGCCAGGCGAAGCAGCCTTTCTTTTCGCTGGTGGAGCGGATTGGCTTGGCGACGGATATCCTGGCCACGTTCCCGAACGTAAAGGTGATGGGCTTTTCAGGCCTGCTTTCGGATTTCCTGAACGTTCATCATGCGAACGTCATTCTGCGGGGCCTTCGCGCGGTCTCCGATTTCGAATACGAATTTCAAATGGCGGGCATGAATCGTAAGCTGAACCCGGGCGTAGAGACCATGTTCCTGACACCGTCGGACAAATATATGTTTATCTCTGCCACCATCGTGCGTGAAATCGCCACTCTTGGAGGCGACGTGAGCGATTTCGTCCATCCACTGACTGCCAAGGCATTACTCGGCAAAGTGGGAAAGTAGCCCTCGCATGGCACTCAAGATTACCGACCTGTGCATCAACTGCGACGTCTGTGAGCCTGAGTGCCCGAATGGTGCGATTTATCAGGGGTTGGAAATCTACGAGATTGATCCGCACAAATGCACCGAATGCGTCGGGCACTTTGAGACACCGCAGTGCGTTGAAGTCTGCCCGGTGGACTGCATTCCGCTGGATGTTGAACATGCCGAGACCCGTGACGAACTTTATGCGAAGTTCGTAAGACTGGTTCAGCAAAAGGCCGCCTGAGCTGCGCAAAATTACTCCGTCGCGATCGCTGAATTCGACAACGCCCAGCTCTGACGCGGCTGTCGGGCAAAAAATGCTCGTAAAAGGCCGCCAATGCTTGTGCGTTGCAATTTTTTCGCTAAATTCTAGTTCTCGAAGCGAGCTCCAAACGCATCGGCATAGGCACTCTCACCATACTCGAAATGGCCGTCCGGTGTTTCGCCGAGGTAGGTCGCTTCAATCGTCACCTTCACATAGCGATCCAGTTTTTGCCAGATCGCGTAGGTGATGGTGCGCGCAATGTCGGCAGGTTTTTCGCCAGCGCGAATTTCATGATCCGCAGTCAGCGTGATCGCGACAGCATCTTTGACCTTGCCGCGCTCGATTTCTTCCGGCTTGCACCAATTGGCGGTGAACGCTTCCACTACCTGCGGCACCTCGCGAGGCAGCAGAGGTGAAACGCAAACCTCAAGTCGGAAGAGGTTGCCAGCTTTTGCGAATTGCACACGGACGGGAATGTTCATATCGCTAAGCTAATGCAACTATCACCGCCGCGCAATGCTAGGCAAACCACAAAGTTTGGTTTAGCATCAGTAGTTAACTGCGGCAACAGTGCCTTCAATGAAAAAGGCAGCCGCAGCTGCCTTTTTGTTTTTGCACTATTGCAGACTCAAACAGAAGATTACTTCTCTTCAATCTTGGCCTTGCCGCGAAGTTCCTGCACCAGTTTCGCGACTTGTTCTTGCTGCGCCTGCTGACGGAATTTGTCTTTGACTTCGTCAAACGTAGGCACTTTCATCGCGCGTGAATCGTCGACGCGGATTATGTGGTATCCAAACGGTGACTTGACCGGTGTTTCCGAGAGCTGGCCTTTGGCCTGTGCCTTGACCGCCGTGGCGAATTCAGGGACATAGCGGCCGGCAGGTGCCCAATCAAGATCGCCACCGTTGTCTTTGGAGCCGGTGTCTTTAGACTTTTCCTTCGCGAGCTTTTCAAATGTTTCGCCGCGCTTCAAGGCGACGATGATCGCTTTGGCGTCGTCTTCTTTGTCAACGAGAATATGACGCACCTTGAATTCCTTATCGCCCAATTGCACGACATACTTGTCGTAGTCAGCCTTCAGTTGTGCGTCACTGATCGGATTGGCTTTAACGTAGTCTTCAAAAAACGCGCGGATCAGCACGGCCTGACGGGCCATGTCCATCTGTGCGGCAACCGTCGGCGTCTTGTCGATGCCTTTCTTTTTAGCTGCTTGCGACAACACTTCACGGTTGACCAACTCGTCCTTCATCGCGTTCGCAAATTCCGGGGATGCTGGTTGGCCTGCCGTTTCGCGCTCTCGATTCATCGCGTCGAAATAAGCATTCGGGATCATGACGCCGTTGACGCTCAAACGACCGTCAACCTTGGCAGCTTTGGGGGCCGCTTTGTCTGCCTTGTCGGCTTTGGACTGCGCGAACGCCACAGGCGCTGACATTGCCGCAAGGGCTACAGAAAGGGCGACAACGATGGTTTTCAAATTGTGTTGCATAAGTCTTCCTCTGTTAAGTGAAACAATCAAAAATACAAGATACAAGATGACAACTATTGAGAACGCGCGTTAATTTTCAACGCATGAATGCGCGTTTGCATTAATTCGGCCAACAAATCGTAAATCATGCGATGACGTGTGACCAAAGCTTTGCCAGCGAAAGCGGCTGACACAATCGTGAGTTCAAAGTGCGTTCCATCGGTTGCGCCCGTCCGTTGGGCATGATCAGTCGCACCCGTATGCCCGGCGTGCGCCGCAGAATCATCGGTTACTTCAAGTAGCGAAGGTGCCAACGCCTGAAGCTTGACCGTGATCTGATCGCGAATGGAAAGCATGCCGGGCAGTCAGAAAACGCGTTTAAACGGCTTCACACTAACCGACGTGAATACGCCAGCCGTGCAATAAGGATCTTCCGAAGCCCAGGCGATTGCCGCTTCGCGCGATGCAAATTCCGCAATAATGAGCGAGCCTGAAAAACCTGCGGGCCCCGGATCGTCCGCGTCGATCAGCGGGTGAGGCCCGGCCAGAATTAACCGCCCATCTGCCTGCAATTGCTTCAGGCGCGCGACGTGCGCGGGCCGGTTGGCAAGTCGTTTTTCCAGTGCACCGGGCATTTCTTCGCAGTTGATGGCGTATAGCATCAAAAATATTTGTAGGTCAGGATTCTTTGGGTGCCTGCACAGCATCTTCAGGCAGATATTTCGCCATCCAGAAGGCTTGTGCGAGCACAAATACAAAACTCAAAGCGGAACCACCAAACACCTTGACCTTGACCCAGGCGTCAAGCGAAAGCGTGAGTGCGAAGTATTGGTTCAAAGTGGCCAGCGTCAGAAAGAAAATGCCCCACGCCATCGACAATTTTCGCCACACGTGGTCGGGCAACTCGATTTCCTGTCCCAGCACGCTTTTGAGCGGATTTTTACGTAACGCGACGGCGCCCAGAATCGTGAGGCCCATCAAACCGTAAAACAGTGTCCACTTGATTTTGATGTAGAACTCGTCGTGGAGCAGAATGGTCGCGCCACCAAAAACCAGAATGAACCCCAGCGCGATCCACTGCACGGGCTTGATCTTTTCGCGAAGCCAAAGTGACCATCCGATTTGCACAATAGTCGCGGCGATAGCCACGCCCGTCGCCACGTAAATATCGGCGAGCTTGTAAGCCCCGAAAAACAGGATCACCGGCAGGAAATCAAAAAGCAGTTTCATCGAACGAATGGGTGGTTACGCAAAAATCCGGGTGCAAAAACAATAACTTGGTATTTTCTCATGATTAATGTACTCGCGTCCAACGAGCGATTTCGGCCTCGATGATCCCGCGCGTCGCCAACGGAAAACCGGGTTGGGACGCCAACGTATGAGCCTCCTCGTAGAATCCGTAGCGTTCGTCCGGAAGGTGTGCATTCAGTGTGTCAAACGCAAACCGCATGAGGGCTTCGTCGCCCGTCCTGATTGACGTGATGGCGAAATTGAGATTGAGCAGGCGCCATGGTCGCTGAGGATTCGAGCGCTCAAGGTCCGCCTCATGTGCCGGTGAGAAATGGCTGATGAATCCTTGCATCAAGGCGAAAACAGCCGCCGTTTCCTGTTTTGAGTCAGCCGCATTTGACCGTTCCGCCAACGCGTTCACGATTGGTTCTACCGCAGTTATGGGCAACCCGTGGCGCATTGCCCAATAGCCGATACCAATCTCCAGCGTCTGCATACGGACGATCTGGTCGTTCAGGCCCAAGCGGATCAGCCAGCTTTCCAACTCGGTCAACGCACGCAGCGCTTCATCAACAGCCTCTGGCGCATCTTCAATCGGCAACGAACGGTCCGGTCCGTATTCGTGGTCGAGGCGGGCCATCAATGCAAGAAAATCGCCGACGACTGCAAGCAGCGTAGCGGCATCATCAGCGTTGACGCCTTCCGATGCAGCTGTGTAGCGCGCACGATAGGCCGCGTCTACCGCCCCGGCTGCACGGAGAAAATGTTCGTCCAGCGACGCCAGCGCGTCATCCTTCGCGTCCAGCCCCGCGTTAATCATCATGCGAATAGGTTTGATTTCCATCTTTGCATCCGGTGTTGCAAGCTGACGATCCACGAGAAATCGGTGAATTGAGCCTGCTATGATTGCCAATTCCCACAATAGTTTGAATGTTTTAGTGCAAAATTTTGATTGTCACAACCACTCCATCTACTCAGACGGCTTGTTGCGACCGCGTGATTTGGTGGAACTGGCAAAGCAAAGCGGCTGCGATGCACTTGCCCTGACGGACCACGACAATACCGGCGGTCTCGCTGAAGCTGATGCCGCAGCGGTGGAGTTGCGGATTCGCTTTATACGCGGTGTTGAACTGTCTGTGACCTGGCCAGGCCGCTTATCATCGACCGTGACGGCGGATATTAACCCGATCACGATTCACGTGGTGGGACTCGGTATCGATCCACTTGCGCCAACCCTGATGTCGGGGATTGCCTCCATTCGCGATGGACGATTTGATCGGGCGCAGCAAATGGGCACAAGTCTGGCGAATATGGGGATTGCGGGCTTATTTGAAGAAGCGTACGCATTGGCGGAAAACAAGGACATGATCGGCCGAACCCACTTTGCGCGCGCATTGGTGGCGCGCGGGCTCGCGAAGAGCGTGGGGGCGGTATTTGGGCGTTTTCTTACTCCGGGCAAACCGGGATACGTAGCGCACCAGTGGGCCAGTCTTCCCGCAGCAATCAATTGGATCACCGGCGCGGGCGGTGTCGCGGTGCTGGCGCATCCCGGAAGATACAAACTTTCAAAGCAGGAAATGCGAGAACTGCTGCGGGAGTTCAAGGAAACCGGCGGTAGAGCGATAGAAGTGATTACCGGTAGCCATGAAAAACATCAGTACCGCGAATACGCCGTGCTCGCTCGCGAATTTGAATTCATGGCATCGCGCGGATCGGATTTCCATGGCCACGGTGAAAGCCGTTTCCAACCGGGCTCCTTGCCGCTGTTACCGACAGACCTCGTGCCTGTCTGGTCGGTCTTGCAATGAGCCAATTTTTTACCCTGCACCGCACGCATCCGGAAATTCGCCTCATCAAACGCGCGGTCGAAATCGTTCGCAAAGGTGGACTGATCGCGTATCCAACGGATTCCTGTTATGCACTTGGTTGCCACATTGGCGACAAAGGCGCGATGGAACGCATTCGTCGTGTTCGCGGTGTCGATGAGCGTCATCACTTCACCCTGGTTTGTCGCGATCTGTCAGACATCGGTACTTTTGCCAAAGTGAACAATGCGCAATATCGACTACTCAAGGCACACACACCCGGCACCTATACTTTTATTCTGGACGCCACGCGAGAGCTGCCAAGGCGCCTCGCCCACCCCAAGCGCGCGACCGTCGGCGTGCGCGTACCCGAACACCCCGTCACCCATGCCTTGCTAACCGAATTGAATGAGCCCTTGCTCTCCTCGACGCTGATGCTGCCAGGTGAGGAAAACCCGTTGAACGACGCTGAAGCCATCCGCGCACGGCTTGAGCACGAAGTGGATCTCATTCTTGACGGGGGGGCCTGTGGCATTGAGCCAACTACCGTCATTGATTTGTCCGGACCAGAGCCCATCTTGGTACGTAAGGGCAAGGGCGATATCGCCAGTATTGTCTTTGCGGATTAGCACCTGTCGCGTGATGGCATACACACCCGCCGTACTCCGCACGTTGAACTCACTCTGAACCCCTGGAACCACAATGGACGCAACAATTATTCAAAAAATCACGGTTTACGCGATCCCGTTGATATTTGCGATCACACTGCACGAAGCAGCCCATGCCTTTGCCGCCCGCTATTTTGGCGATTCAACCGCGTACATGTTGGGTCGCATGACCCTGAATCCGCTGAAGCATATCGATCCAGTCTGGACAATTCTGGTACCAATCGTGACCCTGCTGGTGAGCCCATTCGTGTTCGGCGCGGCGAAGCCGGTGCCGGTGAATTTCGGGGCGTTGCGTAATCCGAAGCGCGACATGATCTGGGTGGCTGCTGCGGGACCGCTCGCCAATCTTGCCATGATGGTGCTTTGGGCAGTCCTTGGGAAAATTGCAATTTCACTTGGCGCTTCAGGGCCGACATATTTCCTCGCATCAATGGCAGAAGCGGGCATTTTTGTGAATGCACTCTTGATGGTGTTCAATTTGTTCCCGTTGCTGCCACTCGATGGTGGGCGCATTGTGACGGGGCTGTTGCCGAACAAGTTGGCCTATGCATTCTCGCGCACCGAGCCTTACGGCATGTTGATTCTGATTGCCCTCATCGTCACCGGTGTTCTAGGGAGATTCATGTGGCCACTGGTCGATATCAGCATGAAATCGATATACGCTATAATAGGACTGTCTTGATCGCTGCATTCGCAAGTTGACTTCGGTTCGCCTCCCGGCGAATCCTTTGCAGCCGATAGGTCAAGCGCGGTAACAAGAACCTGATCGTGCCGCCTGATCTGATCCAATGATCGATTGATCCACCTTATATTGCGCAGCACTTGCATGGCGATTGCGTAACACTTTGCTTATCGAGGGTTTGAAACCCACATATGTTTCCCGACAGAGTTCTATCCGGCATGCGGCCCACGGGTCGATTGCATCTGGGCCACTATCATGGCGCGCTGAAAAACTGGGCGAAATTGCAGCACGAATACCCGTGTTTCTTCTTCGTGGCGGACTGGCACGCGCTCACCACGCATTACGAAACACCCGAGGTGATCGAGGCGTATACCTATGAACTCGTGATCGACTATATTGCGGCCGGCATCGATCCCGCGCAGGCGACCCTATTTGCGCAATCGAAGGTGCCCGCGCACGCTGAATTAACGTTGCTGCTTTCCTTTTTTACGCCGCTTTCGTGGCTGGAGCGGGTGCCGACCTATAAAGACCAGATGCAAAAACTGGGCGAACGCGGCCACGATCTCGCCACCTATGGTTTCCTTGGGTATCCACTGATGCAGGCGGCCGATATTCTGATTTACCGCGCCAATCGCGTGCCGGTGGGTGAGGACCAAGTGTCGCACGTTGAGCTGACCCGTGAAGTGGCGCGCCGGTTCAACCACCTGTTTGGTCGGGAAAAGGGCTTTGAGGAAAAAGCCGAGGCGGCCATCAAAAAACTAGGCGCGAAGAAAGCCAAGTTATACAACCTTTTGCGGACACGTTTCCAGCAGGAAGGCGATGACGCCGCGCTCAAAGAGGCCCAGGATCTCCTGGGCGACGTGCAGAATTTGTCGATGGGTGACCGCGAGCGCCTGTTTGGTTTCCTCGAAGGAGGAGGCAAAGTGATTCTGCCCGAACCGCAAGCGCTGCTAACGCCGACATCCAAGCTCATTGGCCTCGATGGCCAGAAGATGTCCAAGAGCTACGGCAATACCATCGATATGCGTGACAACGAAAAAACCGTCAGCGAGAAAGTCCGCAAAATGCCGACCGACCCTGCACGCATTCGCCGCAACGATCCGGGCGATCCGGAAAAATGTCCGGTGTGGAGCCTGCATCAGGTGTATTCGAACGAGAGCACCAGGCGATGGGTGGTTGAAGGTTGCAAGAGTGCCGGCATTGGGTGTCTCGAATGTAAACAACCCGTGATCGACGGCATCATCAAGGAACTGAAGCCGATGCGTGAACGCGCCGCACCGTTCGAGGAGGACCCAACATTGGTGAAAAATATCCTGGCAGATGGCTGCGAAAAAGCGCGCGATGTCGCCGAAGAAACAATGCGCGATGTGCGCGACGCAATGGGGCTGAGTTTTTCGTGAGCG
>JANYHZ010000207.1 GCA_025362135.1 Betaproteobacteria bacterium | reverse complement strand
GTGAGACGCCGGGTATTTGTGTCGCAGTGAGCGTAACGGTTTGCGAGCCTCCCGGAGAACTTGTCGATCCGTACTCAGCGGTGGATGTCGCGCTGGTCGCTGTGGTTCCGTTTGCGCCGCCAGCCACGTTTATGGTCGTGCTGCCACTGACAATTACGAAACCGCCGCTGCCCCCGCCTCCAGGTCCATGCGGTTGCCCGTTGCCTGTATTGCTTCCGCCGTTGCCGCCATTTGCGTTGACCGTTGCCCCTGTCGAGCCTCCCGAATTGTTGACAAAAACGAGGGCTTGGCCACCACCACCGCCGCCGCCCGATGCGTCGTTCAAGATAGTGCTGTTAGCATTGGTTCCATTCGCGTTGATCGTACCGATACCTGTTGTCGAGCCGGCCCGAATAAGTACGATACCGCCCCCCGCTGCACCGCTAGACGCAGCGCCTACGCCGGGCGTGCCGGTTCCGTCGTTTGTCACTCCTGCACCGCCGCCGCCGCCCATGAAAAGCCGACTGGGCGAGGATGGAACCCCACCGCCGCCAAATCCACCAGTCGGGGAGCCCGGTGGAATGCCGGGTGTCCATCCAAAACCCCCGGTACCGCCAGTACCATAACTACCGCCGCCGCCGCCGCCTGTATTTTGATCGTTTGCCGGAGGATTGCCATCGCTGCCTCCACCGCCAGCATTTCCAGGCGCCCCGCGCGCGAAACTACCCGCCGGATAGCCACAACTCACGCCATCGGTACCGCCACAAGTGTCGGCGATTGTTCCGGCGGAATTGTCATTAACCGTGGTCGGGGCAAATAGAAGCCTGGGTGTCCCGGCGATGCCCTCACCCTTTGAGGCGTTCGGCACACTTCCCACTCCTGCGAGATTGATCGTGCCGGTTCCTACGGCCGAAACATAATCCGTTGGTGCAAGGATCTGCCCTGTCCCGTTCGATCCGGATTGCTGGCCACCACCACCTCGAAAACCGCGGCCAGATACCTCTACCGTTCGCCCAGCCCAGTTCAAAATGCCGGCCACATCGAATCCAACGATGCCTCCAGTTGAACCATTCCATGCAGGCGCGGTAATCTGGCCGGCAAGCGTTGCGCTGGAGTACTGCGGTATCCGTACGACCTGAAATGTTTTCTGCCCGGAACTCGAATTGGCCGAGGCACTGCGGTAGGTGTTGATCAGCCCACTCGCGACGGTGATGACGCCCCCTGAGAATGAAACTACTGCCGCATATTCGTACGCACCGGCAGAATTGAGTGATGTGTACCCTTGCCCGGGAGTGGTACCGCCATAACTTGAAGAATTGCTCGTATTGATCGATGCATCCTGCATTTGCATGATGAGTACTAAATCACCCGCAGCGATTGCCGTTAGGCTACCGCGGGCGTCTATTCCGGCGACGATTACGCTTGTCGAGCCTGCCGTGGCCGTTGCGATACCGGGGTAAAAG
This sequence comes from Betaproteobacteria bacterium, assembly GCA_025362135.1. GTDB lineage: Bacteria > Pseudomonadota > Gammaproteobacteria > Burkholderiales > Usitatibacteraceae > UKL13-2. The sequence continues at coordinate 875 of JANYHZ010000207.1, read as the reverse complement.
GAATTGACGATTCCTACGGGCGAGCCTGGCCCCGAGGAGCCAGGCGTTGCCGGGCAGGTTTGTGCCAAGGTGGGACCATTCCACGCTACGAGGGAAAACACAAGACCGAACAGCCACCCAAACATTGTATGGCCCCGATGCACTGGCGTACCGCAATAGCAGGAGTTTATGTTTTCATTCATGGCTTGGCCGACTTCGCGATCTCGTCCTTGTTCGATTTCGATGCAAATAAATCTTCATCGAATTTGTAGCGCATACGGACGAAGGCACCTTTGTTAGTGTACTCACCCGCAGTCAGATCTTTATCGGTGTAACCGAAGAAGTTGTACCCCGCCGACAGCCAGAGGTTCTCCATCACCATAAAGCCGAGTTCCACACCCGTGCCGTAATAATTCGATTTACCACCGTTGCCGTGCAAGGTCGAGACATTAATCGACGCATCCCATCGCGACGCAAACTCCCAGATTGCACGACCCGCGATTAGCTGCGCATTGTTCTTGCTGGCGATGCCATTGGAGTTTTCATTTGCCCATTTGGCAGCGATACGACCGCTGAATGTGAACGGCCGACGCGGCTGCCAGTTGGCGTGCAACGAAATCAATTCCACGCTGCGCTTCAGGGTGAACTCTTTGGAGGTCGTGTCACTTTGTGACTGATGTTCGACGCGCGCGAGCGCGTTCCATACATCTGTCTCAGTGTCGCGATAGGCAAAGCCTGCCTGAAAACGATTCTGGTCATTTTCCCCCGCGCTTTGTGCTGCATCCTGCGCCTTATTCTTGAGCAACGAGTAGGTATTTCGACCGAGGAAGGTCCAATCACGACTAAGTTTCGCGGCTGCGGCGACGGTAGCGAGAATCGAATCGCTGCTTTTTCCA
>JANYHZ010000206.1 GCA_025362135.1 Betaproteobacteria bacterium | reverse complement strand
CGCGCCTGGAATCATGAGTGACGGCGTAAAGGTCTTCGTCACTGTCGGGGGGGCATAGACTCCCAGAATCTGATTTGTCACACCGTTAAAAAGATTGGTTGAGGTTGCGGTGATTTGCGCAGCGCCATTGGTGTAGCTGCCGGCCGTTGCGGAGGTGACGTTTACAGCAATGGTGCATGACGATGCACCCGCGGCCGCATTGACTCCTGCAATGGCAAAAGTACCGGTACCCGCAGTGGCAGTGACCGTCGGACTGCCGCCGCAAGTAGTGGTGTATCCATTCGGGGTGGCAATCACCAGGCCAGCGGGCAGCGCATCGGTAAACGTGATCCCGGTCTGTGGCGGCGCGCTCGACGGGTTAGCAATGGTAAATGTCAACGTCGCCGTCTGGCCAGTGCCTATTTCGGGGACATTGAAGGCCTTAGTCAGCGTCGCCTTAATGGTATTGGTGATGGTGCAGTCGGCACCGAAATTCGAACCCGTAAAATTCGCCGTAATCGTACGCGTGGCGTTGTTCACGGTAACCGGGTTGGCGACCGCGCCGGTCGCGGCGGTACAAACGATAGAGACGTTCGGCTCCCAAAAGGTCGCCAGCGCTTCCGTGATCGTCATCGTATTGGTGCCGTTGGCCGCAAGCGAAACGGTGATCTGCTTGGTTTGCCCGTGCGTCAGATCCTGGGTGGTGGCACTACCGGCAAGCGTCCACGCTGGTGTTCCAGTGGTTGCCGTGGACGTAAAGTTGAATGACTGGCTGGCTCCTGCAGGAACAGTCGCCTTGGTAAGGTTGATAAACACGGTCGGAGACACGTCGACTGTACCGAGATTGATGCCCGAGTTGTTAAGTGAGCTGCTGCACTTGGACGTTGTGCCGGGCTTAAGCGCTGCGGAGCAGGTTGCAAAGTTACCATTGTTGACAGTGCTCTGATCCCACGATAAAACGAACGGCAGCGCCACTTTGTTCGTACCCGCTTGCGCAAGACATTTGACTTTGACGCCCTGAACTATCAAAGGAACTGATGTCGCGCCACCCTGAAAGTCGCCGCATGAATCATTGTCCGAGGGATCGTTATAAAAAAAAGTCGAAAAAGTCGATGAGGTAGGAAATACGCCAAGCGAACAGGTATTGGCCGCGTTGTTCAACCGCGGATCACTCGCCACTTCCGAGGTAAAAATGCCGAGATCGTAGCGATTGGGCATGCCGGACCCCAACGTCGCGATGACGTCAATGGTGACGGTTGAGCCGGAAATGCAATTAGCCAATGCGGTGGCCGCCGGCTGCGTGAACGTGATGCTGGCAGACACATCGTTCGCCGTGCAACCAAGATCACCTCCGAACCGTGTGCCCGGACACGACTGATTTGTGAGGGCCGCGACACAAGTCGCGGTTTGAGTACCGGTACACGGCGTTTGCGCTAATACAGAAGATGCCAACGTCAGGAACAAAGCGAGGGTCGCGAAAACCCGCCACAAAATACCAAATCGCACAGTTGGTCGGAAAACAATCAAGGATGAACCCTGCGCTAACATACCCGGCCTCCAGAAGCCCGTCTGTGCATCTTCGCCGCCGACCGTAACGGTAATGTGCCAAACAGGCTGATTTTTTTTATATAGTCGAGCGTTTTCATTCTGTTTTCAGCTTATTTCTCGCCAATCGCCGAGTACTGTTCTGCGACTTTGGTGACTGCCTGTGGTTGAGCGGCCCCGGGTAGCCCGCTTGTATTGTCTCGCTTGCCTGAAGTTGTGGGTTTGAATAGGTCCTCATCGAACTTGTACCGTAAGCGAATGAACGCGCCTTTACTCGTGTATTCGCCAGACGCCAAATCTTCATCGCGGTAGCCGAAGAAATTGTAACCACCCGATAACCACAAATTCTCCATCACGAGAAATCCGAGTTCCACTCCTAGCCCATAGATCTTTGACTGTGTTCCGCGTCCAAACATCGTAGACACGTTTACGCCGATGTCCCAACGTGGCGCGATGTCCCACAAGGCGCGACCGGCGAGCAACTGCGCATTGTTCTTGGCCGCCTGACCATTGGATTTATCGTTGACCCATTTTGCGGCGTAGCGGCCCGAAAATGTGAATGGACGACGCGGTTGCCAGTTTGCGTGTATTGAAAACAATTCCACGCTTCGCTTCAGGCTGACCTCTTTGGAGGTCGTGTCACTTTGTGACCGATGTTCGACGCGCGCGAGCGCGTTCCATACATCTGTCTCAGTGTCGCGATAGGCAAAGCCTGCCTGAAAACGATTCTGCTCATTTTCCCCCGCGCTTTGTGCTGCATCCTGCGCCTTATTCTTGAGCAACGAGTAGGTATTTCGACCGAGGAAGGTCCAATCACGACTAAGTTTCGCGGCTGCGGCGACGGTAGCGAGAATCGAATCGCTGCTTTTTCCA
>JANYHZ010000158.1 GCA_025362135.1 Betaproteobacteria bacterium | reverse complement strand
CGGCGGCGGCCTTGAAGGCGAGGGACGACGCCCAGACTAATTTGACCAACGCACAGCAGGCGTTGGCGGCCGCGATCTCCCAGGCGAACGACGCCCTGGCGCTGGCGACCCGCAACCCGGACAATCCTGCCGTCAAGACCTATGTCGATGGCCTGCTGAGCAAGTATTACGACTACCTTGCCTCTCTCTGAGCCCGCGCTCTAACACCGTTGCTCCGACGGCATGATGGCAGGCGCAGCAAGCGCCGAAGCTGGGCGGATCGACTTCTATTGCAAGCCGTCGGCGCTGCCGTTCTGGCCGGGGAGCCGACGTCGAATTGTGCTGCCGCTTGGAGCAGGCGCCAGTATCCCCCGTGCAAGAACAGTGGCGTTGAGCCGGGGATAGCTTTAGGATCGGCGGAACTACAACGATCCCGTGGAGCAATCCAATGAGCACAAGAAGTGAGCGTGCGGTGCTGGCTGGCGGCTGTTTCTGGGGGGTGCAGGAATTGCTGCGCACTTACCCCGGCGTCATCTCGACGCGCACCGGCTATTCCGGGGGCGATGTGGCGAATGCGACCTACCGCAACCACGGCACCCATGCCGAGGCGGTGGAGATCGTCTTTGATCCCGCCGTGATCAGCTACCGCAAGATTCTTGAATTTTTCTTCCAGATCCACGACCCCACGACGCTCAACCGCCAGGGCAACGACATCGGCCTGAGCTATCGCTCGGCAATCTTTTATGCCAGCGAAGACCAGAAGCAGACGGCGGAAGATACGATCGCCGATGTCGAGGCGTCGCGCCTGTGGCCTGGGCGGGTGGTGACCAGGATCGAGCCGGTCGGCCCGTTCTGGGAAGCCGAGCCCGAACATCAAGACTATCTCCAGCACTACCCCAACGGCTACACCTGCCATTTCCCCCGACCGAAATGGGTGCTGCCGAGACGCGCCGATGCCGGACGGCATGCGGCCGCCGAATAGGCTCAGGCGCTGCCGAAGCGGGCGCGGTAGTCAGCCGGGGCGACGCCGAAGCGACGCTGGATGACGCGGCGCAAATTCTGTTCGCTGCCAAAGCCGCTGTCTACAGCGATGCGCTTGAGCGGCAGATCGGTCTCGGTGAGCGTCCGGCAGGCGACTTCGAGCCGGATGAGTTCTACCGATTTTGCCGGGGTGCTGCCGATCTCGGCGACATAGAGCCGGGCGAAGCTGCGTGGCGACATGCCGGCTTTTTCGGCGAGGCGCTCGACCGTCAACGGCTGGTCGAGATGGGCGGCGATCCAGCCATGCAGCGCGGCAAAGCGCCCGGTGCGCGCGCTCTGCAATGAGAGCGGCGCGCTGAACTGGGACTGCCCGCCCGGGCGCTTCACGAACATCACCAGTTGGCGGGCGGTAGCGATGGCAATTTCGTGGCCGAAATCGGCCTCGATGAGGGCCAGGGCCAGATCGATGCCGGCGGTGACCCCGCCGGAGGTCCAGACGCCATCATCCTCAACAAAGATCGCGTCGGGCTCGATATCGAGCCCGGGATGCCGGCGCTTTAGCTCGTCGACCCGCGACCAGTGCGTGGTGATGCGCTTGCCGGCCAGCAGGCCGGCATCGGCGAGCAGGAAGGCGCCGGTGCAAACCGAGCAGAGCCGGCGCGGCCGGGCGGCATTTTTGGCGAGCCAGGCAATCAGCAGGTCGAGATCGAATACGCCGCTGCGCGGCAATCCGCCCGGTACAATCAGGGTATCGATGGTTTCGCCGCCCAGCGCCGCGAGAGGCAGGGTGGTGATGGTGAGGCCGGGCGAGGTCACGATCGGACCGCCGCTCTCGGAGACGGTCAGCAGCCGATAGGCCGCGCCGCCGGAGATTTCGCTTGCCGTCTCGAAGGCCTGCAGCGGGCCGGCGATGTCGATCAGATTGCCGCCGGGAAACGCGGCCATAACGATCAGTCTGGGGGTGCTCATGGGTGTTCCTTCGCTAGAGCGCGTTCAGGAAAAGTGGCTCCACTTTTCCGGTTCGAACGCGCGACAATTCAAAGACTTAGAGCGCCATTTCGATGCAATCGAAATGGATAACGCTCTAGGCCGCTGCCGGCTCGGCCTTGCGCGCCTGCACCCAGCGCACGATCATCACCAGGCAAAGCGCCAGGATCGGCAGGATGCCGATATTGAGCAGCGACCAGCCCACGCTTTGCAGCGCCACTCCGGCCGACACCGCAGCGATGGTGCCGGCAATGTTGCCGAGCAGGCCGGAAAGCGCCTGCGTCTTGGCGCGCTCATTGGGCCGATAGGATTGGGCCAACAGCGTCGTCCCGCAGACGATCATGAAGTTCCAGCCGACGCCGAGGCAGAACAGCGTCACATAGAAGGCCGCAAGCGCCTGCGAGGAAATGGCGGTCGCCGCGGCGACGGCGATCAACCCGATGCCCAGCATCAGGATCGGCGCGACGCCGAAGCGCTGCACCAGCCGGCCGGAAAAGAACGACGGCGCGAACATGCCGATCAGGTGCAATTGGATGATGTGGGCGCCATCCTCGATGCTGTAATGGCAGGCGACCGCCGCGAGCGGGGCGGCGGTCATCACGAAGACCATGCAGGCCGCCGCGGCCATGGTGGTGGCGACGCCGGCGCCGAAGATCGGCTGGCGCGTGATGACGCCCAGCGGCCGCGGCGGCAGCGCGTCTTCGGCCGCTGAGCGCGGCGGTTCGACGTCGCGATAAAGGCTCAACACCAGGATGGTCGAGAGCAGCGCCAGCACCGCTACCATTAGATAGGCGCCGGCGAACATGACGTTGGGGATCAGGTTCATGGTCCAGGCGGCGAGGGCCGGGCCGATCAGCGCGGCCAGCACACCGCCGGCCAGCACCGTCGAGATGGCGCGGCTCTTGTGCGCCCTGTCGACCGAGTCGGCGGCGGCGATCGAATAGAACTGGGCAAAGCCCTGATAGGCGCCGACCAGCGCCGTCCCGGCGCAGAACACCCAGAAATTGGCGTGGAAAACGGCCCAGACCGAGATCAGCCCGCCCGTCGCACCGGACAATGAGCCGATGGCAAAGCCGAGACGGCGGCCGAGCCGGCCGATGATGAAGGCAGCGAGCACGGTGACAAATGCGGCGCCGACCGTGATCAGGG
>JANYHZ010000125.1 GCA_025362135.1 Betaproteobacteria bacterium | reverse complement strand
ATCTCGCGCAAGCAGTTCATCGACGAAATGCATATGCGGCAAATCGGCATCGGTGTTTCATACGAAGCGATGCACTTGTCCACGCTGTTCCGCCGCAAAGGCCACCGCGAGGGAGAATTTCCGAACGCCGAACGTATTTCGACCGAAACGGTGACCCTTCCGCTACATCCGGGCATGACGATGGCAGACGTGGAAAGAGTGTGCGCCTCGATGTCCGGCGTTCTCAAAGAACACCGCAAAGCATGATCGCGACGCCCAAACTATCCGTTGTCATTCCCGTCTACAACGAAGAGGCCGGTCTCGCCGAGTTGTTCGCCCGTCTGTATCCGGCGCTCGACAAACTCGGCTGCGACTTTGAAATCATCTTCGTCAACGATGGCTCGATGGATCGCTCCGCTGCGCTGCTGCGCGAACAATTTCAGACGCGTCCCGACGTCACCCGTGTGGTGTTGTTCAACGGCAACTACGGCCAGCATATGGCCATCATGGCGGGCTTTGAGCGTTGTCGGGGTGAGCGCATCGTCACGCTCGATGCTGATTTGCAAAATCCACCCGAAGAAATCGGCAACCTGATGCTGGAAATGGACAAGGGCTTTGATTACGTCGGCAGCATCCGCAGAAAGCGCCAGGACATGGCCTGGCGGCGCTGGGCATCAAAAGCCATGAACCGTACGCGTGAGCGCCTCACCCACATCAAAATGACCGATCAGGGCTGCATGTTGCGCGCCTACAGCCGCGACATCATCGATGCCATCAATCAGTCGCGGGAAGTCAGCACTTATATTCCGGCACTGGCGTATTCGTTTTCGCATAATCCAACGGAAATCGAAGTCGAACACGAAGAACGATCCGCAGGCGAATCCAAGTATTCGCTCTACAAACTGATCCGCCTCAATTTTGATCTGGTCACGGGTTTTTCCACCGTGCCGCTGCAAGTGTTTTCGCTGATCGGTTTTGCCATCTCACTATTTTCAATCGTATTCGTGATCTATCTGGGCATTCGCCGATTGATCGTCGGCCCCGAGGCGGAGGGATTATTCACCCTGTTTGGCATCGCCTTTTTCCTCATCGGTGTCACATTGTTCGGCATAGGCCTGCTAGGTGAATACGTGGGGCGCATTTATCAACAAGTCCGTGAACGTCCGCGCTACCTGATTCAAGCGGTGCTTGAAAAAACCGAATGACGTCGGCGGTTGTATTCGCGTATCACAATGTGGGCGTCGCGTGTCTTTCCGTACTGCTGCGGCACGGCATCGACGTGAAACTGGTTGTGACGCACCACGATAACCCCAATGAAAATATCTGGTTCGATAGCGTTGCCGAACTGGCAGCAGCCAACAGGATTGCGATTGCGGCACCTGGCGATCCAAACGCGGCCGAATTCATCGCGCAAATCCGGGCAATCAAGCCTGATTTTCTGTTTTCGTTCTATTACCGCTTAATGTTGAAGCCTGCCTTGCTGGCAACCGCCGGTCGCGGCGCGTATAACATGCACGGCTCACTGCTGCCAAAATTTCGCGGACGGGTGCCGATTAACTGGGCCATTATCAAAGGGGAAACCGAAACGGGCGCGACCTTGCACGAAATGGTGGAGAAACCCGACGCCGGTCGGATTGCCGATCAGGAAGCGGTACCCATCCTTCCGGACGACAATGCACTTGCCGTCTTCAACAAGGTCACCGCAGCCGCTGCAAAGACGCTTGATCGTGCACTTCCTACCCTGATCGATGGATCCGTTGTCATGCGTGCGCAGAATCTTGCCGCAGGGAGCTACTATGGTGGACGCAAACCCGAGGATGGAATCATCAACTGGGATGACAGCGCCCAAAACATACATAACCTCGTGCGGGCCGTCGCCCCGCCCTATCCCGGCGCGACGACCACGATCAAGGGGCAGGCCATCACCATTACCCGCAGCGAACTGGCCCCGGCGCATTTCACGCACAGCAAACCGGGCTACTTGAACGTGAGTTCGTCCCGCTGTATCGCCCTCTGCGGCGACGGCCGCATGTTGCGCGTGCTCGAAGCCCGATTCGACGGGAAAATACACGACGAAGCGGCCCTTTGCAGTTTGTTGGGTGTTGGCGTCTATCCCATGGGAATGTATTGATGAGTAACGCGGCGGCAGGGACGTTCTACCAGAGCAAACACCGCCTCGAGGCGCTGACGGATGGCATTTTCGCCGTGGCGATGACGCTGCTCGTGATCGAGTTGAAAATCCCGGAAACCGCGCAGATCACGTCTGTCGACCATTTGGTCGCCGCACTCTGGCATCTGTTCCCCAAGTTCATCGCGTGGCTAATCAGTTTTATTGTGCTGGCTATTTTCTGGGTAAGTCATCACCGGCTGTTCCACTTCGTGCGCGTGGTGGACGGCAAGTTGACGTGGATAACGATTGGTTATCTTGCGTTCGTAAGCCTGATGCCCTTCTCTTCGGCGCTCACCGGAGAATACGGCGGCGCGCTGGTTTCGCAAATTTTCTACTCGATCAATATGGCCCTGTTGGGTATGATGGCTTTGCTGAAAAGTCGCTATGTGCATTTGCACCCGGAAATCTGCGGTGCGCCGATGCCGTTGGGTATTTACAAAGGTGCACGACTGAGAACCGTCGGCCTTATTGTCGTTGCAATCATTGCGGTCGTTATCACCTGGGCGCTACCTGGCAAGGGTGCCATCGGCAACATTGCTTTCATGCTGATGATCGTCTTCGGCAAGATCGGCCGCCGCATTGAGGCACACCACGCTACCAAACAAACCGATTCACAAATTCAGGGTATCTGATTCAATGAAAAAAATTCTCATCCTCGGCGTCAACGGCTTTATCGGCCACCACCTCTCAAAGCGCATCCTTGCAACCACCGATTGGGATGTCTACGGCATGGACATGAGTTCCGATCGCGTAAGGCCCTTCATGAGCGATCCGCGCTTTCATTTTTTCGAAGGCGATATCACGATCAATAAAGAGTGGATCGAATACCACATCAAGAAGTGCGATGTGGTGTTGCCGCTTGTGGCAATCGCAACGCCGTCGACTTATGTCAAAGACCCGCTACGTGTTTTTGAGCTCGATTTCGAAGCCAATCTTCCATTTGTGCGCTCCTGCGTCAAATACAAAAAGCGCATCATCTTCCCGTCGACTTCCGAGGTATACGGGATGTGCGCGGACGAAGAATTCGATCCGCACGCATCAAACCTCGTATTGGGACCCATTGAAAAACAGCGCTGGATCTATTCCTGCTCCAAGCAACTGATGGACCGCGTCATTTTTGCCTACGGCTCACGCGATGAACTCGATTTCACTTTGTTCCGCCCGTTCAACTGGATCGGCGCCGGGCTCGACAGCATTCATACGGCAAAGGAAGGATCCAGCCGTGTGATTACGCAATTCTTTGGTCATATCGTGCGTGGCGAGCCAATCAAACTGGTCGATGGCGGCCAGCAGAAGCGCGCTTTTACTTACATTGACGATGGCATCGCCGCGCTCATGAAAATTATCGCGAACGAAGGCAATATTGCCTCAGGCCAGATTTACAACATCGGCAACCCGAAAAATAATTTTTCCGTGCGCGAGCTGGCGACCATGATGCTGGCGCTCGCGAGTCAGTATCCGGAGTACAAGGCCAGTGCCGCAAAAGTGAAAATCCTCGAGACGACGTCGGGAGAGTATTACGGCAAGGGTTATCAGGACGTGCAAAACCGCGTGCCTAAAATCGAGAACACCATGAAAGATCTGGGTTGGGCGCCGACGGTGACGATGGCAGATGCGCTCAAGGGTATCTTCGATTCCTATCGCCAGGAAATCGAGGAAGCAAAGCATTTGGTCGACTGATTCACGCCACCCATAGCCACCATCATGTTCGGCATTCACGATCTTCCCTTGTTCATCCTTGCGGGTCTGCTGCTCAATATCACGCCCGGGCCGGACATGCTCTATATCGCTGGCCGCACCGCCTCGCAGGGATTTCGCAGTGGCCTCGCCGCGGTGATGGGAATCAATGCAGGCTGCCTGGTACACACATTTGCCGCAGCCATCGGCTTGTCGGCCATTTTGATGGCTTCTGCGGAAGCGTTTTTCATCGTCAAGCTGGTGGGCGCTGCATACCTTCTCTATGTCGGCATCTCATTGCTGCTGGAAAAGAAATCCGACCGCGCGACACTGGAGATTTCCAGCACCCTGCCGTCGAAGACGATGCGTCAGGCGTTCTGGCAGGGCTTCCTGACGAATGTGCTGAACCCGAAAGTGGCGCTGTTCTTTCTGGCGTTCCTGCCGCAGTTTATTTCCGCTGATAGCAGCACCAAGCCCGCAGCGTTCGTGCTGCTCGGCATTATCTTTATTGTCAACAGCCTGTTCGTCACCGTTGGCTTCGCTGCTATTGTTGCGCAAGTGCAGATTCGCGCCAGCACGCGCTTCCGGCGTTCGTCCGGCATCGCGCTGTGGCTCAATCGTTGCTGTGGCGCACTGTTTATCGGGATCGGCGTCAAGCTCGCCTTAACGGAGAAACCAATATGAGTGATCCAATCGTGGGCGTCGTGATGGGCTCGCAATCGGACTGGGATGTGATGCAGCATGCCGCCAATGTGCTGCGCGATTTTGGGGTGGCTTTTGAACACAGGGTCGTGTCCGCGCATCGCACGCCGGATGCCATGTTTGAATACGCCGAAAGTGCGCGTGAGCGCGGCCTGAAATGCATCATTGCCGGGGCCGGTGGCGCCGCGCATTTGCCAGGCATGATCGCCAGCAAGACGACCATTCCCGTGCTGGGCGTCCCCGTTCCGACCAAGCATCTGGCCGGACAGGATTCGCTCTATTCCATCGTGCAAATGCCCAAAGGTATTCCGGTGGCGACGTTTGCCATCGGCGAAGCGGGTGCGGCCAACGCCGCCCTGTTTGCGGTAAGCCTGCTCGCGGGCGGGGACGCGAGTCTGGTCAGGAAGCTGACTGAATATCGCGAAAGTTTGAAAGAGCAGGTTGCGGCGATGCAGTTGCCTGAAGTGCTTTAGTCCAGCATGATCCTCCCCGGCGCAACGTTGGGTCTGGTTGGCGGTGGCCAGCTAGGCCGCATGTTCACGATGGCGGCACGCAATCTGGATTACCGCGTCACCGTACTCGATCCCGATCCGCTTTCGCCCGCTGCAGAATTCGCCAGTGGTCACCTCAATACCGCCTACACACATCCGGTGTCTCTTGAGGAAATGGCCAGGACTTGTGCCGCCGTGACCACGGAATTTGAAAATGCGCCGGCAGAAGCATTGATTGAACTTGCCAGGCGCACCACCGTGCGCCCCAGCGGCCATGCCGTGGCAGTTGCACAGGATCGAACTGTCGAAAAAGCATTTTTTGCGTCGAACGGCTTTCCGTTGGGCCCGTTTGCTGTGATACAAACTCGCGAAGATATTGACGCGGCGCTCGGCCTCGTGAAGCTGCCTGCGGTACTCAAAACCGCACGCTTCGGTTATGACGGCAAAGGTCAGGCGCGTATCGCGACACGCGAGCAACTTGAAACCACGCTGGTTGATTGGAACGGTGCACTCTGTGTGCTCGAAGAATTTGTATCGTTGACGAAAGAAATATCGGTCATCCTGGCCCGGGCGGAAGATGGCAAGACTGCCATTTTCCCGATCGCCGAAAACCAGCACGTGAACGGCATCCTCGATATCACCATTGCGCCGGCGCGCATTTCTGCTGCCTTGGCAGAGGAGGCCGAAGACATCGCTTCACGAATCGCCGCGAAGCTGGAATACGTCGGTGTCATGGCGGTTGAGTTTTTTGTCGTCGCAGGGGACAAGCTGCTGGTCAATGAAATTGCGCCGCGTCCGCACAACAGCGGGCACTACACCATCGACGCCTGTCGAACCTCGCAGTTTGAGCAACAGGTGCGCGTCTTGTGCGCGTTGCCGCTGGGCGATACTTCCCAGCACACACCCGCCGTAATGCTGAACCTGATGGGTGAACTGTGGCGGGGTGCTGCCAACGAAACCGCGCCCGATTGGCAGTCGGTGCTGAGGCATCCGGGCGCGCATCTGCATCTGTATGGCAAACGCCAGGCTCGTGTCGGACGCAAGATGGGGCACGTGACGGTGTGCGATACGGAACTGACGACGGCGCTGACGATTGCCATGGAAATCAAAACCGAGCTCACCACGAAATAACAAGCTCGCCAAATCCGAAACGCGATCCAGGCGCGTCTGACGCTTGTAATTCACTTTTTCGGAGATTAACCATGCAAGTTTTCAAACGTTTTTCCCGGCTATTTCCCGCGTTGGCCATTGCCGGCGCAGTTGGATTGACAGCAGCGCCTGCATCCGCCTGGGATTGGACCTGGGGTGCCAAGGTATCCGGTTCCGGCAACATCAAAACCGAGACGCGCACCGTTAGCGGCTTCACCGGCATTTCACTCAGCCTCCCGGCCAAGGTGGAAATCGTCCAGGGCACCAGTGAAAGCATCAGCATCGAAAGCGATGACAATATCCTTCCGCTGATCGAAACGGTGGTCGAGGACGGGAAACTGAAAATCCGCTTCAAGGAACGCAGCATGTCGGTGAGTACCAAGACGCTCAAGATGACGGTTAACGTCAAAACGCTCGACAGTCTCGCCGTCGCCGGATCTGGCGATCTTCGCGCCGACAAGTTGCAAGTGGCGAAACTCAAAACCAGCATCGCGGGCTCAGGCGATGTGCGAATTGCAGCGCTTGATGCCGATAACCTGACGGTGTCCATTGCGGGAAGTGGCGATTTTTCCGCGGGAGGCAAGGCCAACACGGTCGAAGCGAAGATTTCGGGTTCCGGCGACATCAAAATTGAAAAGCTGGCAGCCAACAGTGTGAAGATCAGCATTGCCGGCTCGGGTGACGCAAAAGTCTGGGCAAAAGACACGCTGACAGTGAGCGTCGCAGGGTCCGGTGATGTGGCCTACTACGGCGACGCAAAGGTAACGCAATCGGTAGCTGGCTCCGGCAGTGTGAAGCGATTGGGTAACGCACCTGCCGGAGGTTGAACCGGCGAGAGTTTTTACGTTGTGACGCTAGCAAATAGTCCGGCGCAATAAGGGAACTTCTCGAAACCTCATTCCCGTTCACCCTGAGCCCGTCGAAGGGTTGAACGGGCCACAATGAATCAATCGGTTAGCCCGCATGTGCTTCGACGAGCTCAGCACGAACGGGGGTTTTTAGAAGTTCCCAGAATCGAAACACAAGTATTGGCGGGCTTTTCCGGGCATTTTGCTTCGGAAACGCCCGTCAAATGGCGATCTGCGTTGAACACTTGATGCGCAATTGTGCCGGGTATGATGAATGCCCTTTGGGAAACATTCATCATGACCGCAAACGCAATCTGGCATCGCCGCCCCTCGCTGGCGGAACTCAATTCCGTTAAAAATACCATGATCGATTACCTCGGCATTGAGATGATCGAACTGGGGGACGACTTCGTCAAGGCACGCATGCCGGTCGACCACCGCACTCACCAACCGATGGGACTTTTGCACGGCGGGGCTTCGGTCGCGCTGGCGGAAACGCTGGGTAGCACCGGCGCAATGTTTTGCGTCGACCTCGCTAAATTCAATGTCGTCGGCCTCGAAATCAACGCCAACCATATCCGCGGCGTGCGCGATGGCTGGGTGATCGGTACTGCACGCCCACTACATCGTGGCAGGACCACACAGCTATGGGAAATTCGCATCACTGATGCAGCCGATAAACTGGTGTGCATCTCGCGGTTGACAATGGCGGTCCTCGAAAAATCGGCTGCCTGAGTTTTGAGTTGAACGCTCAGGCAACATGAAGCGTCTTCAAACGCGCTTTATTGCGCGGTTCTTCGCCCCCTATCGTGTGTTTTTCGCGCAACCCGATGTCACGTCGATGGTGATGATCGCCTGGCTCTCGCGCATGCCGGTCGGCATGATGGGGTTGGCGATGCTCATGTTCATGCGCGAATCGCTGGGGGACTTCAAGGTCGC
>JANYHZ010000039.1 GCA_025362135.1 Betaproteobacteria bacterium | reverse complement strand
GATCTGATTCTCGTCGGCGTATCGCGCAGCGGCAAAACGCCGACCTGCCTGTACCTCGCTTTGCAATTTGGCATCAAGGCGGCCAATTATCCGTTGATCCCGGAAGACCTGGAAAAACTGAAACTGCCACCTGCGCTGCTGCCTCTTAAACACAAGGTCTGGGGTCTGACCATCGTGCCCGAGCGCCTACAGCAGATCCGTCAGGAACGTAAACCCGATAGCAAATACGCCGCGCTGGACAACTGCAAATGGGAAATCAACACTGCGGAAATATTGATGAACAACGCCGGCATTTCGTACTTGAATTCGACCACCAAAAGCATTGAAGAACTGGCGACCACCCTGTTGCACGAGGCGCAACTGGCCCGGCGGGTTTATTAGCCTTCGAATAATGGGGTCGCTGCCATTGCGCCGATACAACAGAAGCTGAGTGGCGGCGCGCATTACCCTGCTTCTTTCTTGTTTAGCACCCTCAGTTGTGCCATGATTTCGCCTGGCAAAAGGGCAACGTAGCGCCAACCGGCCCGCTAACATAATAATTCCAGTCTCAACCCCCACGAGGAGCTTCACATGTCATTTAAGAAACGTGTCATTCCCGCACTGATTGCATCCGCAATGCTGATGGGCGCGCCGGCAGCACACGCAGTCCAGTTCAGCGGCGTATTCGTGTTTGGTGATTCCTTGTCGGACTCAGGTTTTTACCGTCCATTTCTGGTCGCCATCGGAACACCCTCGGCCACTGCCGCCGGACTTGGACGCTTTACGACCAACCCGGGTCCGGTCTGGGCAGAATTGATCGCGCAGACGTATGGCGGCAATGCTGCACCGTCCAACGCAGGTGGCGGCATCTATGCACAAGGCGGCGCGCGCGCGCAGGGTGCCTCTGCTTCAACGCCGCCGGGCTTCGCGCAGCGACCGGTGACAACACAAATTGACGAATACCTGGCTTCAGCGGGTGGCAGCGCCAATCCGCGTGCACTGTATGCCGTTTGGGCTGGTGCAAACGATATTTTCCAGAACTTTGCGGGCATTGCTGGTGGCACTGTAAACCCGACCAACGTGATCAACACCGCCGCGGGAACGGAAATCGCGCAAATCGCGCGTCTGCGCGCTGCAGGCGCACGCTACATCATGGTGTTCAACCTTCCCGATCTCGGCAGCACGCCATCGTTCGCGCCTTCTGCCATTGGCGCAGCAGGTAGCGCCGCCGCAAGCTCGCTTTCGCTTGGCTACAACGCGACACTTTTTGCTGGTCTCGCCGGCACGAAAGTCATTCCAGTGGATGCGTTTGCCCTATTTGCAGACGTAAAAGCAAACGCGGCCGCGTTCGGCTTTACCAACACCACCGGCATGGCTTGCAATGCGACCCCACCAGCCGGTCTCCTTTCATGCGGCCCCGGCAACCTCGTCGCGACTGGTGCTGCAACATCCTTCCTGTTCGCCGATGGCGTACATCCGACAACCGGCTCACACGCCATTCTGGCTGATTTCGTCAAATCCCTCATCGAAGGCCCGAATACGTATTCGACAATGTCAGAAGTACCGCTTTCGACGAGAGCGGCGCACATTCGTACTCTGGATGAAGGACTGCAGGCCGGTCAACGCGCAGAAATCGGCAAACTGGTTGCGTTTGCAGCTGGCGATGGTGGCAAGTACGACATCTCTCTCAACCCCTTGTCGCCACAGTCAAACACGAAGAATCGCGGCGGTACGGTCGGTGTTTCCATGCGTGCCTCCGAAATCCTGACCATCGGAGCGGCTGTGGGCACTTCGACTGCGGACACGAACCTGGGCTCGGCGGGGAAATTCGATCTGAATGAGACGGCATTTTCGTTGTTCGCGTCTGTGAAGTCCGAAGGCTTTTATGGCAACTTCATCGCTACCTCCGCTGACCTCAAATTCAAGAACGTACAGCGCTATGTCAAGCTTGGTATCGTCAATCGGGTTGCATCGTCAAGCACCAATGGCTCCAACGTTTCGATGACGTTCGCACTCGGCTACGACTTCAACGTAGGCGCGTTATCCGTAGGCCCATTTGCATCGATCACTTCACAAGTCGTCGACGTTTCCGCTTTCACTGAAACCGGTTCCGGCTCTGCAGATCTCAATATTTTCCAGCAGGGTCGCAGATCGCGTGTCAACAGCGTCGGCTTGCGTGCATCGGCGGCATTTGGCAATTGGACCCCTTACGCACGGGTAACGGTTGACAAGGAAACGCTGAACGGTGAGCGCTTCGTCACGGCCAACCCGGTTTCCGTTGCTGCGGGCTTGTCCTATGACATCCCCGGCTACAGGGGTGATGAATCCTGGGTCACGGGCACGATTGGCATTCGTGGCAAGATTACGGAACGCATCGGCGTGTCGCTGGCGTATTCCGCCGTCTCCAGCAAGCAGAATGTGAAACAGGATGGCGTGACCGCCGGTGTAACGTTTGGCTTCTAATCCCGATTAAGCCAGCCGGCATCCAGCGTTTTACCAGGGCCGCACGGCGAAAGTCGTGCGGCCTTTTATCATTCCCCTTTTGCTGCGTGCGTGCGATGATGGCGTCGTGAAACGCATCTACACCGCCGCAAATCTTGCCGATGCACACTTGGTGCGCGACCTGCTCCAGCACGCCGGTATTGCAGTGCACATTTTCAACGAATACGCGATGGCGGCCCTCGGCGACGTACCAATGGGTTCCTCGTACCCACAAATATGGATATCGCAACTGCACCAAGAGCAACATGCGCGCGCGGTGATTGCCGACTACGAACAGCGACCGGCGCAGACGGCGATCAAGAATTGCCTGCCCTGTGGTGAAACCAATCCCGGCGAATTCGAGCTTTGCTGGAATTGCGGCGAGCCGCTTGCCAACACGACTTGATTCGCGCTAACCCCAACGCAGCTTCATCGCGATGACCACGGCAACCAGCACGAGCGTAACGCCATTGGCGATGATGACCGGCCAACTGCCCAGGATCCATCCGTACGCCAACCAGAAGACGATGCCAATGGCGAGGATTGCATACATGCCCAGCGAAATATCGCGTGCCGAACCCGTCCGCCAGACCTTCAGTACTTGCGGCAGAAATGCGATCGTTGTGCACAAGCCCGCAACGGTACCCAGCCAATCTACAGGGGTCATGTTTTCAATGAGAACGGCGTGAAATTGGTATTGCGGTCGTAATAATCCTCTGCTTCAGACTTTTTGAGCGCCCTGACGATGCGCACCGTCACCGGCAGCATCACGACTTCCACTGTTACTTTCAGCAGCCATTGTGCCGTCATGATCTTTAGTAGCAAATCGTTGTCCCAGGTACCGTAAAACGCGATGGGATAGAACAACAGCGAATCGACGCCCTCGCCGAAAATGGTGGAGACGACGAAACGCCAGCCCATGCGCCGACCCGAATCGGCCAGTTTCATTTTCGCAAGTACGAACGAATTCACGAATTCGCCACAGAAATACGCAATCATCGAGGCCATCACGATGCGCGGTGTTTGCCCGAACACTGTCTCGTACGCGGCCTGGTTGGGCCAGCCCGGTGCGGGTGGCAACGCGACTACCACAGTGGCCATAAGTGCCGCGAATGCCATTGCACCGAATCCCGCCCAGATCACTTTGCGCGCACGAGCAAAGCCGTAAACTTCCGTGAGGATGTCCCCAAAAACATAGCTCAGCGGGAAAAACAGCACGCCAGCGCCAAAGGCCAAATGAGTAACGCCGAGCCACTCGAGCCAGGGCGTATTGATTTGTGCGGCTTTTGCCGGACCGATCAGATTGGAACAAAGATAGACGGCGACAAAGCTCACCATCACCAAGTCAAAAAACCGGTAATTGCGAACCATCCTCGACGGATTGGGTTGTGTTGTATTCAAGGTGATGTCCTGTCAGACCATCGGGTTGTGCTGATTGACAAAATGGCGCTGACGTACGAGCTCGAAAAGACAAATCGCACCGGCTGCAGCGGCGTTCAGTGATTCACTCTTTCCGGGCATGGGAATGGTGACACGATGCGTCGCAGCGTTGGCCACCTTCTCAGAAAGACCCGTGCCTTCGTTACCGATCAGGAAAATGGTCGGTGTGGAAAGGTCTATCGCAAACAGGGGCTTTGTATTTTCAGTCTGTGCAACCAGTGCCAGGGACTGCCCTTGGAAGCGCCGGATAAAATTAAAGAGATCGATGCCTTCACCGATGTTGAGTGAAAAATGTGCCCCCTGTCCGGCGCGCAGCACTTTCGGCGCCCAGGCAAAGGCACATGTTTTGGACAGTGCGACGTGTCGGATACCCGCCGCCGCCGCGCTACGCAACATCGAGCCGACATTACCCGGGTCCTGCACATCTTCAAGCGCCAGCACGACAGGCACGTTGTCGGGTATGGTTTCTGCAATCGGCGTGGGTGCGATGGCCATCATGAACGCCGGAGAATCGAGCGTAGAGGCGGCAGTCATCAACGTATCGGCAAACAGATTTTGGCTCGCGTTGCGGCAACGCGAAAGGAGTTCCTGGACTTCCAACCGATGTTGCGCAGATTCGCTGATCATAACGGCAATCGGCTCGCCGACCGCGTCCACGTAAGCGCGCACCAAGTGAATACCATCTAGCACTGTCAGGCCGGCTTTCTTGCGTTCGCGCGACGAATGCGCGAGCGCGACAAGTTGCTTCACAAGGGCGTTGTCGCGGGAGCGGATCGTTTTCATAACCTGCAAACACAAGCTATGGCGGGATTCTCCGGCCATTTTTGGCCTGAAAACCCCGCCAGCGCTTGATCTACGAAAAATAAACCAATTCCGGGGAGTGGTTTCATCGCTACTGCTTCGGCGAGAGCAACAATCTTCGCCCGGCTTCTCGCACCGGGGCGAAACTCTGGCGGTGGATTTCGCAGGGTCCTTCGGACATCAAGGCTTCAAGGTGGACGCGGGTACCGTAACCTTTGTGCCGCGCAAATCCATACTTCGGATAGCTGCTATCGAGCAGGCACATTTCCCGGTCACGCGCAGTCTTGGCGAGAATCGAGGCGGCGGATATTTCCGCGATGAGGCGGTCGCCTTCGACGACTGCCCGACAGGGCAGGGCCACTTTCGGCACATGCAGGCCATCGACCACGACTTCATACGGACGTACCACCGCCATGCGCAGTCCTTCGACGGCCCTCCGCATCGCGAGCAACGTCGCCTGCAGAATATTGATTGCGTCGATCTCTGCCACGCTGGCCCGGGCCACGCAGAATGCCAGCGCCTTCTCGCGGATTTCAATCTCCAGCATTTCTCGCTTTTTTTCCGACAGCATTTTTGAGTCGGCCAAACCGCAAATCGACCGGGCCGGATCAAGAACGACGGCTGCTGCATAGACGGCTCCCGCCAGCGGGCCGCGACCGGCTTCATCTACGCCGCAAATTAAAAGGTGCATTTTCATGCAGCGATTATTTCTCTATGCGGCCACGGCTGCGGAAGCCAACGGCGCTGTTTGCGGGGCGTGCGCTACGCCCTGCCGCAAAAATGGCCGCAAAGCATCGCGCACGCGGTCATCGTTGTGTACGGCCAATTGGGCGTGAATATCGGCGAATCGCGCGCGCAGTGTCTGCGCGGCGTCGTGGTGACGAATCCAGTTCCCCAACGCACGTGCGAGGTTTTCTGTCGTCGCATCGTCCTGCAAAAACTCGGGTACCAGCCACTCGCCGGCGAGGATATTCGGTAGACCGACATAGGGCAAATATGCTTTTCGACTCATCAGGTGATATGTCGTTGGCGACATGCGGTAGGCAACCACATGCGGGCAACGTAACAATGCGGCCTCAAGAGTAGCAGTGCCACTCGCGACCAGGGCAACGTCTGCGGCGGCGAGCGCCAGGTTGGCGTGGCCAAATAAAATCTGCACCGGTAAATCCTGCGCCTGTAATTTCCAGCGCGCCTGATCGAATTGTTCGCGTGTTTCGCGCGTGGCCAGTGGCACGAGAAAACGCGCCGCCGGAAAATCCTTAAGTACAGCTTTTGCGGTTTCGATAAACAAGTCGGCATGGTAATCAAGCTCGGTCTGGCGGCTGCCGGGAAGCAAGGCGACGATCAACTCGCTTGGCTTTATACGCAACTGCGCGCGGGCACTCTCGCGCTGTGAAGCCTGAGGTATCACATCCGCACTGGGATGCCCGACGAAGGTCGCGGGGACGCCGACTTTCTGGTAGATCGCCGACTCGAAAGGAAATACCGTGAGCATGTGCGTGACCGACTCCTTGATCTTGTTTATGCGTTCGCCACGCCACGCCCAGATCGAGGGGCTCACGTAATGAATGGTGGGGATGCCCGCACGTTTTAGCATCTTCTCGAGCTTTAGATTGAAGTCAGGCGCATCAATGCCGATGAACAGTGCTGGCCTCTCCTTCAACAGACGATCCCGGAGACCCCTACGGATTAAGAGGACTTCACGAAGACTCTTCAGCACCTCGACGTAACCCCGCACGGCGAGTTTTTCCATCGGGTACCAGGACGTTGCGCCCGCCGACTGCATCTTGGGACCAGCGATTCCAACAAATTCCAGATGGGGATACTCGGCCTTCAAGGCCTTGATCAACAAAGCGCCCAATAGGTCGCCAGATGCTTCACCTGCGACGATGCCAATTTTCATGTCTGTGCTTTATCGGACGATGCCGCGAGTGGACCCGGCAAGGAATTCTGACAGTATTTTCAACTCGGGTTTTGTGTTTGCTTCTATCGCCAGTTGCGTTTTGGCCTCGGCGAGCGTTAGCCCGGAGCGATAGAGGGTTTTGTAGCCCGCCTTGATATTGGCGATCTGCTCTGGTGAAAAACCGCGACGCTTCAATCCTTCCGCATTAATGCCGACTGCGCTCAATGGATTGCCACCGGCAGTAACGTAGGGCGGCAGATCCATCAACACCACGCTGGACACGCCGCACATCACGTGCGCACCGATCTTCACGAACTGGTGGACGCCGGTAAATCCACCCAACGTCGCCCAGTCACCGACATGAACGTGTCCCGCCAGCTGGGTGCAATTGGCAATGGTGATATTGTCGCCGACCACGCAATCGTGCGCGATGTGCACATAGGCCATCAACCAGTTGTCGTTGCCGATGGTGGTGGTGGCTTGATCCTGCACGGTGCCGCGATGAAAACTGCAGTATTCGCGGATGGTGTTACGGTCACCGATTTCCAGTCGCGTCGCTTCGCCCGCATATTTCTTGTCCTGATTGGCTTCCCCGAGCGAGACAAAATGAAAAATCCGGTTGTCGCGTCCAATGGTTGTCCTGCCTGTAATGACGCAATGGTGGCCAATATGGGTGCCATCGCCAATTTCGACCTCTGCGTCGATGACGGTATAGGCACCCACGCTGACGCCCGCCCCGAGCCGGGCACCCGGGTCGACGAGGGCGGTGGCGTGGATGCTCATCTGCGGTCTTTGATTCAAGTTTTGCTGATCGTTCGCTGCGTGCACAGCAATTCAGCTTCGCAGGCGAGTTGGTCTCCCACCTTGGCGCGCACGGCATACTTCACCAGGCCACGCCTGTCCATCAGCTTTTCTGCTTCCAGAATCAGGGTATCACCCGGCACTACCGGCCGCTTGAACCGCGCACCATCTATGCCAACCAGATACACAACCGTGTTTTCATCGCGCTTGGAACCCATACTTTTGAATGACAGCAGTGCCGCCGCTTGCGCCATCGCTTCGACGATCAAGACCCCAGGCATCACCGGATAGTGCGGGAAATGGCCCTGGAAAAAAGGCTCATTGATGGTGACATTCTTGATCGCGACGATGCGTTTCTCCGGCTCCAGCTCGAGCACGCGATCAACCAGCAGGAAAGGATATCGATGCGGCAAGTACTCCTTGATTTCGGCAATTTCCATCACGCTGCTCACGATGCGCTCCCCTTTTTATGGATCCCTTTAATTTCTTTGATCTCGTTGGCCAGTTTATCAAGCCGACGCAAATGTGCGATGTTTTTAAGCCAGTCCTCATGTTTCATTTGCGGCAGTACACCAGTGACCATGCCCGGCACGGTAATAGACTTTGTCACCAGCGTCATAGCTGAAATCACCGCACCATCGCACACCTCCATGTGCCCGGTAAATCCTGCTCCGCCACCGACCATCACGCGGCGTCCGATTTTGGTGCTCCCCGCGATGCCGACGCAACCTGATATGACGGTGTGATCACCGATCTGGCAATTGTGGCCCACTTGAATTTGATTATCGAGCTTCACATCGTTGCCGATGACCGTATCTTCGATGGCACCGCGGTCGATGGTCGTGTTGGCACCAATTTCGCAATCGTCCCCAATGATCACCCGGCCCTTCTGCGGAATCTTTACCCAGCAACCCGTGTTTTCTTGAAAATCCGGTGCGAAGCCAAAACCGTCTGCACCGATCACCACACCGGAGTGAATGATGCTTCGCATTCCGATGCGACAGTAGTGGTAGATCGTCACATGCGCTGCGATCACGCTGTCCGCACCTACGTTGACATTTTCACCGATGACCGTGCCCGCACCAATTTGCGCGCGCTCGCCGATTGTTGCGTTTGCGCCAATCGAGACGAACTCCGCAATGCCTGCACTCGCCGCTATCGTCGCGCCCGGATGCACCACCGCGCTGGCGTGAACCCCACTCACGCTTCGCACAACTGGATGAAACAACTGCGCCACTCGCGCAAAGTACGCATAGGGTTTAGCGGCGATGATGCGAGGTCTGGACGTGATGTCCCGGTCCTGAAGGCCGACGATGACCGCCGCGGCCTTGGTATGCTCCAGCGCAGTGCGATATTTTGGATTGGCCAGAAAGGTTATCTGGGTGCCACTGGCAGCCTCGACAGTGCCAATGCCATCCAGCGGGTGCTCCACCTCGCCGATGGCTTCGCCGCCTAGTCTTGAAATCAGATCTCGCAGAAACATGGGATTGTTATATCACTTTCCGCAGCATCAGGAATACACAGAGAATGCCTGACGATACGGTGTTTAGTGCGCCCTGATCGAACAGCGGTACCGCTGACGCGACGATCCGCGCCGGACTAAAGGCGGCGCGTCATTTATCCGCAAGCGCCTTGATGACCTTGTCGGTAATATCAATCCGCGGGCTCGCGAACGTTGCCTCGTGGAGAATTAAATCGAATTTTTCTTTTTCCGCGATTTCGTTGATCACCTTGTTGGCCCGCTCTTGAAGTGACGCCAACTCCTCGCTTTGACGCAGGCTCAAGTCCTCGCGAAACTCCCTCTGCATGCGCTGAAAATCGCGTGTCAATTGCGCCAGTTGGCGCTCCTTCGCGACGCGATCAGCCTCCGGCAAAGTCACTGCTTCTTTTTGCAGAGTTCCCTCAAGGTCCCGTCCCTGCTTTTCCATCTTGTTCAACTCAGTCTGACGATTGGCAAATTCCTTTTCAAGCTTTACCTGCGCACGTTTCGCCGGCGCAGCCTCGCGCAGAATCCGTTCGCGATTGACAAACCCCACCTTTGTATCGGCGGCCGCCGCGAGCGCAGGGGTACCGAGCATGAAACATACCACCATCAGACGCGAAAAATTAGCCATCTCTCGACCCTCTTTTGAAAAATCGCACCAATGTTTCATCAGAATACGCGGCCCAGCAGAAATTGGAAGCGCTCGACTTTGTCATCGGGCTTCTGCCTGATTGGTTTAGCCAAGCTGAACTTCAATGGCCCCACCGGTGAAAACCAGCTTACGCCAATACCGACCGAACTACGCAAATCACCTAACCGTATCTTCTCGCCGGGGCCAAACACATTGCCAACGTCAACAAAGGCGGAAAGGCGCACCGACTTGTCGCCCTTCACGCCCGGCATCGGAAAAAGAACTTCGAAATTGCCGACGATTCGGCGGTTACCACCGATGAACTCGCCATTGATGTCCCTGGGGCCAAGCGAGCTTTGCTCAAACCCGCGCACCGAGTCGACACCGCCGGCATAAAAATTCTTGAAAAACGGCAGCGGCTTGCCGCCGTATCCATTTGCATAACCAAATTCGGCGTTAATGTTGAGAACGATTGGCCCCCAGATTGGGCGAAGATACTGCGCTTTGCTTTGCAAACGATAGAACTTCACGTCTCCGCCGGGCAAACCCATCTCTCCGCCTGCTTCGATGAGGTAGCCGTTCCTGGGGAAATAGATGCTGTCCCGCGTATCCCGCGAAAAACCTAGCGATCCCCGAAACGTATCACTCTTGGTTCCAAAAGTATTTACATAATCGAGATAACGCTGCGGACTGAATGAATCAAGTCCCAATTTCGTTCGTTCGTAGCCAAACCCAAAATTTATCCCATCATATTCTGTTACGGGCACACCAAAGCGGACGCCGACACCGGTCGATGACGAGCGATACGCACCGGTATTGAGCGATGCAGTGTTGAGGTCGCGCTCGTAGACATCAAACCCGCGCGCGATGCCATCCACCGTCCAATAAGGATTCAAATAGGAAACTTCGTAGGCCTTGCTGATCGTGCTGTTGTTGACGCGAAATGAGAGCTGGTTACCGCTGCCGAAAATATTTGCCTGCGATACCGAGGCGCTTACCGTCAATTTTTCCGCATTGGAATAACCGAGGCCAAATTGCAGACTTCCGGTATTGCGCTCCTTGACCGTGACGTTCAGGTCCACTTGATCGTTAGAGCCGGGAACGGAGGGTGTTTCTATGTTGATGTCTTCAAAGAAGCTGGTGCGCTCCAGTCTTTCCTTTGAGCGGGCGATTTTTTCATTGGAGTACCAGGCAGATTCGAGCTGGCGCATTTCGCGGCGAACAACTTCGTCGCGTGTGCGCGAATTGCCCTGTACATTGATGCGGCGAACATGTACGCGCCGACCGGGATCCACAAACATTGTGAATGAAGCGGTCTTGTTGGTGCGATCAGGATCCGGCACCGGATTGATATTGGCAAACGAGTAACCATCGTTGCCAAGACGATCACTGATACGCTTGACCGAGTCGACAATTTTTTGCCGTGAAAATGTTTCGCCCGGCTTGAACAGCAGCAGCGAGCGCATTTCTTCCTCGGTAATCTTCAATTCTCCCTGAAACTTGATGTCGGTGATTTTGTAGACCGGGCCTTCACTAATATTTACCGTGATGTAGATTTTTTCCTTGTCCGGCGTGATCGACACCTGGGTCGATTCGATGTTGAACTCGAGGTAGCCGCGATTTAGGTAATACGACTTCAATTTTTCCAGGTCACCGGACAACTTCTGTTTGGAATACTGGTCGTCCTTGGTGAACCAGCTAAACCAGCCCCCGGTGGTGAGTTCAAATTCCTTCAGCAGCGTGGACTCAGAAAACGCCGACGCGCCGATAATGTTGATGTCGACGATCTTTGAGACTTCACCTTCATCAATCGTAAAGGTTAGCGAAATGCGATTGCGCTCGATTGGGGTCACCGTGGTCGTCACCTTAGCCGAATAAAATCCCCGGCTGGTGTATTGGCGCTTGATCTCCTTCTCGGCACGATCCAAGAGAGAGCGATCAAAAATTTTCGCCTCGGATATGCCTGCGGTTTTCAAACCGTCTTTCAGGTTGTCTTTGGTAAACTCCTTGGCGCCGTTGATGTCGATCTGGGAAATCGCAGGGCGTTCTACCAGAAACACGATCAGCACGTCGTTTTCGACTTCAAGGCGGACGTCGGAATAGAATCCGGTCGCATAGAGCGCTTTGATCGCTGCCGCGGCCTTTTCGTCATCCATGCGCTCTCCGACCTTTACAGGCAGATAGCTGAACACCGTGCCCGCTTCGGTGCGTTGCGCACCTTCGACACGGATGTCTTTGACCACAAATGGTTGGATAGCGAAAGCGGCGGCGGAAAAAAGAGCGGCGAGAAGAGCCGAGAGCAGTTTAGGGGTGTTATTGAAGCGCATCAATTATTAGCCGGTGACGAGGCGGTGTATGTCGTTGTAGAAGGCAAATGCCGTTAAGCCAAGCAGCAAAGTGAGGCCGACTTGTTGGCCGATTTCCATCACTTTTTCGGAGACGGGACTGCCCTTGAGAATCTCGGCAATATAATACATCAACTGTCCCCCATCCAAGACGGGAATAGGCAGTAGATTCAACACGCCGAGACTAATGCTGATCAGCGCCAGAAAGGTGACGTAAGGTATCCAGCCCAATTGTGCAGATTGACCCGCATAATCGGCGATCGTGATGGGGCCTGAGAGATTTTTCCAGGAAACATCGCCGGCAATCATTCGGCCCATCATTTTCAGGCTGAATATCGACATGTCCCAGACTCTCGCCCAAGCGCGCGGTATCGCGTCGAGTGGGCCGTAGCGAACCACGGTATTCAGTTTTTCAACCAGGCTTCGGTCCACTTTTGGTTTCACGCCGATACGGCCAAACGTCTTGCCATTTTCCGTGATGGATTCTGGCGTCACCGTCAAATTGATCTGAACGCCGGCACGCTGAATGACGATGTCTGTTGCTTCACCGGCACGCGTAGAAATTTGCGCCACAAAGGTCTCCCACCGATCAGTCAGCTTGCCTTGCACGGCGAGCACGCGGTCGCCCGCGCGCAAACCGGCACGGCTCGCTGCACTGCGATCAATGACCTCATCGAGTACGGGAAGCAGTCTCATGCGATAGGCCGAAAGTCCGACTTTTGCCAGGAAATCCTTGTCCAGATCTTCCTTGCCAATCGTCTCCATGTTGAGGCGTTTCAATTGGCGATGTCCGGTTGACTCTTCAATTTCAATTGCGACATCTGCGCGTGCGACCGCTGCTTCGAGCAGCGCCAGCCGTGCGTCACCCCAGGTTTTTACCGCTTTATCACCCACTTTTGTAATGAGATCCAATTCGGCAAATCCTGCGGTGGCGGCGACAGAGTTGGGAGCGGGGGCACCCAGAAAAGGCTTGGCACCCGGCGTGCCGGAAACGAACAGGCACCAATACAGGATGGCCGCCAGAATAAAGTTGGCGAGCGGACCGGCAAGTACAATCACGATGCGCTGCCAGACGGTTTTATTGTTGAACGCGCGCGCCTTGTCGGTAGCATCAGCACTGCCATCGCGTTCATCGGCCATCTTTACATAGCCGCCCAGTGGCAGTACACCAATCACCCATTCGGTTTGGTCACGACCCGCCCTTTTCATCCACAACGGACGACCAAAGCCAATCGAAAAACGCAGAATTTTCACATCGCACCAGCGTGCGGCCCAAAAGTGACCAAGTTCGTGAATGGTCACGAGGATGCCGATGGCTAAGGCGAATGCGGCGATGGTCGTGAAAAAAGAGAGTAGTGACATTTTCTATATGTGGGTGGTACGCGAAAAATTTAATTAACAGTAGTTTGTTGGAGGGCGAAACGTTTGATTCGTTCACGTGCAGCCGCACGAGCGATTGAATCGGCGGCGAGAATATCGCTCAATGTTTCACCGGGGGAGATAGTCGTGTTGCGAAGCACGTCCTCAATCACGCGCGGAATTTCCATGAACGACAGAACGCCGTTCAGGAAGGCATCGACTGCCACCTCATTAGCGGCATTTAGCACGGCCGGCGCTGTGCCCCCCAACGCCAACGCGTCATAGGCCAACCGTACGCAGGGAAAGCGCCCGGTATCCATACTCATGAATTCGAGTTTGCCCGCTTTCGCGAGGTCCAGTGCGCCAACTCCAGCCTCGATACGATCAGGGAAGCCCAATCCGTATGCAATCGGCGTGCGCATGTCCGGGTTGCCCAACTGTGCAATTACCGAGCCGTCAAGATATTCGACCATCGAATGAACGATGCTTTGTGGGTGCAATACCACCTCGATCATTTCAGCGGGTGCATTGAACAG
The DNA here is from genome assembly GCA_025362135.1 of Betaproteobacteria bacterium. Lineage (GTDB taxonomy): Bacteria > Pseudomonadota > Gammaproteobacteria > Burkholderiales > Usitatibacteraceae > UKL13-2. The sequence goes on along the minus strand of JANYHZ010000039.1, from coordinate 15,825 downwards.
CCAATGTGCCTCGATAACCTCGAGTCCCTTGTTCATCATGGTCGCAGAATCAACGGAGATTTTCCGTCCCATCACCCAATTTGGATGCGCGCAAGCCTGATCGGGTGTGACGCCGTGAAGCTCACTGATCGGGCGGGTGCGGAATGGCCCGCCCGATGCGGTGAGAATAATCTTGCGTACCCCGACATTCGACAAGCCGTCACCAAATTGACGCGGCAGCGATTGGAAAATCGCGTTGTGTTCGCTATCGATAGGCAGCAAGGTTGCACCATTGTCATGAACCGCATTCATGAAAATTCGCCCCGCCATCACCAACGCTTCCTTATTGGCAAGCAGCACAGTCTTGCCCGCACGCGCAGCAGCGAGGGACGAGGGCAGGCCAGCCGCACCAACGATTGAGGCCATCACAACGTCGGTATCGACGTGCGCAGCAACCTCGGAAAGTGCAGTATCACCGGCCAGCACTTGTGTCTTGCAACCTGCCTTTTCCAGCCGCTCCCGCAATGCATCGGCATGCACGACACCGGGTAACGCGGCGAAGCGGGGCCGAAATTTTTCGCATTGCAAAGCGAGCTCTTCGATCCGCGAACATGCGGACAATGCAAATACGCGAAAACGATCCGGATGCCGCGAGATCACATCGAGCGTATTTACGCCGATAGAGCCTGTAGAGCCTAGAATTGTGACGCTGCGTAGACTCATCGGCTCACGCACTCGCGCGCAGCAGCACGTACAAGCCTGCCAGAGGCAGTGTTGATGTCAATGCGTCGATACGATCGAGGATTCCGCCGTGTCCCGGCAACAGGTTGCTGGAGTCCTTCATCCCTGCGCCTCGCTTCATCCACGACTCAAACAGATCCCCAACTACCGACAATACTGCGAGCAAGAGGAAAAAAGCGAAAAGTGCGACGAGATTTGACCGCAACTCCTGTGCCCATACGTGGCTGCCAACAAAACTGTTTGCCACCAGGCTTTGCCAGAGGAAAAAATACGCGGCAACGCCAATGCTGCCGCCGATGGCACCCTCAACTGTTTTGCCCGGACTGATTTCCGCCGCAAGTTTATTTTTTCCAAAATTTTTTCCCACAAAATAGGCGGCGATATCAGCCACCCAGACAATCGCGGCGAAGGTCAGCAGCAACCACGGACTGACGTTGCGCAAAAACAGCAATGCCAACCAGGCTGGAAACACCACGATCCAGCCCACCAGTGCACTTAACCATCGGGCCTCCGGTCGCCACAGTCTCAATAGCCAGACAGGTGCTGCAATCAGCCAGAACACTGCACCAAGCGCAAACCCTGTAAATGCGATCCGGATGAACGCAATTCCGCAGAGTTGCCCTTGGTGATAGGCAAGAAACGTTACCGCAGAAAGAAAAAACGAAAGCGCCAAATACATGCGTGAACTGAACACCGAAAGCCGGCAAAAGCGGCTCCACTCCCAACAAGACAGCATTGCAATGCAGAAGGTAAACACGCCCCATGCCCAATTCGGGAAAAGAAAGAGTGCAACCAACGTGAGCGAAAAAATCACGAGTGCAGTGATGACGCGCGTCTTGAGCACGGTAGGGGCCGGTTATTGCGGCTTCGCTGCGACGACCACTAAGCCGCCGTGGCGTTTGCAGTGTCTTTTGATAACACCAACTGTTCACTGGTGCGTCCGTATCGACGCTCGCGGTGCCGGTAGGAATCGATTGCTTTCAGTAAACTCGCGCGATCGAAGTCGGGCCAGAGTTCGGGCGTGAAATGGAATTCAGTGTAGGCGAGCTGCCAGAGGAGAAAGTTGCTTACGCGTTCTTCGCCGCCGGTACGAATGAAAAGGTCCGGCTCCGGCGCAAACGCCATGGAGAGGTGCCGCGCCAATTCTTCCTCGCTAATTTTGCATGACTCAAGCACTGGCGCGGCTTCTGGCTTATTTATGCCTTGGAAAGCCCGTGCTTGCTGGAGTTTTTCCATTTGCGCCTTATTAGCGGCCTGCAAAATATCCCAGCGGCCACCGTAATTTGCCGCCACGGTCAACGTAAGCTTGGTGTGATCCTTTGTCAGCTCTTCACCGCGCGCGATGAGTTCACGGATGCGTACGTCGAATGGTGACAAATCCCCGATCACTCTAAAACGCACCTGGTTTTCATGCAATTTGGCGACCTCGCTTTCGAGCGCGCGCATAAACAATTGCATGAGCACCGATACCTCATCTGCCGGGCGACGCCAGTTTTCACTGGAAAACGCGAATAGCGTCAGATATTCAATGCCCAATTCACCGCAGGCTTTGACCGTCTCACGCACTGCGCTCACGCCGCGCTTGTGTCCGGCCACGCGCGGCATGAAGCGCTGCTTGGCCCACCGTCCGTTGCCGTCCATGATGATCGCGACGTGCCTCGGCATATCGCGGACGTCAGGAATGGTTTGGGTGGAGCTGTTATGCATTTTGCGTGGCCAATCTCGGTGAGTGACGACGGTCTAAACCGACATCAACTCCCTTTCTTTTTCTGCAACAGCGTGGTCAACATCCTTGATAAAACGATCCGTCAGCTTTTGCACGTCTTCCTGCGCACGCTTCTCGTCGTCTTCGGGGATCGTTTTTGCCTTAAGCGCGTCCTTGAGCACGGTGTTCGCATCGCGACGGATATTGCGGATGGCCACCTTTGCGTGCTCGCCGTCGCTCTTGACAACCTTGGCAAGCTCTTTGCGGCGCTCTTCGGTCAGAGGCGGCATCGGCACCCTTATCGAATCCCCCGCCGAAGTCGGATTGAGGCCGAGACCTGAATCGCGGATTGCCTTCTCGATGTTGGCACCAAGTTTCTTCTCCCAGGGTTGAACAGTAATGGTGCGCGCATCCGTCAGCGTAACGTTGGCGACCTGCTTTAAACCCATCATGGTGCCGTAATAGTCCACTTGAATATGGTCCAGCAATCCGGTGTGAGCGCGCCCGGTACGTACCTTGGCCAGATCGTTTTTCAACGTATCGAGCGATTTGCCCATCTTTAGTTCCGACTGCTTTTTCAAGTCTGCAACGTTCATTCGCTCACTCCACAAAAATGCTCAGGCGTGTACCAGTGTACCTTCATCTTCCCCCATCACAACTCTTTTGAGGGCACCCTGCTTGAAGATCGAAAACACGTTGATTGGCAGCTTCTGATCGCGACAAAGTGCGATGGCGGTGGCATCCATCACCTTTAAATTCTTGATCATGACCTCGTCAAACGTAAGTTGATGATAGCGCGTTGCCGTCTGGTCCACCTTCGGGTCGGCCGTGTAGACACCATCGACCTTGGTCGCCTTCAATACGATTTCGGCTTCCATCTCGCGGCCACGCAACGCTGCGGCGGTATCCGTCGTAAAGAACGGGTTACCGGTACCCGCTGCGAACACGACCACTTTACCTTCTTCAAGGTAACGCATCGTCTTGCCGCGAATGTAGGGTTCCACGACCGGCTCGATATTGATGGCCGATTGTATACGCGGCGTCAAACCCGCTTTTGAAAGCGCGTCCTGCAACGCGAGTGAATTGATAACGGTGGCCAGCATGCCCATGTAATCGGCAGTCGCACGATCCATGCCCGCTGCGCTGGTTGATACGCCACGGAAAATATTTCCGCCGCCGATGACGATGCCCATCGCCACCCCCATGTCAGCGACTTCCTTGATTTCTCCAACGATGCGCTCGATAGTGGGCCGGTTGATGCCGAAGGCATCGTCCCCCATTAACGCTTCGCCGGACAACTTGAGGAGGATTCTCTGATACTTGGGTTTCATCGTGGCTCCATTTCTGTTATCTGCGCATCGCCGCTTTTCTCTCCCTCACCTCAGGGGAGGGCCGGGGGTGAGAGAGGGAATTCACGGAGCATGCTCCGTGCCTCTCGAACGGTATTCCGATGCATCGGAATACGCGCACTGCAAGTGAGGGAGCGGCGGTAACGCTTCAAAATTCTGATTGCGGATTGTGTCCGCCATCAGACAAGAATCACCAGTGCATAAACTAATCGGGGAAGCACCCTTGCGCCTCCCCGAAAATTCTACTTATCTTGCTGCAGCCGCAGCTGCCTCTTTTACTTCCGCCGCAAAGTCAGTGACTTTCTTTTCAATGCCTTCGCCAACGACGTACAACGTGAACGCATTGATGACTGCCCCTTTGGATTTCAAAAGTGCTTCAATGGTCAGTTTGTCGTCCTTCACGAACTGCTGCGAAAGCAACGCCACTTCCTTCATGAATTTGGCGGCAGAGCCCTCAACCATTTTGGCGACAATTTCGGCAGGCTTGCCTGACTCTGCCGCTTTCTGGCGAGCGATATCACGCTCTTTTTCCACGAGCCTTGCAGGCACGTCCTTGATCGAAAGCGCGACCGGTTTCGATGCCGCGATATGCATTGCAACGTCTTTTGCCAGCGTCACGTCGCCACCGGTGACATCGACCAGAACGCCAACTTTTGCACCGCCGTGAATATAGTTATTCAGAGTGCCCTTCGCCGCGAAGCGCACAAAGCGGCGGATCGACAGGTTCTCGCCGATCTTTCCGATCAATGCCTTGCGTGCATCCTCCACGCTGGTACCGTTGATTGGCATTGCGGCCAGCGCAGCCACATCGACCGGATTTTGGGTTGCCACCAACTCAGCGAGCTTTGCAGACAACGCAAGGAAGTCGTCGTTCTTCGCCACAAAATCGGTTTCGCAATTCACTTCAACCATCGCGCCAAGTTTATGGTCGGCCGAAATATGGATCGCAACCACGCCCTCTGCGGCCACGCGACTGGCCGCTTTGCTGGCCTTGTTGCCCAGCTTCACGCGCAGGATTTCTTCCGCCTTTTCCATCAGCTCGCTAACGGTAGTCGCCACACCGCCTGCTTCCGTCAGTGCTCTTTTGCATTCCATCATCGGCGCGTCTGTCTTTTCGCGTAGTTCCTTCACCATTGCTGCGGTAATCTCTGCCATTTCCATTTCCTATTCTGTTCTGTTAACTGCGGTCGTCGGCCAAAGCGCGACGACCCTGTATTTTCTTGAACTTCCGCAACTTAAAAAAAAGGGGCCGGAGCCCCTTTTTTCCGATGTCGAAACTTACTTTGCTTCTTCGTCGGTGACTTCGACCAACTCGCCACCGGGGGCGACCATTTCCTGAATAACCGCGCTCTTGCCTTCGAGAATCGCATCGGCCACGCCGCGTGCATATAAGCGGATCGCGCGGGTCGAGTCGTCATTACCGGGAATCACGTAATCGACACCGTCGAGCGAGTTATTGGTGTCAACCACACCGATAATCGGCACGCCGAGTTTCCTCGCTTCGGTCACGGCAATCTTGTGATAGCCGACATCGATCACGAAAATCGCGTCCGGCACACCGCCCATATCCTTGATGCCGCCCATCGAACGCTGGAGTTTCTCCATTTCGCGGGAGAACATCAGGGCTTCTTTTTTCGATAGTTTTTCGAGGGAACCATCTGCGGCCATCGCCTCAAGTTCCTTCAGGCGCTTGATCGACCCCTTCACCGTCTTATAGTTGGTCAGCATGCCGCCGAGCCAGCGGAAATCGACGTACGGCATACCGGCGCGCTGCGCCTCTTCCAGCACGATTTCGCGGGCCTGACGCTTGGTGCCAACGAAAAGAATGGTGCCTTTATTCGATGCCAACTGGCGCACAAACTTGAGCGCGTCCTGGTACATCGGCAGCGACTTCTCAAGGTTGATAATATGGATTTTGTTGCGGGCACCAAAAATGAAAGGTGCCATCTTGGGATTCCAGAAACGGGTTTGGTGTCCGAAATGGACGCCCGCCTCAAGCATTTGACGCATGGTGACTGACATGAAAAACTCCAGAAGTTAAGGTTAGCCTCCCCTCACAAGACTTTCAGGCATTTTCTATGCCGGGAAAGACCTTAACGGTGCGAGGGTGCGGATTTGTTTTGATCCGGTAAAACGGAATCGAATCCGGATCGAAACAGCCTGCTATTATAGCCCGAAAAACCGAGGAAAATCAAATACATTATGGATGCTTGGCGTATCGTTTTTCTGTTTGCCGTACGGTTAACCATCTGTGCGGCCATCCTTTGGGCGGTGTTCCGTTACATGGGCATGATCCCATTTATCCTGGCCCTTCCAATCACGGGTGTATTGCTCGCCAAACCGATTATTGAAGCAGGGGGAACCTGGTTTCATTGGGCCAAAAAACAGCCTTTTGCCGAATGGCACGGAAACTACTACGAATTTGCGGGCACGCAGATCCGCATGCTTGAGGTCGGACGCGAACTCTGGGTGGTGGATGCGGATCTTTTGCGGGTGATTGGTGAAAAACCAACGCTTATGCTGGGAAGCCTCTATGACGTACACGATTACGACGCCATCGCCGATACCAAATACCACGGATTCTCACCTGCAGGTGCCGAAAAAGTGCTCGGCAAAAGCGATCATTTTGAGGCCAGGCGGATGTTGATGTGGCTACAGCGAGAGGTCTACAAACAACACGCGCGCAAACAGGATTTGGCCAAAATGGCAGCCAAGTCATAGCGCCTATCGCCTTGCCCCGCTATACTTCGGCCTTCGGAAATTCTGAATTTTTCGCATCGAACTGACATGGTGAACGTTTCTCTAAAAAGTACCGAAGATATCGAAAAAATGCGCGTGGCAGGCCGCCTCGCGTCGGAAGTACTGGACTTCATCACTCCACATGTGAAGGCGGGTGTAACCACAGGCAAGCTGGATGCGCTTTGCCACGATTACATGGTAAATGTACAGGGCACGATTCCTGCGCCGCTAAACTACGCCCCGCCCGGCCATAGACCCTATCCGAAGTCGGTATGTACTTCGGTCAACCATCAGGTTTGTCACGGCATCCCGGGCGACAAGCTGTTAAAGCATGGCGACGTGATCAATATCGACGTGACCGTGATCAAGGATGGCTACCACGGCGACACCAGCCGCATGTTCTACATCGGCGAGCCGTCGATTCAGGCGAAGCGACTCTGCGAGAGCACCTTTGAATCGATGTGGCGCGGCATCAATAAAGTAAAGCCGGGGGCGACGCTAGGCGACATTGGTCACGCCATCCAATCGTTCGCGGAAGGCAATGGGTTCTCCATCGTGCGCGAATTTTGCGGCCACGGTATCGGCAAGAAATTTCACGAGGACCCGCAGATCCTGCACTACGGCAAAGCGGGTGCGGGCATGACATTAAAAGCGGGCATGATTTTTACGGTCGAGCCAATGATCAACGCGGGCAAAAAGGATATTCGCATGCTCGGCGATGGCTGGACGGTCGTGACGGCCGACCATAGCCTGTCTGCGCAGTGGGAACATACGGTGCTGGTGACCGATGACGGTTTTGAAGTGCTGACCCAATCGGCTGGCACGCCGCCGATGCCCGCCAGTCTTTCCTGACCTCGCGCGCCAGAACTGATTGTGGTCCCCCGCGCCGCCACTGATGCCGCCAAAGGCGACCAGCGCACTGCATTCACCCGAGCCGCCTATGCCAAGCATGTTCGCGACTGGCTGCAGGAACAGCGCCAGTATCTGAAGAGCGCATACCAGAAGCGACCGCAACCTGATCGAAATCTGCGTAACCACGCGGCCGTCGTCGATCAAGCTGTCAGACGCATCGCCAGCGACATCGGGCTACCCGGAAATATCGCCATCGCTGCGGTCGGTGGCTACGGGCGCGGTTTCCTGTTTCCCGCCTCTGATGTCGATTTACTCGTGTTGCTGCCGGAGGGCGAGCCGCCGGATGCCAGCGTCGAGGCGTTTGTCAGCTTGCTGTGGGATGTCGGCCTCGAGCCGGGCATCTCTGTGCGCACGCTGCGCGAGTGCGTCGAAGAAGCGGCCAAGGATGTCACTGTCGATACAGGCCTGCTGGAAATGCGCGGCCTGTGGGGTGACCTTGATTTGGTTGAACAGCTCGAACGTACCCTCAAGAAATCACGCTCCGTCAGCAATTTTTTCGCTGCAAAAATCGACGAGCAAAAACGCCGCCATGCACGCCACAACGATGTGGCCCTGAATCTGGAGCCGAACATCAAGGAAAGTCCCGGCGGCCTGCGCGACCTGCAGACCGTGCTCTGGTTGTCGAAAGCGGCAGATCTGGGCGACGACTGGCAGGCGCTTCAAGCGCAGGGGCTGATCACACCTTATGAATTGAAGATGATCAGTCGGCATCGCCGCGTGCTCATCGATATACGTATTCGCCTGCATTACCTTGCCAAACGGCGTGAGGACCGATTGGTGTTTGACTATCAAACCGAACTGGCGAAGGAACTAAAACTCGAAGGCAGCGGAACGAAGCTGCCTTCCGAAGTACTGATGCGCCGCTATTACCTGACAGCAAAAGCGATCTGGCAGATGAATTCAATCCTGTTGCCAACGCTGCTTGAACGCATCTCGCATCGACGTAAAGATCAGGTCAAAAAAATAGACGATGAGTTCGACGTCGTCAACGGCAATATCGCCGCGCGTGACGAGAAAATTTTCAAGCGTGACCCCCTCGCCATCTTTCGCGCCTTTCTCGCTTTGCAAAGTGTCAAAGAAGCCGAATTTTTTGAGCCGGAAACATTGCGCGCGTTGTGGCGGGCCGTGCATCTGATCGACAAGAAATTCCGCGATGCGCCCGAGACAAACCGTTTGTTCCTGAAAATTCTGCAGAGTGAAAAAGTCACTTTCACGCTGCGGCGCATGAGTCGCTATGGTGTGCTGGGCCGCTATATTCCCGCCTTCGGCCGCATTGCCGGTCAGATGCAACACGATCTGTTTCACGTTTACACGGTGGATGAACACATCCTGATGGTCATCCGCAATTTGCGCCGCCTGGTGTTACCCCGATTTGCGCACGAGTTTCCGTTTTGCCACGAGCTCGCGGCTGAGTTCGCGCGCCCTGAAGTACTCTACCTGGCCGCACTTTTTCACGACATCGCCAAGGGTCGTGGTGGTGACCATTCGGAGCTGGGCCAGAAAGACGCAAGGCTGTTTTGCAAAAGACTTTCGATCTCCCAAACCGACACCGATCTCGTCGCCTGGCTGGTGGAAATGCATCTGCAGATGTCATCGACCGCGCAAAAGCAGGACTTGTCTGACCCGGAAGTCATCGCCCATTTTGCACAACGCATGGGCGACGAACGTCACCTCACTGCCTTGTATCTGCTCACCGTTGCCGACGTGCGCGGCACCAGCCCGCATGTATGGAACGCGTGGAAGGCAAAGCTGCTTGAGCAGTTGTTTCGCGCCGCGCGCAAACTGCTGCGCGGGGACGCTGTCACAAACGAACACTGGATTGAAAACAAACGCACCGAGGCGCTCGCGCAATATGCGCAAAGCGAAGGCGTCCACGGCAAACCGCCATTGTGGGCACACGTCAGGGATAGCTATTTTCAGCGTTTCGACGCGGGTGAAATGGCGTGGCATGCGTTGGTCCTCGATACCAACGCCTCGCCTGAAACTGCGCTCGTGCGGGTACGTGCCCTGGCCGAACTCGGCGGCAAAGAAAGCGAAAGCGATCAGGAAGGATTTGCCGTGATGGTGATGACAAAAGATCAGCCCGGCCTGTTTGCGCGCATCACCGGGTACTTCGAAAAGCTGGCCTTCGATATCGCAGCCGCCAAGATCTACACCACCAACCACAAATACGCGCTGGATGCATTTCAGATTCTGCCTAAATCAGGCGCAACGTCGCGGTACAAGGATGTCGCGACCACGATTGAGCGCGGACTGGCGCGATTGCTTGATGAACCCGTCACGGATATCGCGCCCTACTCGGGTCGCGTGGCGCGCCAGGTCAAGCATTTCGCGTTCGAGCCGTCGGTTTCGCTGATCCCCGCACGGCAAAAGCCTTACTTTGAACTCAGCGTGAGTTGTGCCGACCGGCCGGGGCTACTGTCCTCGATAGCGCGGGTGTTCCTGCGATTTGAAGTGAATCTCCAGGATGCACGCATCACCACGCTTGGGCAACGCGCGGAGGACGTGTTCATTGTGGCGAACAGGAAACTCGGCGATGCCGCGTTCGCTGCGGACTTTCAGGCGGCGTTGATTGCTGAGTTGCGGGCTTGAGTTTTAGTAAAACTCTAGCACTGGCGCGGATTTCTGGACTTTTTTGTCCCGGAAACCGCGCCAGTGCTAGTGTTTTGCATCCGTAACTGGCGTTCGTTGCAAGTCGACACTCAGCATCACGAGCAATGAGCGTTGCTTTGCCTTTTGTAAATCGCGTCTCTAGAATGGAGCACTACCGTCGCTAGGCTCAAGAGATCGAGCGGATCCAAAAAATATCGCGTGAAGTCCTTCTGATTCTCGCTCCTCAATACGCCTCTCCAAACTGGACCTCCGATCATATGCACTGGGTAGCCCCCTCCGAAAAAGACACCGCCGCTGCGACGCTCGAAAAGCGTCTGTGGGATGCCGCCGACCAGTTCCGCGCCAACTCGGGCTTGAAGGCGCAGGAATACTCCGGTCCGATCCTCGGCCTGATCTTCCTGCGATTTGCAGAGGTCCGTTTTTCCGCGCAGCGCGGCAAGTTGGAGAAGGCCGGTGCTTCGTCGCGCCGTGGAAGTCGTGTCGATGAACCGACGGCGTACCACGCCGAGGGCGTTCTTTATCTCGCACCCAATGCCCGCTTCGATTTCCTGCTCGGTCTTCCCGAGGCTGCCGACATCGGTGCCAAGGTCAACGAGGCCATGCGCGACATCGAAAAGCACAATCCGCAACTGGGCGGTGTGCTGCCCAAAACGTACAACCTCTTTACGAGCACGCTGCTGAAGGAGTTACTGAAAAAAGTCTCCGAGATTCCAGCAACGGCAGACTATGACGCCTTCGGTCGCATCTACGAGTACTTCCTCGGCCAGTTCGCGCGCACCGAGGGCCAGAAGGGTGGCGAGTTCTACACGCCGAGTTGCATCGTGCGTCTGCTCACCGAAGTGATCGAGCCGTATCACGGTCGCATTCTCGATCCCGCCAGTGGCTCGGGCGGCATGTTCGTTTCCAGTGCGCGCTTCGTTGCCGAACACAATCAGAACCCCGCCGCCGAACTTTCCGTCCATGGCGTTGAGAAGACCGATGAAACCGGTCGTCTCTGCCGGCTGAATCTTGCAGTCCACGGACTCGAAGGTGATATCCGTCACGGCGGCAACGTCAACAGCTACTACGACGACCCGCACAACGCGACAGGCGCGTTTGATTTCGTGCTCGCTAATCCGCCTTTCAACGTCAATGCCGTGGATAAGGAACGTTTGAAGGATTCAGTGGGTCCGGGCCGCCGCTTTCCCTTTGGTCTGCCGCGCACCGACAACGCCAACTACCTCTGGATACAGCTTTTCTATTCCGCGCTTGGTCCGAAAGGTCGCGCCGGTTTCGTCATGGCCAATTCCGCCTCCGACGCGCGTGCCTCCGAGCAGGAATTGCGGCAAAAGCTCATCGAAGCGAAAGCCGTGGACGTGATGGTCGCCGTCGGGCCGAACATGTTCTACACCGTTACGTTGCCGTGCACGCTGTGGTTCTTCGATAAGGGTAAGGCTTCGACAAGCTCAGCCCGAACGGGTGGAAAATCCGTTCGCCCTGAGCCTGTCGAAGGGCACCCAGACCGAGCGAATACCGTCCTCTTCATCGATGCCCGCCACATTTACCGGCAAGTGGATCGGGCACACCGCGACTGGACGCCAGCCCAGATCGGCTTTATCGCCAACCTCGTGCGCCTGTATCGCGGCGAAGAGCTTGACTTGACCCTCGGCGGGGACGAAGCCAAAGCAAAACTGATCGAAGTCTTCGGCAAGAAACCCAAGTTCGCCGACGTATTGGGACTTTGCAAAGCCGCCACGCTCAAGGAAATCGAAGCACAAGGCTGGTCGCTCAACCCCGGTCGCTACGTCGGCGTAGCACCCGGCGAAGACGTTAGCGACGAGGACTTCAAGGCGCAATTTGAATCGCAGAACGAAGAACTGGAAACCCTCAACGCCCAGGCGCGCGAACTGGAAGCCACCATCGCCAAAAACGTCGCCGATATTCTTGCCGCATGAACAAACCTGTTCAATCGCCACAATCAGAACTACCGCAAGGCCAGTTACTCGTCTACGCGGCCGAGGACGGCAAGATCAAGATCGATGTGCGGCTGGAAAACGAAACCGTCTGGCTCACCCAGCAGCACATGGCGGAACTGTTCCAGACCACGCAGCAGAACATCAGCCTGCACCTGCAGAACACTTACGACGAGGGTGAGCTGACGAGAGCGGCAACTCACAAGGAATACTTGTCAGTTCAAAAAGAGGGCCGCCGCCAAGTCAAGCGGCGTCTGGATTTCTACAACCTCGACGCCATCATCTCCGTCGGCTACCGCGTCAAAAGCGCCGTCGCCACCCGCTTCCGCATCTGGGCCACCCAACAACTGCGCGAATTCATCGTGAAGGGTTTTGTCCTCGATGATGAACGCCTGAAGAACCCCGACCGCCCGTTCGACTACTTCGATGAACTGCTCAGGCGCATTCAGGACATCCGCACCTCCGAGCGGCGGTTTTATCAAAAGATCACCGACATCTACGCCACCAGCATCGACTACGACCCCACGCAAGCGCAAAGCATCGAATTCTTCCAGACCGTGCAGAACAAAATGCACTGGGCCATCACCGGCCAGACTGCTGCGGAAATTGTTCATGCCCGTGCGGACAGCACTCAGCCAAACATGGGCCTAACCAACTGGCGCGGTGGGAAGGTGCGCAAAGTTGACGTCACCATCGCCAAGAACTACCTGAACGAGGCGGAGCTGGCCGGGCTCAACAACCTCGTCGAACAATACCTCGTCTTCGCAGAAGGCCAGGCCCTGCGCCGCGTGCCCATGCACATGGGCGACTGGATCGGCAAGCTGCATGGTTTTCTGTCCCTCAATGATCGCGACATTCTTTCGAACGCCGGAAAAATTTCGCACGAGATGGCGAAAGAACTGGCGGAGGGGGAGTATGACAAGTTCAATCGGCTGCGCATTGAGCAGGTAGATGCAGAAGCCGGGGAATTTGAGAGGGCGATCAAGCAGTTGCCGGTGATGTCTCCACCGAAGAAAAAGGCTGGGAAGAAATGAGCATTCCAAAAGTGATCTCTCCGGCTAGGGATCTGGAGCAGACCATTGCCGCGAATGTGGCGGGGATTCTGGGGGCATGAGGATGTCGGCGGCTGATTGGAAACCCGCTAAGCTGGACGAACTCGGTTTCGTTGGCCGTGGCAAGTCTAGACATCGGCCGCGTAACGCCGCTTCCCTTTATGGCGGTCGTTACCCGTTCTTTCAAACGGGCGACATCAAGGCCGCCAACTTCTACCTCACCGAATACTCGCAAACATACAGTGACGAAGGCTTGGCGCAAAGCAAACTCTGGAAACCTGGAACGCTATGCATAACGATTGCGGCGAACATCGCAGAAAGCGCGATTCTCGGCGTCGAAGGCTGTTTTCCCGACAGTGTTGTGGGATTCGTTGCCGACCCCGAGAAGACTGACGTCCGCTTCATCAAATACTACATGGAGATTCTTAAGCTCCAGATGCAGAGCGTGTCACGCGGTACTACTCAGGACAATTTGAGCGTGGACAAGCTATTGAGCTTTGACTTTTTCACTCCCCCGCTACCCGTCCAGCAACGCATCGCGGGCATCTTGTCGGCCTACGACGAACTCATCGAGAACAGCCAGCGGCGCATCAAGATTCTGGAGGGGATGGCCCGCAACCTCTACCGCGAATGGTTCGTCCACTTCCGCTTTCCCGGCCACGAAAACCACCCCCGTGTCACGTCCTCCCTCGGCGAGATTCCACAAGGGTGGGAGGTGAAGAAGCTGGGCGAGATCGCGGCGGATATGCGTCGCAATGTGCCAAAGGGTCAACTCGAAGAGTCGAGGCCATTCGTCGGTCTTGAGCACATTCCGCGCCGGTCACTTGCGCTCGACGCATGGGAGACAGCAACCGAGCTTGGCTCGAATAAGTTGGGATTCAAGAGAGGAGAAGTCCTTTTCGGAAAGATTCGACCGTATTTCCACAAGGTCAGCGTCGCGCCGTTTGATGGCCTCTGTTCGGCGGACACAATCGTAATTCGCGCTCTTCGCCCTGAACACTATGCTTGCGTGGTCGCCTGCGTTTCCAGCGACGCTTTCGTTGCCGAAGCCAGTGCGACCGCGAATGGTGCGAAGATGCCGAGGGCGAATTGGCATGTGCTGGAGAAGTACGAAGTCGTGGTTCCAACTGGAAAGTTAGCAATCCAGTTCTCACGTCTCTTCAGTGACGTTCTTGCGCAACAACAGGCACTAATATTTCAAATCCAAAACCTCCGTCGGACGCGCGACCTGCTGCTACCTCGCCTGTTGTCGGGGCAATCGAATTTCAAGCTGTTAAGTTAGGGATATGCCATGTCAAGGTGGAATGACCAATTTCAAAATCATGGTTTCAGAACGACTTGGAACGCACTCAACGCCCTTTTAGCTGAAAAGGATCTCGAAAAAAATAATGATGCGGCAGCAATCAAGGAAATTGCGCGCCTTTGCAAGGTCGTCAAATATATCGACGGCGTTATAGACCAAATTGATCCTGAGTTGATGCCAATAGCGCTGTTCGATACGCTGAACCAACACACAAGCAATGCAATATCCGAGCTGAATACATTTAAGAGCAATCAGAACGTCGGGCATTTGCACAATGCGAATACGCATATCGACTCGGTCATTTCCCTTTTTAGCCAAACTCCTTTTATCCTGACCGGGCAACAGAAAGGTGGTCTATCGAAAGCGGCATCGGCTTATGCCAATGAACTTGACAAGCATTTGAGTCAGCTGCGTGAAGCGGTCGACTCTGAAATCGAACGAGTAAAGACTAGCGCTGCCAATATTCAGACGTCGCTCGACCAAAATCAGCAAACGCTGATTACGTTAACAACTCAACTGCAAGCAGTTGGCCAAACAATTCAGAGTCAAACGGCCGAATTCAACACCCAATTTCAAGCGAGTGAAAAGTCAAGGTCTGAGAAGTTCGATTCGGCGATTGGAAAGTTGGAGCAGCGTATAGATGACGACATCAAAAAACTTTCAACAAAGATCGATAGCGAATTTGAGAAGTTAGCGACTAAAGCCGGAACAACTCTTGCAGTGCTAAGCAAGTTTCAAGATGATGCGGCGAAAGTGTTTGGGGTGGTAGTCAATACCCTGCAAGCTGGGGCATATTCCTCATACGCGAATGAGCAAAAGAAAACCGCCAATTTTTTCCGTTGGTCGGCCATTGCACTAATGTTGCTCGGTGTGGCCGTTCTCGTGGCTCCCGAGATTGCCAAATTTCTCAAGGACGCCGAAAAGTATGTACTTGACTGGCACACCACGCTCGGCCGAATTCCCTTTTCGATTATATTGTTTGTTCCCGCTTTTTATCTTGCTCGCGAGTCGAATAAACACAGAAATACAGAAGTTCTGAATCGTCGCCGCGAATTGATTCTTTCGACGATTGACCCATATTTGGCGCTGCTCGATGGAGAACGGGCTCAACAAATCAAGCTCGATATTGCCAAAGGCATTTTCTCTGAAGGGAATCTGGCAACCACTGACACTTCCAAAGATGAAACTGGCAATCTCATTGCTCAAATCACAAATTTGATTAAGCAAGTTCGGAAGTAAATGACGCAAAGCGCTTACACCGAAGACACTATCGTCATTCGCGCGCGTCGACCAGAGCATTACGCCTTCGTCCTCGCTTGCGTGTCCAGTGAGGCATTTGTTGCGCATGCCAGTGCGACCGCAAACGGCGCAAGAATGCCGAGGGCGAATTGGTATGTGCTGGAGAAGTACGAAGTATTGGTTCCAACTAAAAAATGGGTCGGCCAGTTTTCACGACTCATCGGCGGCGTTCTTGCGCAAC
>JANYHZ010000115.1 GCA_025362135.1 Betaproteobacteria bacterium | reverse complement strand
CAGCCGCAATCGATTGCGGCCATACAGATACGCGTAGTCGGAAGCGCTGGTCAGCTCATTCGTCAGATGTATGCCCAGCCCGCCAATTTCACGTTTGTCGAGAGGTACATCAAGCTGCGCTCTCGCCATGGCCAGTGGATTGAAAGGCGGCCCCTGATCGAGGTAGGTGACGGTAACCTCGGCGTCGTTTGCCTTCAGGGAAATCCAGATCAATAGATCGCAATCCCCGCGGTGACCGTGATTGACCGTATTGGTGAACAGCTCTTCCAGAACAAGATTGAGACGAAACCCAGAATTGCGTGGCAGCGAGGCCGTTACGCAAAAACATTCAATAAATTCGCGCGCCGAACGCCATGCATCCAGCCTTGCTGGAAACATCGCCTCCATGTGAATTCGGTTGTCCATTGCTGTGTGATTGGCGAAGGGATAAGATTAGGTTGAAAAATATCTGCATGCGTACCGCACGCAAATAATACCGGGGAGGCTACCATGGGGAGAAATTGGGTGCTGGCAGTCTGCGCAGTCTGCTTTGCGACGACGGCGACATCGAGTGAAGTCGGTCACATCAAAGTGGCAAAGGGAGCCGCGGTAATTCAGCGCGGCATTGACAAAATTCCTGCAGTGGCGGGCATGAAAATTTTTGCGGCCGACGTGATATCGACAGGTGCCGATGGCGCAGTCGGCGTAACTTTTCTCGACAACAGTCTCATTTCCACCGGTCCCAACAGCGTGTTTGCCATCGACCAGTACATTTTTGACAGCACCACCCATGTCGGCAAATTCGAAGGCACGTTGAAGAAGGGCACGCTGGCGGCGATCTCCGGGAAAATGGTCACACAGGTGCCGGAATCGATGCGCATTCGCACCCCATCCAGCATCATGGGGGTGCGAGGCACCGAGTTTTTGGTG
Source organism: Betaproteobacteria bacterium (assembly GCA_025362135.1). Taxonomy (GTDB): domain Bacteria; phylum Pseudomonadota; class Gammaproteobacteria; order Burkholderiales; family Usitatibacteraceae; genus UKL13-2. Next base: position 6,473 of record JANYHZ010000115.1, on the reverse strand, counting down.
AAGGTGGATGAGGTACCTGCGCTCCTTGGTCGGTAATCATGAATGGATTTCAGAATCTTCTGACCGGGATTTGCGCTGCCGCATTGCTGATGGCCTGCGCCCAGGCACCAATGAAACCGACACTGGGCGATGAGTTGGTCGTGGTATTGCCCGGCGCGGGCGGAAAAATTGGCGGCGTGGTTGTGCGTCGCAACGATACCGAGCAGGTGCTCGATACGCCATTCGCCGCGTCGCGCATCGCTTCGGAGGGAAAACCGGAGTCGGTGTCGTTAACGCCTGAACAGGTGCACAATATTTTCAGCGCAACCGTCGCCGCACTGCCTGGAAGGCCGGCAACATTCATGCTCTATTTCCTGGAAGGCAAGGATGAACTCACCCAGGCGTCCAACGCAGAACTGGCCAATGTGCTCGATGAGATCAAGCGCCGTCCTGAGCCGGATCTGCTCGTGACAGGTCACGCCGATAACGTCGGCAGCGATGGTTTCAATGACAAACTTTCGCTGGCGCGGGCGGAACGCATGCGCGATTTGCTGAAGAGTCGTGGTATCGCGCCCGAACGCATCCAGGTGGCGGGGCGTGGCAATCGCGAACTGCTGGTCAATACCGGAAAAGGAGTGGCCGAAGAACGCAATCGACGGGTGGAGATCAGCGTACGCTAGGCGTGCGCAGCGCGAATTTCCAACGCGGAAATTATTCACGCCCAACGCACGCTCAACAACGTAAGGTCGTCTGCCGGTTCCGCACCATCGGCAAACGTATGTACCTGCGCTTTCACAATGTTGACGATATCGGCAGGTTTCGAGGCGGCTTGCGTATTGTTCAATAATTTCTCCAGCCGCTTGGCACCGAAGAATTCGCCTCGCTTGTTGGTTGCGTCCACCACGCCGTCGGTCATGATGAAGAGCCACTCGCCCGCAACCATCTGGTGCGTGTCGCCGCGATAGACGAAGCCGTCGATCACGCACAGCGGGGGGCCGGCAGCGGGTTGCAAACGGGACACGGGGTGGCCGGGCTTGCGCACGAACGGCGTATCGTGTCCGGCGCTCACATAGTCCAGTCGTCCACTCCCGACATCTAGAATCGCGGCAAATACGGTGACAAACATTTGCTCAGGATTTTCGCGTCCAAGCTCTGCCTGTGCTTCGGTTAGCGCAGCGCTGACATCATGCGCATTCATCAGAAGTGCACTCTTGATATGTGATTTTGCCGATGCCATGAAGAGTGCGGCGGCAAGACCTTTACCGGAAACGTCGGCAATGACAAAAAACAGTCTATTGTCATCGACCATGAAACAATCGTAGAAATCCCCGCCGACTCGCCGCGCCGGTTCCAGCGTCGCGGCAACCGCGAAACGGGTTTCACTGCCAAACAAAATCGCCGGATTCGGCAACAGTCCCATCTGGATTCGTTGTGCCGCCATCAGTTCGCCGCCGATACGCGCTGCCTGTTCACTCATAATGCGCCGCTGTTGGTCAGAAACTGCGAGCGATGCGGCGAGCATGCCGACAAGTATCCACGTGGCGCCGATGGCAGGCCACGCCACATCGATCAACATCCCCTGCCACAGGAATGCGGAAATACCGATGGCAACCAGCGTGACGCTGATTGCAACGAACATCAGCAGCGCGCGTTGCACGCGCATTTTTGGCACCAGCCAAATCAGCAGTCCTCCTGAAGAAAGCATCAGCAGCAGTTCAATCATTGTGGCCGCACCGGGCCGTTGCAGATGGACGCCGGCCATCAATTGTTCGATCAACTGCGCGTGTATCTCCACGCCCGGTACGCTTTCATGCAGTGCTGTCGTTTTCAAATCGAGCAGACCCGAGCCCGCCATCCCAACCAGGACCAGCTTGCCTGCCAATTTTTCGTGCGGCAATTTTCCCATCACCACATCTACGGCGGACACAAATCGATCATTGTCGTGTTTTGAGTGACGCAGCCAGATAGAGCCGTTGTCCTGTGCCGGAAACGTGATTTCCTCGATTTTCACTTCCAGCGCGCCACCGTTCAAGTCGCGAATGGACACGCCACTACCCGATGCGACCCGCAACATCTCCATGCCGAGTGACAACGCGATCGCATCATCGACTGCGCCTGCTTTACCGATGCGCGCAAATAGCGGCGCGCGGCGGACAATGCCATCTTCTGCATCCTCTGAAATGAAACCGCGACCGGCAGCCGCCTGGTCGAGTTCCGGCAAACTAAGCAACACGCTTTTGAGACGTTTGAACGGCAATGGCGTTTCTGCCAGCACCCGCACGGGCGCCACGCGCGGGGGCGGCCCACCGCGCGGATTTGGGTCCTCCAGGGCGGTCATGGCCAGCACTGCTTTTCCTTCGCGCAATGCCTGCGCGAATTGCCGGTCGCCGCTGGGCTGCGACTTCAATTTTTCAACAAGCTCAGGCGAAATTCCAGGAATGTGACTCGCGAACGCGCTGACAGAATATTGATCGGGTTCGCTAAACATGATATCGAAGCCAATGACCGCAGGGTCATACGCGTTGATTTTTTTGACCAGATCGGCCATGCGCGTACGCGGCCACGGCCATTGACCAAACGCTGCGAGGCTTTTTTCGTCAATGGCGACGATAACCACCGGCTCATTGACGCGCGCCAACGGAAACATCCGCTGATAGGCATCGAATACGGCGTGCCGCAACGAAGTAATCACCGGTGGTTCACTGGCGAACAGCACCACGAACGCCGCCAACAGAATGGCTGCGCCGATACGGAAACGGTTTAGCGTGCCGCTCCTTTCCACAGCGCCGAAGGAGCTCAGAGTTCGATCTCCATGCCGTCGTACGACGACGATACGGTCAGCATCGGCCCCTTGCGGGTCAGTTCCTCGAAGCGCCGCGTCTCCATCAACAAGCGCTCCAGTGTGGCATCGCTATTGGCTGGTTCGTGGTGAAACAGCACCAGATGTTTTGCGAGCGCCATCTGGCAAAGTTCGACACCGACAATATTGCTGGAGTGTCCCCAGTCGGCTTTCACCGAGATCGCGTCTGCCAGCGCGTACATCGCGTCGAAGATCACGATATCGGCTCCGCGAAAAAAATCGGCGATCCGCCGGGTCTCGTCGACGTCGTCGAGTTTATGCTCGGAGTCGGTTGAATAAACGACCGATTTGCCGCCGATTTCAAATCGATAGCCGTAAGAGTCACCAGAGTGGAGTTGCAGGCCGGGTGTGACACTTACCGCGCCCACATTCTGCTTCTTGCCGGGCGCCAGTTGAACGAATTCCATATTCGCGGCCATCTGGTCGAATGCAACCGGAAAACACGGTGGCGCCTGTTGCAAGCGGAAGGCGTGCTCGAGCACATCATGACAGCCATAAATGCGGATTTTCGTGCCCGGAACATATGCCGGCCCGAAGAACGGAAAGCCCATGATGTGGTCCCAGTGCACATGCGACATGAAAATATTTACCGTTGCTGGCCGGCCATGCTGTCTGGCCAGCAGATGCGCTCCGAACGGGCGCGCACCGCTGCCCATGTCGCAGACGTAATACTCGTCACCGCCGAGATCAAATTCCACACACGGCGTGTGACCACCGAAAGTCTTGTTCACCGAAAAAGGCAGCTCTTCACGGGTGAATGTGCAGGCTTCCTCAGCGGACGCGAAGCTGCGTCCTGACGCTTTCAGTAGCGCCTGTACGATTTTGTCGCGAATATCGGCGGAGGTGAGGGCCACCGGAATTGATCCGCGTGTGCCCCAGAATCGAACGACCATGGATGGTTCCATTTCTAACGAACGTTATGCGGGTGATGTCGGCGTATCCGGTGGGAGTGATGACACTGCGTTCACTGCTGCGGACACGCTCGCAAAAACTTCCAGTAAAAGATCGAATCGGCTGATCTGGAAAATCTCGGCGACCATCGGCTGCAGTGCGGCCACCACGATACGACCGTCGTAAGTCTTGGCCTGTTTAACGGCGAGCATGAAGCATCGGAGTCCCGCGCTGGAAACGTATTCCAGTTGCGACAGGTCGAGGACGATGGCCAGCCGGTCGCGCCCAGCCGAATCAAGGTGCGGTGCCAGCGCATCGCGAAATTCGTCGCAATTGTCCTGATCCAGCCGTCCCTTGAGGCCGAGAATCAATGCATTGCCATTTTTCGTTGCGGCCAGAGACATGGGTGCTCGCGTTCGTTTGGAGATTGTCGATTGTGATGCGTGCAAGAATATCAGAACGCTATCGAACGCATTGGCGCGGGCAAAACACGATGTCCGTCACGGTCACTGACGCTATTCCCGTCCAATGCCCAGTGCGACAAGGTATCGCGACACCATGTTATAGGCCGCGATGATGCCAACTATTTCGGCAACCTCGCGATCCGGCAGGTGGCTCCGCAATCCGTCCATGGTGGACGGGCGCACTTCGATGTGACGGGACATTTCCTCTGCCAGCGTGAGCACCAGCCGCTCAAGCTCGCTGAATACTGCGGCGTTACTAGAGGCGCTGTCGATGTGTTGCAGCGCGTCCAGATGTGTTTGCGTTCCACCTGCAGTCAGCAATTCCGGTGCGTGCTGGAGCCATTCATATTCGGCGCGATTCAATTTTGCGACCGCACAAATGGCCAATTCACGCAGCAGCGGCGAAACGTTGAGGTCGCGACGAATCGCACCCAGGTAGGTGTTCCAGCCTCGCGCGAGCGGCGGGCTGTGCAGCAACATGCGGTCAAGGTTGAGCAAGCTGCCGTTTGCCCGGCGGGCGCGAATCGCGGCAACGAGATCGGCGGGTACACGATGTTGTTCGATGTCTGCGTCGGTGATGTAGGGGATATTTGGCATGTTTACCTGTGTAGAACCAGCATTCATAAGGACCGCAGGGCAAAAGGGCCTGAAGATGCGCGTCAATGCTGGTGATTAGTTGTTGATTCAGCGAAAATCTTGCCTACGCGGTTGAATTTGAACTGCGATGGCGCAATTTGAAGTCTGCCACTGCGGAACCGCGTTTCTGCAAATGTAGCAGGTGCTGTCTGCGATAATACCCATCCCTCAAATTACGCCGTCCCATGAACTCTACCCCGATCAGTATCGCCCACGCCACATTGCTCACTCCCTATGGTCTGAACGAATCAGCCATTGAATCCGTGTTCAGTGAAATCCACACCCACGACGCCGACTACGCGGACCTTTATTTCCAGTATTCCCGCTCGGAGGGCTGGAGCCTGGAGGAGGGGCACGTCAAGTCGGGCAGCTTTAATATCGACCAGGGTGTCGGCGTAAGGGTGGTGTCGGGTGAGAAAACCGCGTTCGCGTATTCGGACGATATCAGCCTTGCCGCGCTGTCCTCAGCCGCCGCCGCGACGCGCAGCATCGCGCGCGTTGGCGGCAATGCAAAAGCAGCGAAGTCGCAATCCAAAGCTGGCCGCGCGCTGTATACGCCAGCCGATCCGGTGTCAACGTTTGAAGATGCCGACAAGGTTCGCATCCTGGAGCGGCTTGAGCAGTTCGCCCGCAATATCGACCCGCGCGTGAAAGAGGTGATGGGTCGCCTCTCGGGTGAATACGATGTGGTGATGGTGGCAAGAAGCGACGGCGTCATGGCGGCCGATGTGCGCCCGCTGGTGCACATTGGGCTCACCGTAATCGCGGAGCAGAACGGGCGCCGCGAGCAGGGACATACCGGCGGCGGCGGTCGATACGATTACAACTACTTCACCGATGACGTTTTGAAGAGTTATGCCGAGGGTGCGGTGCGCGAAGCGCTGATCAATCTCGACGCCAAACCTGCTCCTGCCGGACCGATGACGGTCGTTTTGGGTTCTGGCTGGCCGGGCATCCTGCTGCATGAAGCCGTGGGCCACGGATTGGAAGGCGATTTCAACCGAAAGGGATCCAGCCTCTTTGCCGGACGCATTGGTGAGCGCGTTGCTGCGAAGGGCGTCACCGTGGTGGACGACGGCACGATAGCGGATCGTCGCGGTTCGCTCAATATCGATGACGAAGGCAATATCACGCAGCGCAATGTGTTGATTGAAGACGGGATCCTCAAGGGCTATATGCAGGATTCGCTCAATGCGCGCCTGATGAAAACGCAGGTGACCGGCAACGCGCGGCGCGAATCGTATGCACACATTCCCATGCCACGCATGACCAACACTTATATGCTCAACGGCGATAAAACACCGGAAGAAATTATCGCCAGCGTTAAGCACGGTCTCTACGCCGCCAATTTTGGCGGCGGTCAAGTCGATACCACCAGTGGAAAGTTTGTATTTTCGGCTTCGGAAGCCTACATGATCGAGGACGGGAAAATTACCTATCCGGTCGTCGGTGCGACGCTGATCGGCAACGGCATCGAATCACTGAAACATATCTCCATGATTGGCAACGACATGCGTCTCGACGGCGGCGTTGGTGTCTGCGGTAAGGAAGGGCAAAGCATACCGGTGGGAGTAGGCCAGCCGACCTTGCGCATGGAAGGGCTCACGGTCGGCGGTACCGGGTGAACGCGGGGATTTGAATCC
>JANYHZ010000110.1 GCA_025362135.1 Betaproteobacteria bacterium | reverse complement strand
CCAAACAGACCCGCAACCATCACGGCGTCAGCCTGTTTGCCCGACACCGATTGTCCGTGGCGTACGTGCACCCAGGCGAGTAACATGCCGATCGCGAAATGATCGATGAGGCCCGGCAATTGGAGGAGGGCGAATACTTTCTCCCCTATGGATGCGTCGGCAACGGCTGCGTAAGCAAGCACGCGGTAGGCAATGGCAAAGGCGATTAACGCCCCCGACAACAGCAGCCATGCGGTACGCTTGTATTGGCTGAAAAAAGCGGCGAATGCAGCAAACAAAGGTAGTAGCAAGTAGTAACCGAACTCGGTGGGCAGGGTCCAGTAAACGCCATTGAGAACAAAAGCATACCCTTGGCTTATATTTTGCAAAAACACAAAATGCAGCAACAACGCGCGCCAATCTGGAAGCGTCGTCGCGAAGTAAAGCACGAGTGAAAGAATGACAATTTGTACCCAGTAGGCGGGCACTACGCGACGTATGCGTCTCGCCAGGTAAGGCCAGACACGCACTGGCGAGCCGGTGCCCTCGATATGGCGTGCAAACGGAATTGCCAGCAAAAATCCGGACAGCACGAAGAACACATTTGCACCCATCCAGCCACAAGTAAGCAGCCAGTGATAGGTGATTTGCAAGTTGCCGAAATTAACGGAGAGTACACGCGGCCCCGCTAGGGCGAACAAGTGGTGCAGTAGCACCATGACCGCAGCGAGGCCGCGAATGCCCGCAAGACCGGCACTAAATTGATCTGCTCGGCTTGCGCCTGAAGCTTCGCGCAGAAGATATTGGCGCAACGTCACTGCGGATGACCCCGCAGCGCTAGTAAGTGCCAATCGGATTGCGCATCACGCCGATGCCTTCGACTTCGGTCTCCAGCAGATCACCGGTCGTCATGAATTCGGGCGGCGTGCGCGCAAAACCGACACCTTCCGGCGTACCGCTGGAAATGATGTCGCCCGGCTCCAACGTCTGGCCGAGCGAAAGATCGTGAATCAGGCGGGGCAGTTTGAAGTAAAGATGCTTGGTGTTTGAATTCTGTTTGGTGACACCGGAGACGCGACAGGTGAGATTCAGATTGGTGTGATCCAGCGAGTCAGCCGTGACGATACAGGGCCCCATCGGGCAGGTGCCATCGAGGCTCTTGCCCTTGTCCCATTGGCCACCGTGGCGGCGCTGAATATCGCGCCAGGTGACGTCGTTGATGACGGTGTAGCCGAAAACGTGACTCATCGCATCGGCTTCGGAAATATTCTTCCCGCCCTTGCCGATAATGACGCCAAGCTCGACCTCCCAATCGAGTTGCGTCGAAATGCTGGCATCGAACGGGATGACATCGTAGGGGCCGTTGACCGCGGTGGGTGCCTTGGAAAAAAACACCGGCCATTTTGGCAGCTCGCGCTTGTCTTCCAGCTTTGCACCGCCCTCTTCAAAGTGCTCAAGGTAGTTCCAGCCGACGCAGAAAACGTTTTTCGCCGGACGCGGAATTGGTGCTTTCAGCAGCGCCTTGTTGAGCATGACCGGCGCTGTCTTCGGTGTGGCCTCAATGTCGCGCAACAGGGTCATCGTGACGTCTCCGCCCGCGATGATGTCAAGCATGGTGCCGACCTTTTGCGGGGCACTTCGCGCGCGCGCCTCGGCGACGATATCGAGCACTTGATCTTTGCTGATCTGGATGCCCGTACAGAGTTCTTGTGCGTTCAACAACTGGTAGGTAACGAGTCGCATGATTTTTATCCAAAAAGTTGTTCGAGATTGGCTAATGGGTGATGATCACGCTCCCAGCGGGGTGCAAAGAAAGCCGCCACCGCGTCCGGGTCGAGTGCAGCCAGCGTCGCGGGATTCCAGCGAGGCTGATTATCCTTGTCGAGAATCACCGCACGAATGCCCTCCATCAAGTCACCGTGTTCGAAGCAATGGTAAACGATGCCAAGTTCCATGCGAAAGCATTCGGCAAGCGTCATCTTGCTGGCGCGATTGAGTTGGCGGCGTGTCACTTCGAGCAGTGTGGGCGAGCGCGTTTTGAGCAGGGCAGCGGTTTTGCTCGCCCATGACTGGAGCTCGGATCGCGATTCGCCTTCCAGTGACGCGATCATTTCGGCAACACTTTTTTGCGGCGCGAAGTGTTGGTCGATTGCCGCTTGCAGCGGCGACAGCGTCGCGGTGCCGTAGGGTTCGTTGGCAAGTGCGTCAATCAGTGCCGCGAGATCGCGCGCAGGTTCGGCAGACCATTGATGTGAATCCAATAGGGCGACCAGCGTTGCAATCGATTCCGTCGTCATGAACCGGTCCGCCAGATTTGCGTACAAAGCATCGGACGCTTTGATCATCTGTCCGGTCAGGCCGAGATACAGGCCCACTGGTGAGCGCGAGAGAAAGTAGCTCCCGCCCACATCCGGAAACAATCCGATACCTGTTTCGGGCATCGCCATTTTTGTTTTGGGCCCGACGATTCGAAATCCAGAGCCTTGCGAGAGTCCCATGCCGCCGCCCATGACGATGCCATCAAGCAGACAGACAACCGGCTTCACGTAGCGGTGCAACTGATAATCGAGCCGATACTCATCGATAAAGAAATCGTGATGCAGCGTGCCGTTGTGGAGCGCGCTTTCACGCAGCGCGCGAATATCGCCACCGGCGCAAAACGCCTTTTCGCCTGCCCCTCGCATGATGATCGCGTGGATCGTGTCATCTTTGGCCCAGTGCGTGAAGAAATCCGCCAGCGACAACACCATGTCATAAGAAAGGGCGTTGAGAGCCTGTGGACGATTGAGCGTCAGATGGGCAACGCGATTTCTGATATCGACGGTGATTTCACCGTTGGCATGTTCTTGCATGATTTAAGCCGGGAGTGCAGAAGGAGGTTATCGCGAAAAAATAACGAAACTCAATAGCTGGCGCGGCTGATCAGGCAAAAATGCTTGAAGACGCCCGCCAATGCTGGAGTTTACAAAGGAATTTACTTATTCTTCCAGTTCGGTTTTCGTTTCTCCAGAAAAGCCGCCACGCCTTCTTTCTGATCCTCGAAATCGAATAAATCCATAAAGCGTTCGCGCTCAAGTGAAAGCCCTGCACTGCGCGGCACGCCATTGCGGGCGTTGTGGATCAACGTTTTGCAAAACTCTACCGACTTCGGAGAAAGCCCGGCAACGCGCTCGGCCATCGCTTTGGCCGCTTCCAAACTTTTGCCTTTTTCGACCACTTCCTCGACGAGCCCGATACGCAAGGCTGTTTCGGCGGTGACACGTTCGTTGGTGAGGATGATGCGTTTTGCCCAGCCTTCACCCACCAGCCAGGGCAGGTTCTGCGTGCCGCACCCGGCCGGCAACAAGCCCACCGCAGGCTCGGGCAGAGCCATGTGTGCGTGCGTCTCGGCAATACGCAGATCGCAAGACAACGCGCATTCCAGACCACCGCCCATCGCATAGCCGTTGATCGCGGCAATCGTCACGAAGCGCGCGTTCATGAAGGCTTCAAACGCTGCGCCGAATAGCGCGATGAATTCGCGTGCGGCAACTCTGTCCCCTTGAAAGCGCTTCAGATCGGCACCAGCCGAGAAAAATTTCTCCCCCTGTCCGGTGATGACGGCTGCGTATACCGTTTTGTTGGCGTTCAATTCTGCCGTGAGTTCTTTTATCGCTCTCAGCGATTCCGGTGTCCACGTGTTCGCTGGTGGATTATTGATGGTGATAATGCAGGTGTGCCCTTCGATGACGTGCTCGATCATTTCTCAGTCCTTTTTGTACAACTTGATGATGCTGGAAAAATCCAGCGCGCCGTGGCCCATCGTGGAATGCATTTGATAAAGTTGCTGCGCGGCAGCGCCGAGCATGACCGGCTGTTTCGCCGCCTTTGCCGCTTCGGTGACGAGCGTCAAATCTTTGAGCATCAGGTCCGCACCAAAGCCACCGGTATAGCCGCGAGATGCAGGGACGTTTTCCAGCACGCCGGGAAATGGGTTGTACGTATCCGAGCTCCAGCAGCGGCCGCTCGAAGTGTTGGCGATCCCCGCGAATACTTTCGGATCCATGCCCAGCGTGACGGCGAGCGCCATACCCTCGGCGGTCGCGATCATCTCGATGGCGAGCATCATGTTGTTGCAGATTTTGGCAACCTGTCCGTTGCCCGCGCCACCACAGTGGACGATGTTTTTTCCCATGCATTGGAGTATCGGCTTGGCCTTTTCGAAATCTGCCGAATCACCACCGACCATGAAGGTGAGCGTGCCCGCTTCCGCGCCGCCGGTGCCGCCGGAGACCGGTGCATCGACCATGTTGTTGCCGTGGGCACGGGCGTCCATCGCGACGTCCCGCGCGGTGTGTGGGTCTATCGTCGAGGAATCGATCAGGAGGACGCCAGGTGACACGCCACTGAGGATGCCGCTGTCCTTGCCGCTGTCCTTGCCGGTGTAGACCGAGCGCACGTGCGGAGAGGAAGGCAGCATGGTGACGACGAGTTCGACACCTTGCGCGCACGCCGCCGGTGAGGATGCCACCTCGCAGCCCAGCTCGGTGAGTTTCCTGACGAGATCCGGGACGACATCGAACACTTTCAGCGTGTGACCGTGTTTCAACAAATTGCGGGCCATGGGATTGCCCATGTGGCCGAGGCCGATGAATCCGATTTTCATACGACACGCTCCATAAATTTGTCATTTCGAACCCGGCTTCATCGGGTGAGAAATCTGCTTTTTCAGCATACCCGCAACAGCAGATTTCTCGCTGCGCTCGAAATGACAGTGCTACGTTTCGGCGGCTATTCAGAAATTCTGCATTTACACAGTCATTTCAAACTAATCGTGGTATTCACCCCGGTACTCACCGCCGCATCATCAAACCATCGCGCCGTCACCGTCTTCACCTGTGTATAAAACTGCACCACCTGCTTGCCATACGGGCCCAAATCGCCCAGCTTTGAACCACGCGAGCCGGTGAAGCTGAAGTAGGGCACCGGCACTGGCACAGGGACGTTGATGCCGACCTGACCGACGTCGATCTCATTCTGGAATTTCCGCGCTGCCGCACCGGACTGCGTAAAGATGCCCGTGCCGTTGCCATAAGGATTTGCATTCGTCAGTGCAATGGCCTCGTCGAGCGTATCGACCGCGACGATGGCCATGACCGGTCCGAAGATTTCGGTTTTATAGACTTCGTGGTGCGGTTTTACGCCGGAGAAAATCGTTGGCGCGATGAAGTTGCCTTTTTCAAAGCCCGCAACGGTGGTGTTGCGCCCGTCCAGCTCAAGTTTCGCGCCTTCACTCACACCTTTGGCGATCATCGATTCGATGCGTTGTTTCGCCTGAATCGAAATCACCGGACCGACATCGGTGCCGGAGACATTGCCCGCGTTGACCGTAAGCGTCTTGGCTTTGGCGACGATATCGGGAATCCATTGATTGGCTTCCCCCACGAGTACCGCTACCGAGGTGGCCATGCAGCGCTGACCGGCCGCGCCGAAAGTGGCACCGACCAGTGCATTGAGCGATTGATCCTTGTTGGCATCGGGCATGATGATGGCGTGGTTCTTGGCGCCCATCATGCACTGCGCACGTTTGCCGTGATCGCTGGAGAGTTTGTAAACGTGTTCGCCGACGTGGCAGGAACCGACAAACGAGACTGCCTTGATTTCAGGATGCGTGCAAAGTGCATCGACAGCCTCTTTGCCGCCGTGAACGATGTTCAGCACACCAGGCGGAACGCCCGCTTCGAGTGCCAGTTCAGCCAGCAGCATCGGCGTCATCGGGTCCTGCTCGGACGGCTTCAGCACAAAAGTATTGCCGCAGGCGATGGCCATCGGAAACATCCACAACGGAATCATCGCCGGGAAATTGAATGGCGTAATGCCTGCACAAACGCCAATCGGCTGTCGGATGAAATAGGTATCGATACCACCGGCAACGTTTTCAGCAATTTCACCCAGCGAGAGTGTGCCGATGGAGCAGGCATGCTCGACTACTTCAAGGCCGCGGAATATGTCACCTTCCGCATCCGGCAGGGTCTTGCCTTGTTCTGCGGTCAGGCATGCTGCCAGTTTTTTCATGTCGCGGCGGATCAATTCCTGCAGCTTTAGCATGACGCGCGCACGCGCACCGATTGGTGTGTTTTTCCAGGTTTTGAATGCCTCAGCCGCGCCCATGATGGCAGCGTCCAACTCTTCCTTGGTCGCAAACGGTACGCGGGCCAGTATTTCCTGCGTGGCGGGATTCACTACGTCCTTCCAGACCTGCGTACTGGATTCGACAAACTTGCCGTTGATCAGGAGTTTGACGGTGGGCGCGGTGCTGGAATTGGCGGGCGACTGGGATTTAAGTACGGCGGACATGATGATTCTCCTCGTGTGATACTTCGACGCTCGCAGCGCGGGCGTGACAACTTGTCATTATAGAGTCAGTACTGGTTTCTGTTTTGAACGGGCACCTGTCTGGCAGCCAATATCCACGCGCTTCTTCGGGCAGAATGCCCTGCAAGGCGCGCCAATGCTGGGCCTTCAGATTGCCTGATCAGACATCCATTGAAACCCGAATTCCGTATCCCTGTTGTCTGACAGACGACAATTCGACGTTCTGACGCTTGACGCCGAGTGTGCGATAAGTCACACAGTTTTTTGTGTCCGTGATCGCATTGATCATTGAAACCTTTTGTTGCACCTGCCGTCATAAGTGCTGGTCAACCAAATGTTTTTGTTCGCCGTTATTGGCTTGAAATACACGTCTTTTTTCAAGGAGCTTGACCATGAAAACCCTACTGACCGTTGCAGTTTTATCGACCTTGGGTCTCACTTCGGGCATTGTGTCCGCTGCAGATTATGGTGATGTCGCCACCGTTATTTCCGCCACACCAATTGTCGAGCGCATCTCGACGCCTCGTCGGGAATGCTATACAGAACAAGTGACCAGTTACGACGAGCGCCGCGTGCGCCGTCCCGTCCAGGACGTATACGTATCTGATTCCCGTCCCAACAGCGGCGCAGGCACGCTTCTTGGTGCCATTATTGGTGGCGTGGTTGGGCACCAGTTTGGCAACAGTACCGCCGGACGCGATCACGGCACCGTGGCGGGTGCCGTCGTCGGCGGACTGATCGGCAACAGCGTTGAACGCGACAATGGATACAACAGCGGGTATCGCCGCGCATCCTCGTATGATTATGCACAGATCGAACAGGTTCCCGTGACCCGCGATGTGCAGCGTTGCAACGTGGTGTCGGAATCGCGTGAGGAAATACGCGGATACGATGTCCGTTACCGCTACCACAATCGCGAATACACGACCCGGCTGTCCTATGATCCGGGACCGACGATGCCGATCAATGTTGATGTGAGGCCAAGTTATCGGACACCGGTGCCGTCTTATAACCGGTATTGATTACGTAAGTCTGTAATGGACATGAGCGTCGCACTTGCGTGCCACGCTCATGCCCCTTTTACACGTTGGTTACGCTAAAACGGCCAAATTGCAAAACTGGCGAACGCACAAACAATAACGATTGCGCACCAGAGGCGAAGAGAAAGTTGCCTGTTCGGAGGGTCAGCCGTAAACCACACGTAGGAGAATAAAAGGAGAACGCGCGGGAATCCTGCAATCCACCCTGCAATTGTCGCGGGAAAGATCCACAGCGCGCCCCAGACAAAAAATGCGGGTAATTTCCACAAGAAAGCAGGGTGTTGGAAAGCAGTGATTGCACGAATTTCTATCGAAAGGACTACAGGTGCCAGAGCGAGCGTAAGTGCAACGCCGAAAAACGCCAGCATGGCACCCAGCATTCGATCCAGTAACGATATTGGCTTGGCACCGGTGTTACCATTTTCATCAGCGTGGGAGATCCGTTCGCTCATTCCGCAAACGCAAACAGCACCGCATCTGCGGGCACCAAATCATTCTCTTTGAACGCCACGCGTTCGACCACACCATCGCGCGGGCTGACGATAGTGTGCTCCATCTTCATTGCCTCCATGATGATGAGCGCCTGACCTTTTTTCACGCTATCACCCACGTTCGCCATCACCTTGACCACGCGGCCGGGCATCATTGCGGTTAGTCGCCCGTTGTTGGTGTCGGCATCACCTTCGAATACGAACGGGTCGACCACGCGCAATGTGTGACGCGCGTCGGCAAACAAAATAGAGATGCTGTTGCCACGGATAAGAACTCGTGCTGTCTCGATATGCCCATTTGCCGAAAAAGAAACCAGCGGCGCATGTTGGCTCGCCGCCATGACGGCGTATTCACGCTCGCCGATTTGTACACGTCGCATTGCGCCAACCGTCTCGATATCCACGGTGACAATTTCTTCCTCATTTACGGTGTGAAACTCCATCGCACGGTGCGCGCTGCGATTGAGCCACCAGCCGTCCTTGCGATCCCACACGTCATGGCCTGCGGCACTCGCCTCGTTTGACAGCAAGGCAAGCGACGCAGCGATTAATGCACGGTCCGGCAGGTGCGACTCGTCGGGAAAAAGTGTGTCGCGATGCGTGGGGATAAATGAGGTGTCTGTTTTACCAGCGAGAAACGCGGGATGCTTCACCAACTGCTGTAAAAACCCAAGATTGGTTTTAACACCCAGCACATCGGTCTGCGAAATCGCGTGTTGCATACGGCGCGTTGCCTCCGCGCGATCTTCGCCCCAGGTGATCAGCTTGGCTATCATCGGATCGTAATACACGCTGATTTCGTCACCCGACACCACGCCGGTGTCGAGTCGCACATCGTCGTCCGTTGCCAGCGTTGGCGTTGCAAAAACATGCATCTTGCCGGTCTCCGGCAGGAAGTCGTTGGCCGGATTCTCGGCACAGATGCGAACTTCGATGGCGTGACCACCTGTGATGATTTCTGTTTGTGTCAGTGGCAATGGTTCTCCTGCGGCGACGCGTAACTGCCATTCGACGAGGTCTTCACCGGTGATCATCTCTGTGATCGGGTGCTCAACTTGTAGGCGGGTATTCATTTCCATAAAAAAGAACTGACGGTCTTCACCGACGATGAACTCGATTGTTCCCGCACCACGATAGGCAATCGCGCGTGCCGCCGCAACCGCTGCAGCGCCCATTTTTTCGCGCATGTCGTCTTGCTGCGAATCGATGAAAGGCGAGGGCGTTTCTTCCAACACCTTTTGGTGACGCCGCTGGATCGAGCATTCGCGTTCGAAAAGGTGCACAACGCTGCCCTGTGTGTCGCCGAACACCTGAAATTCAATATGGTGCGGGCCAAGCACATAGCGCTCGATCAGCACATCATCGTTACCGAATGCGTTTTTCGCTTCGCGGCGTGCCGCTTCGAGCTGCGCAGAGAAGTCTTGCGCTTTCTCGACCAGTCGCATGCCTTTGCCGCCACCGCCGGCTACCGCTTTGATCAGTTGGGGATAGCCCACCTTTTTTGATTCGTCCGCCAGAAAGCTGGCATCCTGATTGTCACCGTGATACCCGGGCACGACCGGCACGTTTGCCGCCTGCATCAGCGCCTTGGCGTGGCTTTTTGAGCCCATCTTTTCGATGGCATCTGGCGTGGGGCCGATAAAGGCAATACCTGCTTTTTCGCAAGCAGCTGCAAAGCCTGCATTTTCCGAGAGAAATCCATAGCCAGGATGGACCGCTTGTGCGCCCGAACTCTTGGCGACCTCGAGAATGACATCGCCTTTTAAATAGGAATCCACAGGTCTTGGACCGCCGATCAAATAGGCTTCATCGGCCA
This sequence comes from Betaproteobacteria bacterium, assembly GCA_025362135.1. Taxonomy (GTDB): domain Bacteria; phylum Pseudomonadota; class Gammaproteobacteria; order Burkholderiales; family Usitatibacteraceae; genus UKL13-2. Next base: position 153 of record JANYHZ010000110.1, on the reverse strand, counting down.
GCTTTACGTGTTGCGCCTCTACATCGGCCGAAGAAAATACCGCGACGGTGCGGATACCCATGCGTTTGCAGGTCTTGATGACACGGCAGGCAATTTCACCGCGGTTGGCAATGAGGATTTTTGTGAACATCATCTAGCGTTCCGCAATCCAGC
>JANYHZ010000101.1 GCA_025362135.1 Betaproteobacteria bacterium | reverse complement strand
TCCCGGCTGGGCAGGAGGGCGAAATCTGCATCTCCGGCCCGGCGGTCATGATCGGCTATCTCGATGAACCCGAGGCGACGCGTCAAGCGCTGCGCGTGCATGCGGACGGCCGCACATGGCTGCACACCGGTGACCTGGGGCGCATGGACAGCGATGGATTTTTCTATTTCTCAACGCGCTTGAAACGCATGATCAAGTCGTCCGGCTTTAATGTCTACCCAACCCAGGTCGAGGCGGTGCTTTACCAGAACGCTCACGTTGCCGAAGCGTGCGTCATCGGTGTGCCCGACCCCGAACAGGTGGAACGGGTGAAAGCAGTCGTGGTTTTGAAGGACCCCACGATGGCGAATGCGGAAATGGAGAAGGCCCTCATCGACTTTTGCCGCGTCAGCCTGATCAAGTGGTCATGCCCGCGCGAGGTTGAGTTCAGAAGCGTGTTGCCGAAAACCCGTGTTGGCAAAATCGATTACAAGGTGCTGGTCGCGGAACATGCGGGCAAGGTCATCAGTAAGGATGATGAAACTGTCGCCGCTGTTTGACACACTCCAAACCATTCCCATTTTCTTCAGGCCGAGACAATTCATGTCACCGATACCCACTTCACTTCACGGCGGCGACCAGGTCGCCATCGCGTTAAAGGCGCACGGCGTGCGTACCATTTTCACGCTTTGTGGCGGCCACATTTCGCCGATCCTGACGGCGTCGAAGGCGCGCGGCATTCGCATCGTTGACGTTCGCGATGAAGCCACGGCGGTATTTGCGGCGGATGCCACCGCCCGGCTCACCGGCATCCCGGGTGTGGCGGCGGTGACGGCGGGGCCGGGCATCACCAATACCATCACGGCGCTAAAAAATGCACAACTGGCGCAGTCACCCGTGATCCTCATTGGTGGCGCGGCACCCACCGCGCTACAGGGCCGCGGCGCATTGCAGGATATCGACCAGCGCCCACTGGTCAGCCCGCACGTAAAACTGTTTCGCAAAATTTTGCGGGTGCGCGATCTTTGCCCGGCAGTTGATGAAGCGTTTACGGTAGCATGCGACGGGGTTCCCGGCCCGGTGTTCATCGAATGTCCAGTCGATCTGTTATACGACGAGATCACCATTCGCCAGTGGTACGCCGATGCCGCCGGCAAAGGAACATCGATCCCCGACCGGCTGCTGCGTTTTTATGTGAATCGCCATGTAGCAAAAATGTTTTCCGGCGGCGCGGAAATCCCCGCGCCGTTGGTGCAGCGCATCGTAGCGCCGCGCGCATCGAATTCGAGCCTGCAGGCAACTTTGTCGGCAATTGCAAAGGCTGAACACCCGTTGCTCGTCATCGGTAGCCAGGCGCTGACGCTTGCTTCGGAAGCGTTACAAATCGCGGCAGCCGTCACGCGGCTTGGCATACCGGTTTATCTGTCTGGCATGGCTCGCGGACTGCTTGGGCGCGACCATCCTTTGCAGATGCGGCATCAGCGGCGGCAGGCGCTGCGCGAAGCCGATTGTGTGGTGCTGGCCGGCGTGCCGTGCGATTTCCGGCTCGACTACGGTCGGCATGTCCGGCGCAGCGCAACACTCATTGCCGCCAACCGCAGCGCAAAGGAAGCGCGCATGAACCGGCGGCCCGACATCGCCGCCATCGGTGACGCGGGCCTGTTTCTCGTAACGCTGGCAGCGCAGTCTTCTGCAACGGACACTACTTCGCGGTGGTCACCCTGGATAGCGCAATTGCGTGCTCGCGACGCGGTTCGCGAAACCGAGATCGACGAGCAGGCCAAGGCCATCGGCAACTACGTCAACCCAATCGCGTTTTTTCGCGCACTCGAGCGCGAGGCGGGCGACAACGCGGTATTGGTGGCCGATGGCGGCGATTTCGTGGCGACCGCTTCGTACGTGATGCATCCGCGTGCGCCTCTCACCTGGCTCGATCCTGGTGTGTTTGGCACCTTGGGCGTGGGCGCGGGTTTTGCGCTTGGTGCGGCCGTTTGCCGCCCCGACAGCGAGGTATGGATTATTTTCGGCGATGGCGCCTGTGGCTATGGCCTTGCCGAATTTGATACGTTCGTGCGGCACGGCATCCCGGTGATCGCGGTGGTTGGCAACGACGCCGGTTGGACCCAGATCGCCCGCGAACAAATAAAGATGCTGCACGACGATGTCGCCACGGTACTCGCGCGCACGGCGTACCACGACGTCGTGAGAGCCTTCGGTGCTGAGGGAATCCTCGTCAAGAATATGTCGGATGTACCTGCCGCGCTAGTACGCGCTCGCGCACTGGCGCGGGCAGGCAAGCCGGTGCTGGTCAACATTTGGCTCGACAAGACCGAGTTTCGCGAGGGTTCGATTTCGATGTAGTTCCGACGCTGCACAGGGTCGCAGGTTTGGCCCACTTGCCAATACGATGTGACGCTATTCGTACCGGGATAACCGATGCGCAAACCACGTAGCCGTCGGGGCATCAGCCTTCGTCGCGCCAGCCGCGCAGGCGAATCGTGGCGTAAATCATGGCGACCCCTAGCGCCACGCCGATCCATAAATTTGCGCCGCCAAGTAATTGCCACGAATGCGTCAGCAGGTCGCTCATCGCGCTTGAAGCGCGCATGGCGTCTTCACTCGGCAAAGACTGCGCTGTTTCCCCCAACCACGAACCCGGCACTACACTGGCCAGCAATCTGCCGACGATGTTTTTCCAGAACCATCCCATGTCCCAGGAAAACTGGAACATGCGGTTGATCCAACTAAGCAAAGTTGCCGTCAACAACGGTACGCCGATTGCCCAAAGCAGGGGCTTGGTGCGAGACCAGGCCGATACCATCAAAAGCCAACCGATAGTAGGCAGTGCCCAGAGCGCGTAGATCGGCACCAGAGCGGCCATCTGAACGGGCGCCAGATAAGTGCCTGCGTTGCCGAGCACTTCGCCAAAGATATTGACGCCTGCCGCCGCAGCGGCAATACAAATCAGCAATCCCGCCAGAATTGCGGTGAGTGCCGAGATGACGACCGCAATCGCCGGCCCTACGCCAAGCGCCATCGCCACTTTGGACAAGACCGTCGCGCGGTCGGAAACCGGGAGTGATTTCCAGAACAGCACGCTTCGGTCCTTGCGCTCATCGAAGAGCGCGCCAAGACAAAAGAAAAATATGCATACGCTGAGCGCCAGGAGAATGGGCAGCGACACTGCCGCGTAGCCGGAAACGAGACGAGCCGCGAAATCGGCCTTCTGCTCCGGACCGACGACGTTGGCCAGATTGCTGACGGCAACACCGTTGATCTGCATGCCGTCCTTGACGCCGAGCACGGCGATCAGCAGCGAAACAGCGATGAACAAGGTCATGATCCCGCCGACGATGATCGGCATCCAGAAGAATCCACCTTTGTGTTCCCAGAACTCACGCTTTAGCAGCCATTTGAACGTGTTCATGCGTAGGTTCCTTTCATGGTGGCAACGAAGATATCGGCAATGCCGGGCGTACGCGCTTCACCAAGCGCCTCGAGCGTGTCACGCGAAACGCCGTCAAACAACATGACCGCTTTGCCGAACACCTGCCGCTCGTCAATCGGCTTGAGCGTACGCGCCTGATCGGCGTTTTCGGCCGAAACCATGACTTCAACAAAGCGCACGCCGACTTCGTCCATCGTAGAAGTGAGAACGATCTTGCCCTCGCGAATAAACATGAGATCGGTGAGGATGTGTTCGATTTCTTCGACCTGATGTGTGGTGATGATGATGGTCTTGTTCTGGTCGAAATATTCTTCAAGCAGGTGCTGATAGAACTGTTTGCGGTAAAGAATGTCCAGGCCCAAGGTCGGTTCATCGAGCACGAGTAACTTGGCGTCGATGGCCATGACGAGAGCGAGATGGAGTTGCACCACCATTCCCTTCGACATCTCCTTTACTTTCATGGTTGGCTTCAACTTGGTGTTGGCAAGATAGCGCTCCGCTTTCGCGCGGTCGAATTTCGGGTGAACGCCAGCGACAAAATCAACGGCGTCTTTCACGCGCAGCCAACGAGGCAGGATCGCCACGTCGGCAATAAAACAAACCTGCTGCATGAGTTCATCGCGGTGGGTACGTGGATCGAGTCCCAGCACTTTGAGTTGACCCTCGAATGGCGACAGGCCGAGGATTGCTTTTAGCGCAGTGGTTTTGCCCGATCCGTTGGGGCCGATCAGCCCGACGATGCGGCCCGCAGGAATATCGAAGCTGATGTTGTCAACCGCGATTGTTTTTCCGTAGCGGCGTGTCAAACCCGTGGCAGAAATGATTGCGCTCATTTGGCACCCCCAGCGTTGGCGGCGCTCAATAGTTCTTCCATATTCATGCCGAGCCGACGGATACGTTCCAGCATTTGCGGCCACTCTTCCTGCAGGAACCGCTCGCGCTCAGAGATGATCAATTTTTCGCGGGCACCATCGGTCACGTACATGCCAATTCCCCTTCTTTTTTCCACAAGCGTTGCGTCTGCGAGCTCCTGATAGGCCCGCGAGACGGTGATTGGATTGAGTTGAAAGTCGGCGGCAATCTGCCGCACAGAGGGCAACGGATCACCCGGTTTCAGCAGCCCATCGAGCAACATCGCGACGATACGGTCCTTGAGCTGCCGGTAGATTGGCGCGTTATTGTTCCAGTCGTGACTCATGCTGGTTTCTCCTGGCGTGGGCTGCGTGGCAATGCAATGCGCTGTGAGCTCGATGAATTCCGTTTGGTCGCGCAAGAACGGCTTGGTGGCCTGCAATATCTCGGGATTTTACATATTGGTAGTTAGGTATATAACTATAACACTATGCTTTTGATTTAGCTATGGTAAATCGTTCGTTTCTACTTTTTTGGGGGTGACGCGACGTTCGGTGTAGAGCAAGCAATGGTGGGGGTGGCGGGCCGAAAGTGTCTGGAACCGCGCGCCAGTGTTAGTGTTTACTTACCCTGCATCTCTCGCTGGGACAAGGCAGCCAAAATCTTCCCATGCACACCGCCGAAGCCGCCATTGCTCATCACCAGAATCTGGTCCCCCGGCTGTGACATAAAAACGATGGCGTTGACCATGGCGTCCAGGTCTTCAAATACACCGGTTTTGGTACCGATAGCTTCGAGTGATTTGGCGGCATCCCATCCCAGGTCTTTTGCATAAACAAATACGACGTCGGCCATCGCCAGGCTGACCGGCAGCGCCGCCCGCATCGTGCCTAGCTTCATGGTGTTGGTGCGTGGTTCGAGGACGGCAAATATGCGCTTCTCGCCAACGCGCTTCCTGAGGCCTGCGAGCGTCGCGTGAATGGCGGTGGGGTGGTGCGCGAAGTCATCGAACACCGTGACGCCGCCAATCTCGCCCTTGTTTTCCATGCGCCTCGCCACACCGCGAAATTCGTTCAGTGCGTCGATCGCCATTTTGGTTGGCACGCCCGCGTGACGCGCGGCAGCGATGGCAGCCAGCGCGTTCATTGTGTTTTGCGACCCCATCTGGTCCCATTCGACCATGCCTTTGTCGACGCCTTTGAAAATCACGTTGAACTGAGTATCTCGCTCAGCACGTTTGAAATCCCACAACATGCCTGGCCCGAATTCTTCCATGCCGCTCCAGCAGCCCATTTGTAGCACGTGTTTCAAATACTCATCACGGCCATTACTGACAATGAGCCCGTTGGCCGGCACCGTGCGGACCAAATGATGAAACTGCATTTGTATCGCTTCTACATTGGGAAAAATATCGGCGTGATCGTGTTCAAGATTATTCAGTATTGCGGTGCGTGTGCGGTAATGCACAAACTTGGAGCGCTTGTCGAAAAACGCGGTGTCGTATTCGTCGGCTTCGATAACAAAAAATGGAGAGTCGCCCTTTGCTGAACGCGCTGTAATGCCGAAATTCTTTGGTACACCACCGATGAGAAATCCCGGCGCGAGACCCGCGTGTTCGAGTATCCAGGCGAGCATCGCGCTGGTGCTGGTCTTGCCGTGTGTACCCGCAACAGCAAGCACCCATTTGCCCTGCAACACGTTTTCACCCAGCCATTGCGGGCCGGAAATATAGGGCAGGCTGCGATTCAAAATTTCCTCAATCACCGGCATGCCGCGCGTCATGAAATTGCCGACGACGTACAAGTCCGCTTCAAACGCATCAATTTGTTCCGCGTCAAAACCCTGATGCAGATGAATGCCCGCTGCTTCCAGCTGGGTAGACATCGGCGGATAGACGTTCTCATCGCAGCCGGTGACGGTATGGCCCGCGTCTCGCGCCAACACCGCAAGCCCACCCATGAAAGTGCCGCAAATGCCCAGAATGTGGATATGCATGTTGTGGCTCAATCCTATGAGCGCTGCGAACGCAGGGGCCAATTCATGGCAAATTTTATCACCCGGGAGTGGCACTAATTGACTTGAAGCTGTCAAGAGACTGTAAGGCTTTGAGCGTAAACTTGAGCGCTCTTGAAACGACTCCTCCAGACTTACACCTAACAAGCTTTGCGGCTTCCAACTTATCGCCATGGTCCCACATCTCACCACCTCGCTCACTGGCCCTTTATTGGACCTGGAAAAGAAAATTCTCGATGCGCGACCGAGTATTGAACGCTGGTTTCGCACCAAATGGATGACAGAGCGGCCACCCTTCTACACATCCGTGGACTTGCGCAATTCCGGCTTCAAACTGGCCCCCGTCGATACCAACTTGTTTCCCGGGGGCTTCAATAATTTGAATCCCGAATTCCTGCCGCTCTGCATTCAGGCGGCGATGTCGGCAGTGCAGCGCGTGTGTCCGGACAAACAGCGTTTTCTGCTTATCCCTGAAAACCATACGCGCAATCTGTTTTACCTGACGAACGTCGCGGCAATCCAGAAGATTCTGATCGGTGCCGGGCTCGACGTGAGAATTGGTTCGCTTTTGCCGGAAATCACCGCGCCTACCGTGCTCGATTTGCCCCATGGCGACAAGCTCACGTTAGAACCGATCAAGCGTGTCGGTAACAAGCTGATGCTTGAGGGATTTGATCCCTGCGCTATTTTATTGAACAACGATCTCTCGGCCGGTGTGCCGGCAATGCTAAAGGGTCTTTCGCAACCAGTGGTGCCACCACTGCATGCAGGCTGGACGACGCGCCGCAAGACACTGCACTTTCATGCCTACGACAGTGTCGCTGAAGAATTCGCCAAGCTGATCGGTATCGATCCCTGGTTCATCAATCCGATATTCAGCCAATGCGGCAAAGTGAATTTTTCGGCGCAGGAAGGCGAGGAATGTCTGGCGGCGAATGTCGAAGCGGTACTCGGCGAAATGCAGGTGAAATACAAGGAATACGGCATCACCGAAAAGCCATTTGTGATCGTCAAAGCGGATGCAGGCACGTACGGCATGGGCATTTTGACTGCGCGCTCCCCCGATGATGTGCGCGGCCTCAATCGCAAAGAGCGCAACAAGATGGCGGTAGTGAAAGAGGGCCTGGAAGTGAACGAGGTCATCATTCAGGAGGGCGTGCACACGCTGGAAAATCTCAACGGTGCAGTCGCCGAACCGGTGGTGTATATGATGGATGCGTTCGTGGTCGGTGGTTTTTATCGCGTCAATACCGAACGCGGCGTAGATGAAAATTTGAATTCGCGAGGGATGAGTTTTGTGCCGCTGGCGTTTGAAACAGATTGCCATTCCCCCGATTGTTCGGGCTGGCCGGATGCGCCGCCGAATCGCTTTTATACCTATGGCGTCGTGGCGAGGCTGGCGATGCTGGCAGCGTCGCGAGAGTTGGAAAAGCTTCGGCCGAAAGTCGACGTGGAAGCTGCAGCAGTTGCTGTGGCGGCGGATTAATTGCGAATACCCCATCCCTCATCCCAACCCTCTGCTTCGCTTCAAGTGTTCCCTTGTTCCAGTGAGAGGGAGCTTAAAACCCCTCTCCTTTGGGGAAGGGTTGGGGTGAGGGAGCAGTACTAAACTAAAAGATACTCCATGCGCATTGCCTTCATCGTCGATCCCCTCGCCAAACTCAAAGCGTACAAAGACTCCTCCGTCTTCATGATGCGCGAAGCGGCCAAACGCGGCCATGATGTGTATGTCTTTGAGGCGCGCGATCTCGTGCTCTTTGAAGGGCGCGTAGTGGCGCAAGCGTCGCATTTGAACCTGTCCGCTGACAATGTCCGTTGGTATTCCATCGCCAGTGAAAAGGAAATGTCACTGTCCGAATTTGACGCTGTGCTGATGCGTAAAGATCCGCCGTTCGATGCGGAGTATTTATACGCTACGCTGCTATTGAGCCTCGCCGAAGATCAAGGTGCGCGCGTGGTCAACCATGCGGCGTCGCTTCGCAACTACAACGAAAAATTAGCCATCGCCAAGTTCGCGCAATTTACGGTACCAACGATGGTCACGAGTGACATGGTGCGCCTTCAAGCGTTCGTCGAGGCACACCGGGATGTGATCATAAAAAAACTCGATGGCATGGGCGGCACGTCGATTTTTCGCGTGCGTGCTGACGACCCGAATCGCAATGCCATCATCGAAGTGCAAACGGTCGATGGGACGGTTTCCGTGATGGCGCAGCGCTATATTCCAGAGATCACAAAAGGCGATAAACGCGTGCTGGTGATCGACGGAAAACCGGTACCGTTTTGCCTGGCGCGCATACCGAAAGAAGGCGAAACACGCGGCAATCTGGCGGCTGGCGGACGGGGCGTGGCACAGTCGCTTTCCGCGCGCGACCGCGACATCGCCGAAGCACTTGGCCCGCAATTGAAAAGCGACGGCCTTACCATTGTCGGGCTCGACATCATCGGTGATTATTTGACGGAAGTGAATGTGACGTCGCCCACATGCATGGTGGAAATTTTCGAGCAGGTCGGATTCAACTCTGCGGCGGTGGTGATCGATGCGCTGGAGCATCGTGCTGCGTAGAAAGCCATTTTAAGGGTCTTTCCGACCAGAAGTGTTCGGAAAGCCGCGCCAGGAACAGAGTTTTGTTATTCGTTAACTAATTGTCACCCGATCAAAATCCAGTCCGCGCTCGATAAATTCGGCGACCTTTACTTCCTTGGGGCTGCCATGCCCCGCATGAAAAATATCGATGCCGCGCCCTTGTTGCGAAAAACTGGAAGGTACGACGAGTGTTTCCGGAATCTTGAGTGCGTCCATGGGCGGCAATCGGAATCCCTGCACATAGTTTGACGTGCGGTTGCGCGTATCGGATGAGCGCACCGTCGTCGCCTCCGGCTTGCCTGGCAGCATGGCGATCGTCGCGAATATGTTGCCGTCGAGTTCTTCGACCAGCTCGCGCACCACGCCGAGGAAAAAAGTGTCCTGCCTGCCAATCTTGATGCCGACCAGTTTGCCGATGGCGACGCCGTGCGCAGAATTGGCGGGACGCAACAGGCGCAGGTGACCACGGCTTTCATCGACAATGCCCCAGGTCTCGGTGCCATAGTTGAAATCCGCATATCGAGCGCGAATGGTGGATTCCGACACCTTGCCAAACATCTCGATATCAGCCATCTCCTGCCGCGTCAATTCACTCTTGACGCCGGGCTGCTGGAATGGGGTACCCGACATGAAGAAATGCGTCTCGGTAATGCCGAATGCGAGAATGGCATGTTTTTCCGTTGGCACCGTCGCAGGTGGTCGCGGACTGGTTCCCTCGCACCAGATCCGGTGAAGGCGCATTAATTGATTTTGCGCGTCGCTGACACTCCATTCAGCCGGCAGGTCCAGTGTGGCCGGATCTTCGCCATCGGCCAGTTTTTTCAGTCGCCGACGCAGCGACTTCGAGAGATCTTCGACGATCAAGGCGCGCACGTGGTCGGCCAGAACCGTCGGCGGGTGGAAACTCGCGCCGGCATTCGACAACAAATCGACCGCGCAAACAAGTCCCTGCGGGTTTGCGTCGGCTTCGCGCGTGATCGTTATTTTATGACCAAAGCGTTTAAGAACGGCATCGACGAAATCAATCTGGCGCGGTGCGAGTTCGTGGATGTTTGCCGCTTGTCCGAGGAGGACCGCGGTATAAGCCTGTTCAACACTGGAATAGCCGTCGATTGCACCGATCGAATCCTTGACGCGCTTGCCTGTAAGGCCGCGAGCTTCGGCTTCCATCCACTGCAAGTGGAGACGCATCCACAGTGCCGGATCGAAACGGCGGTAGATAAATCCCGCGATCAGCATTTGCAACCCGATGTAACGCATGATTCGTTGGATGATGAGTGCGCCATGTGCAAACAGGGGCGCGTCTTCCAGCGTGGCGTCGATCCAGCAGCGCCGGTAGCCACCTTCCATTTCCGCAATCAGGTTGCACGATATATTCCACGCGGCGATGTCGCTATGCGAGAGGGGAATGGTTTTGCCGGCATATCGCATGCGTTGCTCGGTGAGCAGATAGGAGACCTTGTCCCGCAGAAGCTCCATGCAGGTCAATCGTTCCAGTGCGACGATGTCCGAACTGCGATTGAGATTGCGCAGCGCGTCGACAATTTTTTGCTGTGCCTGCGGCACATTGGTTAGCGGAATCGACTTCAGCCAATCCTTGCAGGATCGCGCGTCAGTGAAAAACAGGGAACCCGATTTTGTATTTGGCACAGCTTGCAAACCCATTCAAATCTCCTTGCAACCCCGTCCCTGTTCGCGTGCGTTGCACTTGCGGAAGCGTTTTCGCTCAACCGGATGGTTGGGCGACGGTCAATCTGTCGCGAATGCGCGCTTTACGACCGATACCCATTTCGCATCGGTGTAGGCTCGGTCGCCGGCTTGTTTTTCGGTAAGTGTATCAAGGCTGGGTGCGGAAGGCGTGGATATCGCCCAAACCGGCTTTGGAAAAGTGGGATCATCGCGGAATCGCGGAATCACGTGCCAGTGCAGATGCGGCGTAAGATTGCCGAGACTGGCGACATTCATTTTCTCCGGTCGCAAAGCCCCTCGCAATGCGATTTCCAGTGTGAATAACGCTTCCATGAAGACCTGTCGATCCGCCGCGTTGAGGTCGGTGAGCTCCCTGACGTGCTCGTTCCAGACAACGCGGCAGTAGCCGGGATAGGCTGCGCCGTCGGTACCCGACACCCGCACCACGCGCCATTTCTCGCGAACAACGATCAGTTCGCCGCCGTCGCCATCGCAAAGCTCGCAACCGGGCATGGCTAATAGGGTTGCCGCACGATTGGCTTCGTTTGCGTGAGGCCGACAAACGGCGCTGCTGTGAACGCGTAGGTCATCGTCGCATTGTTGGCATCGCTGAACTTGAGCGTCATTGTCCCGGCAGGCACGACCTGTAGCTGGCCTGGGTTGTACGTTGCGCCGACCCAGGGCGAGCTGAGTGTGCTGATAAATCCACCGGTATAGGTATTGCCGTTCCAGGTGCCGTCGGTCATTGCATACCAGGTTGCCTTGCCGTCGGCACCATAGGTGTACCAGGCGCCAAACAGGATGCCCGCTTGCTGCGTGATACTTAAGCCCCAGCCGTCTTGTGCGCTACCACCCCACCACATATCACCGACTGCAAGTGGGGAAACGCCACGACCGAATATCTGTCGTTGTATCGATTTCTGTCCGGCAATACCGTTGATCACATATTGCAATGTTGCCGTCGAGTTGCTGGTGAAATTGATACTGATATTGCCCACTGGCGTGCCCACCTTGAATTGTGCGGCAGCGTAATTGTTAAGTGGTGCCGAGGTGGGTTGATAAATTGCGCCCGAGTAGGTGGTGAAGTCGGCATTCCATGCGCCGCCGGGTAGCACATACCAAGTGGGCTTGCCTGCGCTGTCGTACACGTACAAAGCGTTCAACTGGATATTGCCGTGCTGCTGAATCGACATGCCCCAGCCGTTTTCGGCAGAGCCAGCCCACCACAAATCGCTGTAATTGAGCGGGCCTCCGCCGGAGACTGTGGTGCGGAACATGCCACGACCGTAGGTCGCGGCGACCAGCGTCGACTGGTCGTACCAAAAGACTTCGCGCACCCGCACACTGGCGGGACCATCGTTTGTGGTGCTCCAGCTCTGGCCGCCATTTTCGCTGGTGTACACGCCGTTGGCCGTCGCCGCGTACAACCAGTTTGTTTGCGATGGATGACGCTTGAGATCGTGAACAGTGATGGCAGGCAGGTTGCTATGGATGTTGTTCCAGGTCAGACCGCCATCGGTGGTGACCCAGATTCGCGCCAAAGCGAAACCGGAATAGGATACCCACACGCGGTTCGGATTGTCCGGATCGATCGTGATGCGATTCACCGCGCTGGTCGGCAATACCCCCGCACCGACGCGCTGCCACGTTGGCACGGCACTCAAGCCGTCGCTGGTCTTCCACACCTGGCCGGCGGTACTGCCGCTGAGGACATGTCCAGTCCAGATAATGTTGGAGTCTTTTTCGGCGACGGCCACGGCACTGATGAAGGGTTTGTCTGTTACGGCGACCGGGGAGACCGGCGACTTGACGGCTGTCCATGTGGGGGTGGGCGCTTTTACGTTGTTGCTGATCCACAGCGAATTAGCCCCGACCAGCATGCGATTGCGGTCGTTCGGATCGAGGATAAACGGCGCAATGAAATTGGCCGCTTCGACGTTATTTGCCCCGCAATACGTGTTGGTGGAGGTGGTTTTGAGTGCTTCAGTAATGCCGCTGCAGATGTATTGACGAAACTCCAAGCCAACGGTGCGGTGGATGGATGCGTACACATATTCGCCGTAAAGCGTATTGTCGTCGAGCGGATCCACCGCAACAAAACCACCATCGCCGCCTGCGAACCGCGCCCAACTGGTACCGGCACCATACACGAGGGTGCCGTTGTCTTGCGTGCCGCCGATGATTCTGCCCCCGGCGGCACGCTTGCCAGCGCCACCATAGAACTGGGTGACCGCAAGCCCGTTGTTGAGGTTTTGCCAAGACGCGTCAGTGCTGGACGAGACATTGAATATATTGTTGGCGCGATACAGCCCACCGTCGTTGCCGAAATAGACGATTGGATTGCCGACGCTGAAATTGGGAACCGAGACGATCTGGTGATGATCTGCGTGTGGCTGTGCCGCCCCCGGCCCGGCCTGTTGCCAAGTACTGATGCGAGTGAAATTGTTACCACCGTCGGTCGATTGATATAGATCGAGGCCGCCAACGACAACGTTATTTTCGTTCGTGGGATCCACCCAGATGGTGTTGTCGTAATCACCTTGCCCACTCAGGTGTTTCGGTGTGGACAGGACGTTCCATGTTTCGCCGCCATCCACACTTTTCCAAACTTCGCCGCGCGTGTCCGCACCGTCGCCATTGTTGTCGAGTGAGGTAAAGACCACATTGGGCTGGCTCTTTGCAAAGGCAATTTCTGCTCGGGCGGTCTTCGGTGTGCCACGACCTTTTAGCGATGCGGGTGGTACCAGAACTACCGATTGGGCCCACGTTTGCCCGGCATCGCGCGAGAGGTAAAAATAGCCCTTGTTGGTACCCGCGAGCGCCTTGTTGCCATCGTTGGGGTCGAAGCGCACATCGAGCACTTCAAAATTCCCTACCTTGGTCCAGGATGCACCACCGTCAGCGGAACGAAACAGTGACGTCAAGGTGCCCGCAAGAAGGATATTTGGATTCGTCTGGCTGATCGCGATCCGATTAACGTACACCCAGTCGTTACCTCCCGGGTTTACGCTGGAATCGGTGTTTGTCGCCGCCAGGATTGTCCAGGTCACTCCACCATCGACACTCTTGAAAACGCCGATGCCCGGCAAGCCGGCAAAACTTTCACCCGTGCCCGCATACATCACGTTTGGATTGACCGGATCGATTACCAAAGCGCCAATGGCAAGATTGCCCATGAAATCCTGTAGCGGACGATAAGATTGACCCGCGTCTTCGGTGAGCCAGATACCGCCCGATGCGGCACCGATAAAGAGCCGATTTGCGTTGCGTGGGTCAATCGCGAGGGCGCGAACGCGTCCGCCAATGTTGCCCGGGCCAATCGGCGTCCATTGCGAACTGCTGGTACCAGCGCCCTGCGAGACAATGGGCTCACCGATAGCATCGCTGCGACGGTTGCCGCCTGCAAGCGACTTTCGGGCTGCGTCCGCCGCCAGTACCTGGGTGGACGTCGGCAATTTACCCAGATCGTCTGCATCCCATTGCCGCATGAATTCCTTGGCGGGCGCGCGGAACGTCTTTCGCTCCGGAGCGCGGTACAGGTTCTGATCCGCCAGCAAAACGCGGCTTACCTCGGGCTCTGGCATCGCACAGACCTGCTCGTTGGTTTTGCCTGTCGCGCGGCGCAGCTTGTCGATAACCACTGCACTGAGATCCAGACGTGCGGAAACCGCAGCGTCTGTCAGACCGTTCAGTCCGGCGCAATGTTGAACTTGCGCACGACTTTGCATGATTGATGTGGTTGTCAGGGTTGTCGACGTCGAAGGCAGTTGTACGCACCCAACAAGAGTGAGGGTGATCAAGCATGGAGTATTGCTCGTACGAAATATGGAGAAGTTCATAACGGCCTTTGACATGGGTACTGAATTGAATTCAGATTCTAGCGCGTGAAGCATTATTCATGGGGATCACCCGATGCGAATACTAAAGTAGGACCCGTTCGATGCCGCCTTCGTTCGCCTTCCTGACGTATTCGGGCATCCAGTTGGTACCCAGTACGTGTTTGGCGATTTCAACCACGATGTAGTCAGCGGTCGTGCCGCTGTCATTATTGAAGCGCGCAAGGCCCTGCAGGCATGACGGGCAGGACGTAAGTATTTTCACGTCACCGCTGAAGCCATCCGTGCGCAATGTGTCGGCACCTTTGCGCATCTCTTCTTCCTTGCGAAAACGCACCTGCGTGGAGATATCCGCGCGCGTCGCGGCGAGCGTGCCGGATTCGCCGCAGCAACGTTCATTTTGCGCGACCGGCACTCCCATCAATTCATTCACCACCTTGATAGGCTGGTAGGATTTCATCGGTGAGTGACAAGGGTCGTGGTACATGTAGCGCGTTCCAGTGACGCCTTCGAGTTTCACGCCCTTTTCCATCAGATACTCGTGGATGTCAAGCAGACGGCAACCTGGAAATATTTTTTCGAACTCGTACTTTTGCAGCTGGTCCATGCAGGTTCCGCAAGATACGATGACTGTCTTGATATCGAGATAGTTCAGCGTGTTGGCAACGCGATGAAACAACACCCGATTGTCGGTGATGATTTGCTGACCCTTATCGGCATCGCCAGAGGCCGTTTGCGGATAGCCGCAGCAGAGATAGCCTGGCGGCAATACCGTTTGCACGCCGACGTGATACAGCATCGCTTGTGTGGCCAGCCCGACCTGACCAAACAGGCGCTCCGATCCGCACCCTGGAAAATAGAACACTGCCTCCGCATCCACGCCCGCCTTTTTGGCGTCGCGAATGATCGGCACGACCTTGTCGTCTTCGATATCGAGAAGCGCGCGCGCCGTTTTTTTAGGCAATCCACCCGGCATTGGCTTGTTGATGAAATGAATGATCTGCGCCTTAAGCGCTGGCTTGCCTACCGTGGCGGGCGGTCGCTTGGTCTGCATTTGTGGGAGCATGAATTTTTTCGCAAATGAATGTGCGAAACGCTGAACCTTGTATCCCCAGTCAATCATCAGGGTCTTGACGATCTTGATCGTGGTGGGGTCGGTGGCATTAAGATAAAACATCGCGGCCGCAGTACCGGGATTGAATTTCTTCTTGCCCTCTTTGCGCAGGAGATTTCGCATCGCCACCGAGACATTGCCGAAATCGATATCCACCGGGCAAGGGTTCTCGCACTTATGGCAAACCGTGCAATGGTCTGCCACATCGGAAAACTCATCGAAGTGGCGCAGCGAAACCCCGCGTCGCGTTTGTTCCTCGTAAAGGAAAGCCTCGATCAGCAGCGAGGTGGCGAGGATCTTGTTGCGGGGACTGTAAAGCAGATTGGCGCGCGGGACATGGGTGGCGCACACGGGTTTGCATTTTCCACAGCGCAGGCAATCTTTGATCGAATCCGAAATCGCGCCGATATCAGACTGCTCGAGGATCAACGACTCAGCACCGAGCAAGCCGAAGCTCGGCGTGTAGGCACGCCCCATATCGCCGCCCGGCAGCAGCTTGCCGGCATTGAAGCGGCCTTCAGGGTCCACACGCGTCTTGTAGTCAATGAAAGGCTGTTTT
This sequence comes from Betaproteobacteria bacterium, assembly GCA_025362135.1. Classification (GTDB taxonomy): domain Bacteria; phylum Pseudomonadota; class Gammaproteobacteria; order Burkholderiales; family Usitatibacteraceae; genus UKL13-2. The sequence goes on along the minus strand of JANYHZ010000101.1, from coordinate 8,365 downwards.
TCTTCCGGCGTCAGGAATTCGAACTTGGTGATGCCGATACCGTGTTCGCCGGAAATAACGCCATTCAATTTCCGTGCAAACGCCATGATGCGCGCCACGGCTGCATTGGCCTCCTGCAACATCGCATAGTCGTCGGAATTGACCGGAATGTTGGTATGCACGTTGCCGTCGCCGGCGTGCATGTGCAACGCAATAAATACGCGGCTGTGCAGCACTTCCTTGTGGATCGCGTCGAGTTTTTCCTGCACCTTGATGAACATGCGACCGGAAAATATTTCGTGCAGGGGCTGGCGTATTTCGCTCTTCCAGGAGGTGCGAATCTGGTGGGTTTGCAACAGATCGAACAATGTCAATGCAGGAGTCTCGTCAAGCGTCCGCGCAGCCGATGCGTCCACGCCTGCATGGTGCAGCTCAATCTGAATCGAAGTCAGCGGCTCATCGAGGTTGTCCAGATAGCAATGCCAGCGAGCGCCAATCGTGCGTAACAGATCCAGCGCATCCTGGCGCTTTGAGCCAATCAACTCCTCCTGGGAAATGTTTTCGTCGTCATCAAACAGCGGCAGCCGGCTCTGCATGTAGGCAATCAACGCGTCAACCAGCCGAAGCTTGTTTTTGAGGGAGAGTTCAATGTTGATGTGCTCGATGCCGTCGGAATAATCCCCCAGACGGTCGAGCGGAATGACCACGTCTTCGTTGATCTTGAACGCGTTGGTGTGTTTGGCGATGGCGGCTGTTCTTGCGCGATCCAGCCAGAATTTCTTGCGCGCATCCGGCGTCACGGCAATGAAGCCTTCGCCGTGCCGGGCATTGGCCAGACGCACCACCGCGCTCGCCGCTTCCATTGCCGCGATTTCGTCGTCTGAGACAATATCGCCGATCAGCACCATTTTCGGTCGCTGGTTGCGCCGCGATTTTGTCGCGTAACCCACGGCTTTCAAATAGCGCTCGTCAAGGTGCTCAAGCCCGGCGAGGATGGCGTGCCCGTGACCATCAAGAAAATCCTTGATCTCGACAATCGATGGGACCGCTTCTTTGACCTGGCCGAAGAATTCAAGGCATACCGTGCGAATATGTTTTGGCATCCGATGCAGCACAAAGCGCGCGGACGTGATGATGCCGTCGCAGCCTTCTTTCTGGATACCCGGCAGCCCCGCGAGGAATTTATCGGTGACATCCTTGCCGAGGCCCGATTTACGGAACCGTGCGCCAGGGATTTCAAGCGTATCTTCACGTTTGAGTTTTTTGCCAGTTTCATCGAACGTACGGATGCGGAATTTGGCTATATCCACATCGTGGATCTTGCCCATATTGTGGTCGAGCCGTTCAATCTCCATCCATTCTGCGTTAGGCGTCACCATTTTCCACGACGCCAGATTGTCGAGCGCGGTACCCCAGAGCACAGCTTTCTTGCCGCCTGCGTTCATCGCAACGTTGCCGCCGATGCAACTTGCGTCGGCGCTCGTCGGGTCACAGGCCCAAACCAGTCCTGCCAGTTCGGCCGCTTCCATCGCACGCTTGGTCACAACGCCTGCCTCGCAATGGATGGTTGCGACGGGCACGATCATACCGGGCAGCGTGATGCGCTCCACTACACCCAAGGCGTCAAGTTTTTCGGTGTTAATAACAGCCGAATGTTTGGTGAGCGGAATCGCGCCGCCGGTGTAGCCGGTTCCGCCACCGCGCGGAATGATGGTGAGTCCGAGTTCTATCAAGGCTTTGACCAGTGGCGCAATCTCTTCCTCGTTGTCTGGATGCACCACCACGAAAGGATATTCGACGCGCCAGTCGGTAGCGTCCGTGACGTGCGACACACGGGCGAGACCATCGAAGGCAATATTGTCCTTGTGCGTTACCTTGCGCAGACGCTTTTCGACCTTTTTGCGTAAATCCCAAGTGTCAGAAAAATCCCTCTCGAATGCGTCAACGGCTTGATTTGCTCGTTTCAGGAGTTCAATTACCTTGTTTGAGCGTGCCCCCTGTTCTTCATCCAGAACAGCATCGCTTTTGTCATTGTCTAGCTGCCGACGTTTTTCGATATCGCCAAGTCGGTGGCGCATCGCCTCGGCAAGCGCGTAGCGGCGTTTGGGGTTGTCGAGCATATCTTCCTGCAAGTAGGGATTACGCTCCACGACCCAGATGTCGCCCAGCACCTCATAGAGCATGCGGGCACTACGTCCGGTTTTTCTTTCGCCGCGCAACTCAAGCAGAATGTCCCACGCATCAGCGCCAAGTAATCGCATGACAATTTCGCGGTCGGAGAACGAAGTGTAGTTATACGGAATTTCGCGCAAACGCACAGCTTCCATCGTGGAGGGCTGGTCGACCCGCGAGCCGGTCGAAAGCGGCAATAGCGTACCGATTTTTTTGGCGGGCTTGAACATTGGGAGAGTGGCGCGGTTGGTGGCCATGGCGGTGGTGAAATTGACGCAAAGTCGACGCAAATTTGGACGGCTTCATTCTACCGCAGCGCAGCAAATGTTGACTGAAATCAATATTGTTTCAACGGCGACACAAGGTCGCCTGCGTGGTGCGTGATAAAATTTTATGCTGTTACCCGACCCTCTCCCTCGCCTTTCCCTCATGCCATCGAGCCCAAGCCACATCAGAATCGCCTCGCGCGAGAGCCGTCTCGCCATGGTGCAAAGCGAATGGATCGCAGCGAAGTTGCGCATACTATATCCCTCGGCGAAAGTTGAAATTATCGGCATGACCACCATGGGCGACCAGATTCTGGACAAACCACTGGCGCAGATTGGCGGAAAAGGATTGTTCATCAAAGAACTCGAAATGGCGATCAAGGAAGGCCGTGCGGACATCGCGGTACATTCCATGAAGGATGTACCGATGACGCTGCCGTCTGGTTTTTCGGCCATCATCGTCGGTGAACGCGAGGACGCGCGCGACGCTTTCGTCTCGAACCGCTTTGCCAGCATCGAATCCCTGCCGCAGCGCGCGGTGGTCGGCACATCCAGTCTGCGGCGCGAGAGCCAGTTGCGACACACAAGGCCTGATCTGAAAATTGAAGCTTTGCGCGGCAACGTCAACACCCGCCTCGCCAAACTTGATGCCGGCAATTTTGATGCAATTATTCTTGCAGCAGCAGGCTTGAAACGATTGGGTTTTGAGGATCGTGTCTGTGACTTCCTGTCACCAGCGGACTATGTGCCGGCCATCGCGCAGGGTGCACTCGGCATTGAATTTCAAACATCGCGGACGGACATTACCGGATGGCTGGCACCGTTCGCAAACGAAAATACTACGTCGATCGTCAATGCCGAACGCGCTTTCGGTCGTGCGCTGACCGCCAGTTGCGATGTGCCTCTTGGTGCGCACGCGAACATCATCGACGGCGGGCTTTCGATAGACGGCTTTGTGGCGATGCCGGATGGTACCCGCATGATCCGCCGCGCCCTTACTGGCACAGTCGCGGATGCCCAATCGCTAGGCACCGCGCTGGCATTGGCGTTGATTGAGGAGGGCGCTGAGGAAATTCTGGCGTCGTTGTCCCGGCGTGGCGGTGATGCAAACTGAATCTCCGTTGCAGGGACTTACTTTGGTCGTCACTCGCCCCCCTGTGCAAGCGGGGCGCACGGCGATTGCGTTGCGCGCTGCAGGTGCCAAGGTCATAGAATTTCCGGTGCTTGATATCGCACCAATCACAGCGACTCTGACGTCTGCCGAACTGGCGAGTTCCTCAGGCATCATTTTTGTCAGCGCCAACGCGGTCGAATACGGGGTGCGGCTGGTTCAACGCGCCGGGGGACCGCCCGCTGCCGCAGAAGTTTTTGCCATCGGTCGCGCTACGGCGGCTGCGTTGGCGCAAGCAGGTTTCGATCATGTTGTGTCACCGCAACAAAGCATCGATAGCGAAGGTCTATTGGCGATGCCGCAATTGCGCAGCGTAGAGGGGCGGCATATCATCCTTGTGAAGGGTCGCAGCGAATTTGGTGGTCGTGCTGTACTGGAGCAGACATTGGCAGCGCGCGGTGCCAGTATGAAGGTGCTCGAATGTTACCAGCGTGCGCCAATGGTCCCGGAATTGGCAGCGCGGGAGGCGTTTCGAGAATCACTCGCTTCAGGTGATGTGCGCGCCTGTTTTGCCCTGAGCGTTGAAACACTGGATAGTCTGATCAAAATTTTTTCAATGATGGAACTCTCGCCGCAATCACAACTGGTTTTGCTGGTGCCAAACTCCCGGGTGGCGGCTGTAGCGCGCGCGCGCGGGTTCGCCAGGATCGCGGAAGTGCCGCTGGCTGAAGCTGCATTGATTGCAGTACTTACCGATTTGAAACCACGTTTACTTAACCCCCTTACTTTTTAATTCATGGACGAATCCGAAACAAATTCCCTGGCTTCGCCCTACTTTTCCCGCGCGGGCGTAGCTGTAATGTTGCTGGCACTCGCCGGTCTTGTGCTCGGCTTGTGGGCATGGTGGGATGGTCGCGATACGGCACAAATGCTCACGCAGACGCTCGGCGTGAAACTGGCCGAGCAGAGCAAGCTGCAAACCCAAACCACAGTGCAGGTGGATCAGATGCTGAAAGACCAGCGTGAATCGCAAAATCGCGTCGCGCAATTGGAAGGCAAACTCGCCGAGTTTCAGGGGCAGCGGGTGGCACTCGAAGAAATGTATCGCGACCTGGCGCGTGCGCCCGATGACTGGCTGCTGGCCGAGATCGAGCAAACGCTCAACATCGCCAGTCGTGAGCTGGTGCTGGCGGCCAACGTGCGTGCCGCTCTTATCGCACTGCAAACCGCCGATCAACGCCTCGCACGTGCCGACAAACTGCAGGTGGTGCAATTGCGCCGTGCGATTACGCAGGACATGGAGCGGCTCAAGGCGCTGCCATTGGTCGACACGGTGGGTATCAGCCTGAAGCTGGATAATTTGATGGCTCTTGCCGCCACCATGCCGTTGGCAATTCCTGATTCGATGGCTGCTGGCGCACTCGTATCACGCGATACGCGCGTGATGGATACGGAAGAAAATGTTGCCACTCGTTTCGGTCGGGATCTTTGGTTTGAAATGAAACAACTCATCCGCATTCGTGAGCTAGAGGCGGGCGATCCGGCGCTGCTTTCACCGCAACAGAGTTATTTCCTGCGCGAAAACTTGAAACTGCGGCTGCTCTCGGCGCGCACTGCACTGATCGCGCGCGATGACGTGAATTACAAAGAAGACATCAAGCTGGTGCGCGGGATGATCACCAAATACTTCGATCCAAAAGCCAAGGTCAACATCAACGCGCTGGCGACGCTCAAGCAGTTTGCCGAAAACCCGGTGTCCATTGCGTCGCCGGATATTACCGCGAGCTTGAGTGCCGCCCGTGCCGCGCGCGCCGCCCGCGAACGTCCGCAACGTCAATGACCAGCCGTCCTATTCGGTGGGCCCTTTGGATGCTGGCCCTTGCCGCCATGGCGGTCGCGCTCGCGCTGGCGGGACGTTACGGCAATGGCTATGTCGTGTTTGTGACGCCGCCCTGGCGCGCGGAAATGTCAATCATGCTGTTCGTGATCCTGCTGCTGGCATCGTTTGCCGGTGCTTACCTGTTGATACGCATGGCCGTGAAAACATATCGGTTACCGCGTCAGATACGAAAAAGCAAAATCGAACACGAGCGGACAAAGGCACGCGGGCTCTTGCTGGAGAGTCTGCAATTGCTATTTTCCGGCGAATTTCGCAATGCAGAAACGCGGGCGCGTACCGCTATGCAGCACGAAGATACACGCGATATGGCCGCCGCCATCGCCGCGTGGGCGGCATATGAAGGCGGACATTCGAGTGCAGCGGTGCCGTATCTGGATCACATTCGCAATGCCGGCTCGACACGCATGCGGGATGTATCGAAAGCCTACATGTTGCTGGCCGATGGCAAGGCTGCGGAGGCGTTATCGCTATTGAAGACGCTTGCGGCCAACGATCCCAAGAATCCGGGCGTGCTGAAGATGAAAGTCGAAGCCGAGGTCGCAGGCAAAGCCTGGGAGGATGTACTCGAGACGTTAGCGCCGTTGACGCGCTCCGGTATGTTGCCCGAAGGAGCGGCGCAGCAGATTCGTTTGAACGCCGAACTCAATTTGATCAAGTCGAAACCGGCAAATCCAGATGCGATTACCGATGCGTGGAAAGCCTTTTCTCGCGAATCGCGATTTGATGTCGCGATGGCCACCACCGTGGCCACGCGGCTGCTCGCGCTGGGTTGCTTTGATGAGGCGAGGAATGTGATCGAAGAGACCGTTGAGGCGCGCGGTGTCGAGGGCTGGGACAGTCAGCTCGCCGCTATTTACGCGGGCTGCAAGACCGATTCGACGCTCGCGCAAATCGAGCGCGCCGAACGCTGGTTGCGGCAACACGCACGCGACGCGGTGCTATTGGCGACATTGGGCAAGCTATGCATGCGTCAGGCGCTGTGGGGCAAGGCGCAAAGTTATCTCGAAGCCAGCGTCGCGCTTGAGCCGACCCTGGATGCGCACATGACGCTGGCTCGCCTGATGGAACAGCTGGGGCGTAACGATGAAGCGATCCGACATATGCGGCGGAGTGCGGAGCTCGCTCGCTAACATTGCCTAAAACCAGCGTTGGCGCGCTTTCTGGCAACATTGTGGCTTGCAAGCCGCGCCAGCTATTGAGCATGGGCTCTATGCGAAATTTGGATTTACGCCTTTAAAAGCGCCTTCCCGCTGGATGGAAAAACACCATCCGGATGTGTACGAGCAGTAACTCGTCCCGATACTTGGCAAAATTCCGACCATGCACATTGCCGTATCCTCCTTCTGTTCATTGACCATTCATTGTCCTTTGGATCACCCTTGATAAAGTTGCCTACCCGATTCCCGAACGAATCGATCAGGTTGATTGCGGCACTCGCGCTCGCCTATTTTCTGGCCGCGAAAGTCGGACTGGCGTTTGCCGCCCTACACCCAAATGTCACGACCGCGTGGATGCCTTCCGGTATCGCACTCGCGTTCTTGCTGTTGCGCGGCACAAGAATCTGGCCTGGCGTGCTGCTGGGTGCGTTTGCGGTCAACGCGACCACAGCGGTGGGGTTGGAAGCGGCAGTGCTGATTTCCATCGGCAACACGATGGAAGCGGTCGCAGGCGCCTTGTTCATGCGCCGCTTTGCCGGTTTCCATGCCAACCTGAATCAGGTGCGCGGAATGCTGCTCCTGCTGTTACCGGTGGCACTTGGCGCGACGATGTTCGCCGCCACGCTGGGAGTCTATGCGCTGCTTTTGAGCGGCACACTAAACGCAGCCGCCGCGCCTGCGGCCTGGCTGACATGGTGGCTGGGAGACGCGATTGGCATTGTGATTGTCACGCCGCTGATCGTCTGTTGGCGTCGTCCCTCATTGCCACGCAGCCACGACGCAGCGCATATTTTTCTGATACTGGTCCCCGTCGCCATGGCGCTGGCAACGTTTATCGTGGTGCCCGCACCTCGCTGGATTGAAAACGTGCTGGTGCTGATCACCTTCCCGACGGCAGTCTGGGCGGCACTGGCGACCGGCATGCGCGCCGTGACAGTGGGTAATTTTCTGATTGCTTCGGTTGTTATCGTCGCGACCACAATGGGACGTGGCCCGTTCGCCGGACTCCCCGATGTCGAGGCGATACTGCTCCAGCAGAGCTATATCTACGCGCTCGCATTGGCCACGCTTCTGCTCGCTGCGGAGCGCGCCGAACGAAAATATGCAGAGAAGAACATGCGCGAGAGCGAGGAGCGCTTCCGATCGGTCTGGGAGACCACCAACGACGGTGCTTTGATTGTCGATGAAGCACATGTCATCCATTTTGCCAATCCCGCCGCGTGCGAGATGTTTGGCTACACCCGTGAAGATCTGGTCGGGCAGCCGCTGGCGCGAATCCAACCGCACGGACTGCAAGCCAAACATCAAGCCGCCGTAGCACGCTATCTGGAAACAGGCGTACGCGGACTTGACTGGAACGGCGTGGAACTCTCCGCGCGGCACCGGCATGGGCACGAGTTTCCTGTCGAAATCGTGTTTTCCGAAATGCTCCTGGAAGGCCGCCGCCACTTCGTCGGCTTCATCCGTGACATCACCAAGCGCAAAGCGGCTGATAAAGAATTGCGCGATTCGCAGGCGTTGTTTTCTCGCGTCTTTGAGGCTAGTCCGGTTGCGATCGTCATTAGCCGGATTTCCGACGGGCACTTTTTCGAAGCCAATCGTGCCGGCCTGAAAATGTTCGGGTATCAACGCGATGAAGTGCTGTGTAAAAACAACAACGATCTTCACATATGGATCGATGCCGACCAGCGTCACGCCCTGGTGGAGCGCCTTCGGGAGAGTGGGCGCGTCGAAGGTGTCGAACTCAAGTTGAGGCATCGCGACGGCACGCTGCTCGATA
>JANYHZ010000085.1 GCA_025362135.1 Betaproteobacteria bacterium | reverse complement strand
GGCACCGCCATGCGCGGGGCCCCACAGGCAGGCCACACCCGCGGCAATCGCGGCAAACGGGTTGGTGCCGGAAGACGCACACAGCCGCACTGTGGAGGTCGATGCGTTCTGCTCATGGTCGGCATGCAAAATAAAAATGCGATCCATCGCGCGGACGAGAACGTCGTTGACCTTGTAGTCAGCAGCCGGTACCGCAAACATCATGCGCATGAAATTTGAGGCGTAATCAAGATCGTTGCGCGGGTAATTGATAGGCTGCCCGATCGTGTATTTGTAGGCCATCGCCACGAGCGTGGGCATTTTGGCGATCAGCCGGATGGCGGAAATATCGCGCTGCCTGGCGTCATGCAAGTTGATTGAGTCCGGGTAAAACGCCGACAGCGCGCCTACCAGTCCGGTCATGACCGCCATCGGGTGCGCGTCACGCCTGAAACCACGGAGGAAAAACTGCATCTGCTCGTGCACCATGGTGTGATTGGTGACGCGACTGACAAAGTCTGTTTTCTCGACGGCGTTCGGCAAATCGCCATAGAGCAACAAGTGGCAGGTATCCATGAAGTCGCATTTGGTCGCGAGCTGCTCGATCGGATAGCCGCGATACAGCAGTTCGCCCTTGTCGCCATCGATGTAGGTGATGGTCGAATTGCATGACGAGGTTGACATGAAGCCGGGATCATAGGTGAACATACCGGTCTGGGCGTAGAGCTTCCGGATATCGATGACATCGGGGCCGTGCGTGCCGCTGAATACCGGCAGCTCCACTGTTTTGCCATCACCGTACGACAGCATTGCATTACCTTTTGGTTTCATTTTTGATCTCCCGAAGTTTTCATTTTTGTGCCGCTTTGATGCGTTCGATCAGCGGTTGGAAACGCGGATCTCCACATGGTTTTCGATCCATCAGTACATCCAGCAAATCGTTATCGCTCCATCTCAGTAACTCTTCCAGCAATGCCATATCCATCTTATTCATTGCCGCCAATTCCAAGTCCAGAAAACGCGTCAGGAACAAATCGTTTTCCAGCAAACCGCGCCGCGCGTGCCATCGGATGCGGTCGTGTTTGCGATCTTCCACACTGTCAACCATTTGCACCTTTAACGGGTCAAACCCCACGCCTCACCAACATCTCCTTGATCTTGCCAATTGCAAGTGAAGGATTGAGCCCCTTGGGGCACACGTCCACGCAATTCATGATGGTGTGGCAGCGGAACAGGCGATAGGGGTCTTCAAGATTATCGAGTCGCTCGTTGACAGCCTGGTCGCGCGAATCGGCGATGAACCGGTACGCCGCCAGCAAGCCCGCGGGCCCGACAAACTTATCCGGATTCCACCAGAACGAAGGGCACGAGGTCGAGCAGCACGCACACAGAATGCATTCGTAGAGTCCATCGAGTTCCAGACGCTCTTCTGGCGATTGCAGGCGCTCTTTTTCCGGCGGTGGATCGTGATTGATCACAAACGGTTTGATCGAATTGTATTGCTTGAAAAATTGCGTCATATCCACAATCAGGTCGCGGATGATTGGCAACCCCGGCAGCGGTCGCAATTTGACCGGCTCTTTCAGATCGGCAATCTTGGTGATACAGGCGAGGCCATTCTTGCCGTTGATGTTCATCGCGTCTGATCCACAAATGCCTTCGCGGCAGGAACGGCGCAGTGCCAGCGTGTCATCAATCGATTTGATACGGATCAGCGCATCAAGCAACATGCGATCCGACGGTTCCAGCTCGATGTCGTATTCCTTGAAATACGGCTTCTGGTCCTGATTAGGGTCAAAACGTTCGATGATGAATTTCATGTCGGGTCTCTTGGTTCCATCGTAACAATAGGTTGTCGCTAGTATGTCCGCGCCTTGGGCGCGATGGATTCTACGGTGAGCGGCGTCAGATTCACCGGCTTGTAATCGAGCCTGTTGCCGTCCTTGTACCAAAGCGTGTGCTTGAGCCAATTCTGATCATCGCGGCCATTCACATAGCCCGGTCGGTCATGGCAATCGGCACGGTCATGCGCACCGCGGGTTTCCTTGCGCGCTTCAGCCGAGATCATCGTGGCGACGGCAACCTCGATGAGATTCTGCAGTTCCAGTGCTTCGATGCGCGCAGTGTTGAAGACTTTCGATTTGTCCTTGATCTCAAGACTTTTTGCGCGCTCAGCGATTTCCTTGATTTTGGATACGCCCTTTTCAAGCATGTCCGGAAAACGGAAAACGCCGCAATGAGCCTGCATGGTCTGGCGCATCGCTTTGCCGACTTCATGCACGTTTTCGCCCTTCATTTGCGCATCGAGGCGGGCGAGACGTGTTGCGGAAACCGCACCAGCGTCCTGGGGCAAATCCAGATGCGTGTTGTTTTCCCTGATGAACTGGATCATCGAGTCGCCGGATGATTTGCCCATCACCAATAAATCGGTGAGTGAATTGGTGCCGAGACGGTTGGCTCCGTGAATCGATGCACATCCACACTCACCGGCCGCATAAAAACCGTGCACGAGTGAATTCGCGTTGCTGCCCTTCGGCACCACCACTTCACCTTTGTAATTTGTCGGAATGCCCCCCATCTGGTAGTGGCAGGTCGGCACCACCGGAATCGGCTCCTTGGTGCAATCGACGTTCGCAAACTTCAGGGCAGTCTCGCGAATTCCCGGTAGCCGCTTGTTGATGACCTCCGGCCCGAGGTGATCGAGTTTCAGCAGGATGTAGTCGTTGTTCGGGCCGGCACCGCGACCCTCCTTGATCTCGGTGGCCATGGCGCGCGAGACCACATCGCGTGAGGCGAGATCCTTCATGGTCGGCGCGTAGCGTTCCATAAAACGTTCGCCATCCTTGTTCAGTAAAATGCCTCCCTCTCCGCGCACGCCCTCGGTAATAAGCACACCGGCACCGGCCACGCCGGTCGGATGGAACTGCCAGAACTCCATGTCTTCGAGCGGGATTCCCGCACGCGCGGCCATGCCAAGACCATCGCCGGTGTTGATAAAGGCGTTGGTGCTGGACGCGTAAATGCGGCCCGCACCGCCGGTGGCAAACAAGGTTGCCTTGGCGTGGAAAATCATCATCTCGCCGGTTTCCATTTCCAGCGCGGTCACACCCAGCACGTTACCCTCCACATCGCGAATCAAGTCCAGCGCCATCCACTCGACAAAAAATTGCGTGTTGGCGAATACGTTTCGCTGGTAAAGCGTATGCAGCATGGCGTGACCGGTCCGGTCGGCCGCGCAGCAGGAGCGCTGCACTGGTTTCTCGCCAAAATTTGACGAGTGCCCGCCAAATGGGCGTTGATAGATCGTGCCATTTTCATTGCGGTCAAAAGGCATGCCGAAGTGTTCAAGCTCGATAACGGCTTCTGGCGCGGTGCGGCACATGAATTCGATCGCGTCCTGGTCACCCAGCCAGTCCGATCCCTTGATGGTGTCGTACATATGCCAGTGCCAGTTGTCCTCACCCATATTGCCTAGCGAGGCACCGACGCCCCCTTGCGCGGCAACGGTATGCGAACGCGTCGGAAATACTTTTGATAGCACGGCGACCTTCAAGCCGGCATTGGACAGTTGTAATGCGGCTCTCAGGCCCGATCCACCGGCACCGACGACCACCGCATCATATTTGCGAACAGGAATTGCCATGGCTTAAGCGCCCCAGATGATTGTGACCGACCAGATTGAACATGCCAGCAAAAACAGCAGCACCGCGACCTGCAGACCTACACGAATGCCTGCGGGCTTGATGTAGTCCATCAACACGTCCTTGATGCCGATCCACGCGTGGTAGTAAACGGAAAGTAGAAATAGCAGCGCCAGAATGCGAAAAAGTTGTAAGCGGAACAGCTCTTTCCATTCCACATAATTCACGCCACTTTTGAGCATGAAAAAACCGATGATTACAGCGCTGAATAACACCATGATCACGGCGGTGACGCGCTGCGCCAGCCAATCCTGCCAACCATAGTGGGCACCGACGGGAATTTTTTTTGCGGCGTTCACCATATCCGTACCCCGACCAGGATGGTTGCCATCAAGCCAAGCGCCAAAACAATCCTGGCGGAAGTCCGTGCAGGCTGAAGTTCTACGCCGACGTGGATGTCCAGCAACAGATAGCGGATACCGGCAAAAAGATGGTGCAGATACGACCAGACGAAACCGAGCACGATTAACTTGACGATGGGCTGGGAAAAAATAGATTTCCACTGATTGAATCCTGCTTCGGACCCGAGCGTGCCCTGCAACACAAACAACACAGCCGGGATCAGGAACAGGAACATCACAACGCCGGTAATGCGATGAAAAATTGACACCAGTCCGGGCATCGGCAGGTGCAATAGGTTCAGGTCGTAATACTTTGGTCGCTGGCGCGGGACGGGCTGCGGACTTGGCATGACTGAACCCTTTGTAATTGTCTTTAGCTAGAAACTTGAGAAGGCAAACGGGAGAAATCAGGCGCATCACGGCACCGAAAATGCCCGGCTATCAGCAGATTTTAATCTGAATATCCCGGCGCTGCATAGTGTGGGGTCGATGCGCAAGGCACCCATTCGCGCGCAATGGGCAACCGGGCCACTAAGATCCTAACATTATGATTTAAATGTTTTTTATCTTTCGGCGCGTCAAAGCAAACAGGGTTTACTTCCACGAAGCAGGCCGAGGCAATTTGTGATACTACTTTATGATATCATTACGAATGGTAGTTTCAAGTTACCTCTGACGCGCGTATGCAGCACACAATCAAGTATCGAGGCTACGCCGCTCGCATTGACTACGATGCGGGCGACAGAATTTTTGTGGGTCGCGTTTTGGGAATGTCTGAGCGGCTCGTATTTCACGGCGCAAGCGTCGATGAACTCCACGGTGATTTCGAGTTTGCAGTGGACCACTATCTGTCCGAATGCGCGAAAGAGGGCCTCAGCCCGGAGAGACCCTCCTCCGGCAAGCTATTGCTACGATTACCGCCGGAAATACATGCGGCCGCCAGCGTTGCCGCTGAAAGTGCCGGCAAGAGTCTCAATCAGTGGGTCGTGGACGCGGTTGCCAAAGCGGCAAGTGACTAGAAATCCGTCGGCGTGTCAGGCGAGTTCGTTGTAATACGAATAGCCATCCGTTAAGCATCGTCCGCGTCGCCACTCGACAGGTTTGTCACCGTACGTGAAAGCAATCCGATCTACACACAGCAGCGGCGTGCCTTCCGCAACCATCAAATGTACCGCTGCCGTCACGTCGGCAGCCACCGCATACAAGCGTTCTTCGGCCCTGATCATGCGCAGGCCGTAGCCAGTTTCAAGAAAACTGTAAATCGAGCCACGCGACTCGCGAATTCTCTCGATCGTCAAATTTGGAAACAGTGCTGACGACAAAACAATCTCCTCAAGAATGGTCGGCGTATCAGCGAAAACCAGCACGCGGCGAATTGCCGTCACCGGTGCGCCAGGCTTCAGATCAAGTGCACTCGCTACCTCTGTACTGGCCTTGCCGCGCTTCACGTCGATAAAATTTGTCGTCGGATGGACCTTGTCCTTGTTGCCCTTGTCCGGAATGATGCGCAGGAACCGGTATTGATGCGTGGGCTCCGTGTGTGTCGCGACAAAGGTCCCCTTGCCCTGACGACGAATCAGAATATTTTCGGATGCGAGCGCGTCGATTGCCTTGCGCACGGTCCCCTGGCTCACCTGATAGCGCGCAGCTAGTTCCATCTCCGAAGGAATCGCCTCGCCTGGCTTCCACTCGCCCGCGATCAAACTCTGTGTCAGCAGGATTTTGATCTGATCATAGAGCGGCCGGAAACTGGGGCCGGAAACAGTGATGGGCATGAGCGCGTCATTGCCAGCGGCAACGGATTGATTTTGCATGGATGTTAGCACGGACATTCAATTTGACTCTCCTATTGTATGTCTTATATAAGATATAAGTCTATTGACATTTCACAAGGTGCGACATACTATTGTTGCACTGCGCAACGACGGCTTCACCTCTACACGCTTCTCGCGAACTGACAACGCCGCACGATGGAAATCTCCGGAACATGACCCCCTATTTACGCCCTCGCCGCTCAATGCTCTACGTTCCCGGTTGCGCGCCGCGCTACCTCCACAAGGCGCGCACGCTAAAGGTGGATTCCCTGATTTTCGATCTGGGCGATTCGGTGCTGGTGGAGAACAAGGAAAGCTCCCGCGACCAAATCGTCGAAGCAATATTGCAGGGCGGCTTCGGACGCCGCGAGCGCGTGATTCGGGTCAACGATCTCGATTCGCCGTGGGGAATCGACGACATCAAGGCGGTGGCCAACATTGGTGCGGACGCAATCCTGTTCCCGAATATTGAAAGCAAGTCAGATGTGATCGAGGCGTTGTCAGCCCTGGATAAATCCGGCGGCTCACACTTGCCCATCATGGTGATGATTGAGAGTCCGCTTGCCGTACTTCGTGCCGAAGAAATTGCGTCAGCTTCTGACCGCATCGCCTGCATGATTATGGCAACGAGCGATTTACTTACGCAGCTACACGGCCACAAAACGCCGGACCGCCTGGCGCTGCATTATTCGCTGTCGCACGTACTGCTGGTTGGCCGGGCTTACAAGCGTGGCGTGATCGATGGCATCAGTGTGGACATCAAGGATATGCACTCGTTTGAATTGGCGTGCCGCCTTACCCGCGATCTCGGCTTCGATGGCAAATCGCTCGTACATCCAAATCAGCTCGCCTATTGCAACGATGCGTTTACGCCGAAGTCAGCCGAAATATCGCATGCGCACGAAGTGATTTCAGCGCTTGAGAAGGCCCATCACGAAGGTCGCGGCACCATCATGCTCAACGGCAGACTGGTTGAACATCACCATGTCAATGCCGCCAAGCGATTGCTTGCGCTGGTGGAAATGACCAAAGAACTGGAAGTGGCGTAGCGCAAAATGGACAAGACCATGCGTCCACTCGCTGGTTACTTTTTCGAGCACTATCGTGTCGGGCAGAAATTTCACCACGCCACGCCACGCACCATTACGCAAGGTGACGTTGCACTTTACCTGGCGCTGACGGGCTCGCGTTTACCATTACATTGCAGCGAGCCATTCGCACAATCGCTGGGCTATCCTTCAATGCCGGTGGACGACTTGCTGGTTTTCCATATCGCCTTCGGCAAAACGGTACCCGACATTTCGTATAACGCGGTGGCCAATCTCGGCTACGCGGATTGCCGTTTTCTGCAGCCGGTTTTTATCGGCGACACACTCCGCACCGAGAGCGAAATCATCGGGCTGAAGGAAAATTCCAGTGGCAAGACCGGCGTGGTGTACGTGCGCTCAAATTGCTTTAATCAGCGCGACGAGATGGTACTGACGTGGATACGCTGGGTGATGGTGAATCGTGACAAATCGACTGACTCGCCCGACCTTTCAGCGCACGGCGCGGTTGCTGCACCTGCCCAGGTTGCGCCGGAATCGATTGTTTTACCCCCGTATCTTAGATCCAGCAACGCGATGACAACGGTCACCGGTGGCGGCCGCTTCTGGGAAGACTACGCGGCGACAAATGCTGACCAGTTCAAAAGCCCTCCGGCAACCGACCAGGCACCGTGGCAATTCGAGCCGATCAAGCATCCCGCCGGCATGACGATAAACGAATCCGATCACACGCTCGCCACAAGGCTCTACCAGAACACGGCTCGCGTACATTTCGATTTACATCACATGAAAGACTCCCGCTTTGGACGTCGTCTGGTTTACGGCGGCCACGTGATGTCGATTTGCCGCGCACTTTCTTACGACGGACTGGAAAACGTGCTTTCGATCGTCGCCATCAATAGCGGCACGCACCACAACCCAACCTTCGCAGGCGATACCCTTTTTGCAATCTCCCTGCCGGTACTGAAATGGCCGATTAATGCCGATGTCGGTGCGTTGCGCCTCCATCTCGTGGGCTACAAAAATATCGACCCGAATTCTGCCGTATTTGCAGACGCACCCGAGCATCTGAAAGTGCTTTCGCTCGACTACACCGTAGTGTTGCCACGCCGTCCCAGATGAGGAATCCATGAGTCAGCCCGTCCACCCGAGCAAAGCGCTATTTGCCGGCGAAAAGCCGTTCCCCGCTATTCCATCCTGCGAACATTTTGCCGGCAGCGAAAAGCTCATCCGAAAGGCGCTGGAGTTGCAGGACAAACTTGGACCGGTATTCGACATCACCTGCGACTGTGAGGACGGCGCGCCATCCGGACAGGAAAAAGCACACGCGGAAATGATCGTGAGTGTGCTCACATCAGACAGCAACATATACAAAATGGCTGGTGCACGCATACACGACTACACTCACCCGCTATGGAAGCAGGACGTGGACATCCTCGTCTCCGGCGCTGGCAAAGTGCTCGCCTACATCACCATTCCCAAGTGCACCTCGCTCAAGGAAGGCGAGGAGATGGTCGCCTACATTGAAACCGCCGCAAGGAAGGCGGCCATCGAACGCAATATTCCCATCCACATATTGGTAGAAACGCACGGCGCATTGCGCGATGTACAACGCCTCGCAGCGCTGCCCAACGTGCAGGTGCTCGATTTCGGTTTAATGGATTTTGTGTCCGGCCATCACGGCGCCATTCCCGCGTCGGCCATGCGCTCGCCCGGGCAGTTCGAACACCATTTGCTGGTACGCGCCAAGTCTGAAGTCGTCGCTGCCGCACTCGCCGGCGGTGTGGTGCCCGCACACAATGTTTGCCTCGATCTCAAGAATACTGAAGTCGTCATGGCCGATGCGAAGCGTGCGCGCTATGAATTCGGGTTTTTGCGCATGTGGTCGATCTACCCGACACAAATCACCGCCATCGTGGACGCCATGAAGCCCGATCTGTCGGAAGTTGAAGACGCAGCGAACATACTGCTTGCCGCCCAGGCAGCCGACTGGGGCCCGATACAGTACAAGGGTGAATTGCACGACCGTGCCACCTATCGATACTTCTGGGAAATCTTGCAGAAGGCCAAGGTGACTGGCGTTAAAATATTGGATTCAGCCAATCACGCTTTCTTTAGCTGAGATGTCATTTCGAGCACAGCGAGAATTCTGCTTCTTCGCTGCAGCCCGGATGATGAAGAGCAAAAGCAGATTTCTCACCTTCGGTTCGAAATGACAGGAGTGCCAGAAAAAGTTTCACGTTGACCGATTCGGCGCGCCAAGGCCGTCGAGATCCCGCGAACCCGCTGGAGGCCGTCGAGGCCCGTCTGCGTGCCCGCTCCTTGAGCGCGGATGCCGAGCCGCCCGCACCGCCCCTGGACTGGGCGAAGCTCGAGGCGCCTTTTGTCACGAATCAGAAGCAGCTGACTTTCCGCGACAAGTACGTGAAGAGCAGAGAGACGGGAGAA
>JANYHZ010000080.1 GCA_025362135.1 Betaproteobacteria bacterium | reverse complement strand
GGCCATCGCAACGATGAGGGAAATGCGCATTGTCGCAGTCTCTATCCTTGTCTCTGCTAGACGGCAATCGGTGCTTTGATCGCTGGATGTGGGTGGTAATTTTCGAGCGTGAAATCCTCGAACTTGAAGGCGAACAAATCTGTGACTGCGGGATTGAGGCGCATCGATGCCATCTCATTGGGTTCACGTGCCATTTGCAACTGCGTTTGATCGAGGTGGTTGAGATACAGATGCGCATCGCCCAATGTATGCACGAAGTCTCCGGGCTTGAGGCCGCTTACCTGTGCCACCATCATTGTCAGCAACGCGTATGAGGCGATGTTGAACGGTACGCCAAGAAATATATCCGCGCTGCGTTGATAAAGCTGGCAGGAAAGTTTTCCGTTGGCGACGTAAAACTGAAAAAACGCGTGGCACGGTGCCAGCGCCATCCTGGAAATGTCAGCGACGTTCCACGCCGAGACAATGAGACGACGCGAATCAGGATTACTTTTTATTTGTTTGAGCACGTCGCTGATTTGATCGATATGACTGCCATTCGGTGCCGGCCAGGAGCGCCACTGGTAGCCGTATACGGGTCCCAGTTCACCGTTTGCATCAGCCCATTCATCCCAGATGGTGACGCCGTTTGCTTTCAGATACGCAGTGTTGGTCTCGCCTTTCAGGAACCAGAGCAGTTCGTGAATGATCGAGCGCAAATGGACTTTCTTCGTGGTGAGAATCGGAAATCCTGCGCCAAGGTCAAAGCGCATTTGATAGCCAAAAACCGAACGGGTGCCGGTGCCGGTGCGATCAGTTTTTTCGACCCCATGCGCGAGCACATGGCGCATTAAGTCCAGGTAGGTGCTATCGACGGGGTTGGTCATTTTATGCGCGTGGCGTTGGGACAGAACAAGGAAGCACGACTATTGAGATCAAGCAATGGCGCGGCTTTCAGGCCATTTTTGCCCGGGACAGCGCGCCAATTGGCGATCTACCCTAAGTGGGCATCAGGTCAATTCGCTGCGCGGCAGCACCTGCTCGGGCGTTGCGCTGCATGAAGGCCGCGCAACCTAATTTTCACTAACGCCCAAAAATCACCCAAAGATTAGCCAAATCCTGCGCACCGTCTGCGCCCTGCACGCTTTTCAGCACTTGCACCCCTCTGGCCTTTTGTCCAGACTGGATCAACGAGATACCGAGGCGCAGCTTGGCATCATCCGGCCGCTTCAAGTCACCTTTATTGATACCAGCTTCCATCATGCCAATACCCTTCGGCCCCTGGCCGGAGGTGAACAGGTTGTATCCGAGGTTCACCAGCGCATTGCCGTCCTTGGCTGCTTTGGCGGCAGTCTCTTCGGCACCGCCGGCAATGACTTTCTGGTTTTCCACAACGCGTTTCTCGACGAGATCGCGCAAACGTTTCTGCCGTTCAACATCTGCACCTTTGCCGAGTGCGCCGTTAGCATAGCCTTCATCGACCACTTTTTTTGCTTCGCCCGGGAACCCTGCCTGCAGTGCAAGTTGCGGCATTTGCATGTAATCGTCTGTTGCGGTCAGGTTGCCGGTGGCCAGTTGCAAGCGATAGACGTCAAGCGCCAACCTGTCCGAGAACCCCGGCTTTCTTTGCAGCCGCGAAATGACGTCAGCCCAGAGACTTTTCTTCGGGTAATAGTTCAACAGTTTTTCGATAGTCGCGATATAACCGCTGCTGTTTTTTTGCCGTAAATAACTGTTGGCCAGCAGCTGCAGTTTTTCTTCCGGCGGCGTACGGCCCGCTTTTTCGTCGGCCTGAATATCGAGGAGGGATTCCTTGGCGGAATTGGCGAAGTCGCCCGCCTGAAAATACGATTGGATCAGCAAAGTCCGAATCTGCTGGTTGCCGCCGCCTTCGCGCAGATAGCGTGAAGCCCATTTGTTCGCCGCCGCAAAATCCCGTGCGCGGTAGTACGCACCGGCAAGTGCCTCAACAAGTTTTAGTTGAGTGGCTGCCGGCGCTTTGCCGGAAGCAACCACGGCCTCAAATGATTTGATGATGGTGTCGTTATCGCCAGCACCGGAGGCGGCGCTACCGCGCATGCTTTCGATCAGGTAGGTCTCATTCGCAGTCTTGTTAGGCACGCTATCGACTTCGCGTATTTTGGTGAGTGCTTCCTTGAATTTGTTCGATTTGAGCAGGGCAGAAGCGGCCTGCAAGGGCTTGCCAACCTCCGGGCGAACTGCCTCCTGCGCGGAGACCGGTGATAGCGCGGCCAAGCCAGCGACCACAGTAAGTGCGAGTGCTACACGCGCAATTGAACTTATAAGTACGCCAGATCTTGCCATGAAAAAATTCCCCGGAAATTAATGTACAAAACGCGGCCCAGCCGCGTTTTGTTGACTATCGATTACTTGACGAATTGCTCGTTACCGACAATTCCCATTTTGGTCACCCCTATCCGCTGCGCAGAGGCCATCACCATCGCCACGGATTTATATTGCACCAGCTTGTTGGGACGCAAATGTACCTCGGGCTGAATCG
>JANYHZ010000066.1 GCA_025362135.1 Betaproteobacteria bacterium | reverse complement strand
CATCGAGCGACGCAATCGCACCCTGCTCAATCAGGCCCAGATCGCTGCCCTGCATCGTCGCGATGCGCGCGTTGGTCCAGAGCTGATCGAAAAGGGGCCGAGCCATCTGCGCTGTTCAGTTCAGCAGACGTTTCAGCGTCGTCCGGTAGCGGGTAAACGCGACCTGCTCCAGCGCGTGTCTGCCGTCACGTACCGCCCATGCGCCACCCACCATCACGTCGCGCACCGGCTGACGGGCCGGCCCGAAGATGGCGGCATCAAGCAAAGTATCGCCCGCGTGTTCGGCTAGTGCAACATCGTCGCTATTCATCACCACCAGATCGGCGCGGCAGTTTGCGGCAATCGCGCCCACATTCTGGCCAAGCGCCCTCGCCCCGCCTGCCAGCGCCTGACGGTACAGACCACCGCCGATGGAATCGCTGCCCGGCGTATGGAGGATATTGCGGCGCGCACTTTTGAGTCGCTGCGCGTATTCGACAATAGCCAACTCGCGAAACGGATCAACACCGACATGGCTGTCGCCGCCGATGCCCCAGCTTCCCTCCTGCAGAAAATAATCCGGTGCGTTGAAAATACCATCGCCCAGATTCGCTTCGGTACTCGGGCAAAGCCCCGCCACTGCATCGCTTTCGGCGAGGCGAAATGTTTCGTCGTCATTCAGATGGGTCGCGTGTACGAGGCACCAGCGAGCGTCGATGCTGGCGTGAGCTAGCAACCACGCGACCGGGCGCTGGTGGCTCCATGTCAGGCAATCATCGACCTCCTTCAATTGCTCGGCCGCGTGGATGTGAATCGGCGCGCGACGGTCGTGGGAATCCAGGTGTGCAACCAGCGCTTTCAATTCCTGCGGTGTCACGGCGCGCAAGGAGTGTGGCGCGATGCCAATTCTTCGTGCCGACCCTTGTTGTTTCATGAGGCGATCAAGCAAGGCATTGAACCCATCGACATCGTGAATGAAACGCTTCTGCCCCGGGTTGGGCGGTGTGCCGCCAAAAGTAGCGTGTGCATAAAACACCGGCAACAGGGTCAGGCCGATCCCCGCCGTCACGCTGGCAGCAATGACACGTTCGGCCATCTCCGCCGGATTCGCATAGGCATCGCCACGTTCGTCGTGATGCAGATAGTGAAATTCCGCCACGCTGGTATAGCCCGCTTTGAGCATTTCGATATAGAGTTGCATCGCGATGGCTTCGTTGTCTTCCGGCGTGATGCGTTCGAGAAACCGGTACATCAATTCGCGCCACGCCCAGAAATTGTCGCCACTCGGCCCCGACCGCTCGGTGAGCCCGGCCATGGCACGCTGAAAGGCGTGCGAATGGAGATTGGGCATGCCGGGAATAACCGCGCCACTCGCAATCTCGGCACCGCTAGAAACGGTATTCGGCGTGACCCGAACAATCAGGTCGCCTTCGATTTCAATCAGGACATCGCGTTGCCAGCCGTCGGCCAGCAAAGCCTCTGTGGCAAAAATATTCCCGACCGTCATCGATCAGATGAGCACAGCAGTTTGCCCACCATATCGTTGAACACACCGTGACGAATTTGCGCGGTTGCGGCTTCGATATCGGGGCTGAGCAAACGGTCGTGGTCGTAATGCGGCACCTTCGCGCGCACCAACCCGTGGGCGCGTTGCAACGCGGGGGACGTTTTCAGGGGCAGCCGCAGATCGATGCCCTGTGCAGCGGCGAGCAATTCAATGGCGACGATCCCTGCGGTGTTCTCGGCCATCTCGCCCAGTCGCCGTGCGGCGAACGTTGCCATGCTGACGTGATCTTCCTGATTCGCAGAGGTCGGCAGCGAATCAACCGACGCCGGATGTGCCATCGATTTATTCTCCGAGGCAAGTGCTGCCGCCGTCACCTGCGCCATCATGTAGCCCGAATTCAATCCGCTGTCATTCACCAGAAACGGCGGCAATCCCGACAGCCCCGGATCGACCAGCAGCGCGATGCGCCGCTCGGAGAGCGCGCCGATTTCGGCCACCGCAATCGCCAGTTGATCGGCCGCCATCGCGACCGGTTCGCCATGGAAATTCCCGCCCGAGAGCACCTCGTCGGCACCGGTGCCAATACCGGGAAACACCAGCGGATTATCGGTCACGCCGTTGGCTTCGATTTCAAGCGTGCGGGCTGCGCTCTGCATGACATCGAGACAGGCACCCATCACCTGTGGCTGACAGCGCAACGAGTATGGGTCCTGCACCTTGTCGTCACCCACCAGGTGCGAATTGCGTATCTGGCTGCCATTAAGCAGATCGCGGTAAATTTCGCCAGTGCGAATCTGCCCGGGCTGCCCGCGCAGTTCGTGGATGCGCGCATCGAACGGCGTATCGCTGCCCATCGCCGCGTCCACACTCATGGCACCGGCCACCATCGCGGCGGCAAATGCATTTTCAATCTGGAACAGACCGTGAATGGCTAACGCGGTCGAGACCTGCGTGCCATTGAGCAATGCCAAACCTTCCTTCGGTGCCAGCGTGATGGGTGACAGCCCCGCCGCGATCAATGCATCCAATGCAGGCAAACGCTTTGCACCCACATGCGCCTCACCCATGCCGAGCAGCAACGCCGACATATGCGCCAGCGGTGCCAGATCGCCCGACGCGCCGACTGAGCCCTTGGCAGGAATGATCGGATAGACGCCCGCGTTCAGCAGCCGCAGCAGCGCCTCGACGATGAGCGGCCTCACGCCGGAACGCGCGCGCGCCAGGCTGGCAATTTTGAGCAGCAGAATTAGGCGAACCACCACGTCCGGCAACGCCGGGCCTACACCAGCGCTGTGTGAGAGCACCAGATTTCTTTGCAGCGCCTCCAGTTGATCGGCCGGGATGTGCGTATTGGCCAATTTGCCAAAGCCCGTGTTGATGCCGTAGGCGGGCGCGCCTTTGGCGACGATGCGTTCCACCGTCTCGGCTCCTGCGCGAATCTCCCCCCATGTCTCGGCGGGAAGTTCAAAAGTGACGTGTGCATCGCGCACGTGGCGAAGCTGGCTCAGCGTCAATTTTCCAGGGACGATGGTGAATGTTTTGTTCATGGACCGATTATAAGCGCTGGAGACGCTGGACCCGTTCGCGAACGTAAATGTCTAGCACTGGCGCGGCGTTCGGCGCGATTTATGCCTGGAAGGCGCGTCAAATGGCGTTCTGTGCGGTGGCGCTAAAAATCGTTGGCGCGGTCAGAGTTTGCCAACTGCCGGGGCGCATGAGGCCGCCGTTCAATCTGTTTCTTCGTGCGGTTTCACTTTCCGGAACATGATGAGCAACAAAACGTCGTAGACGATCTTCAGGGTGCCGGCCACAACCAATGGCCAACCAAACGTGGATACTCCCAGCAGGTAGCCGGACACAAATGGCCCCACCGCCGAGGCGAGGCTGCGCGGCACGGATGTGATGCTGGCCGCCGCCGGACGCTCGGCCGGTGTAACGACCGACATGACGTATGAACTACGCGTCGGTACGTCCATTTGCGATAACGCACTGCGGATGAACAGCAGTGCGATCACCCAGTTGAGATCCGGGACGAACGGGATCAGCACCAGGCAAACGTTGGCCGGAAGATGGGTGAACACCATCGTGTTGACCAGTCCGAAGCGATTGGCAATACGTACTGAGACCAGATAGGACGCAGCCGTCAGCAAGCCGGTCCAGAAGAATATTTCGCCCGCTGTTGCGAGCGATAGTCCGAAACGCTGGTAAAGCCAGAGCGCGACCATGGACTGCACCACAAAACCGCCGCCGAACGCGTCCAGGGAGAACAAGCCCGCGAGCAGATAGACGGTTTTCTTCGATTGGGTCAGCGGCGCGTCGGGCTTCGCTGCCGTTGTACTCATGGCCGATTTTTCCACGCCAGGCAGACCGCGATAGGCCAATGCCGCGAGCACACCAAGGAGCGCGTAAAGCAGGAACATCGTCTGCATCGAAGCCAGGGGCGACCAACCAAGCATCGCCGACACACTGCCAGGCAGCACCACCGCCAGCGATCCCATGGCCGCGACCAGCGATCCGACCAGGCTATAGCGCGCGAATACCGCCGTTCGATTTTTATCCGCCACCAGCCGCGACATCACGGCATGTTCCAGCGGCAGGAAAACGCTGACATCACCGCTCGACGGATTAAGTGTGCCAACGAAAGCAATCACCAGCAGCGGCCAGAATTGGTTTGCCATTGCGAACCCCACGCCGGTGCCAGCCATCAGCAGGGTCGCCGCCAGCAGCAATGCGCGTTGCGAGTATCGATACGCGTGCAGCCCGACCAGCAACGTCAAAACACCGGAACCGAACAGCGTGGCAGTCGCAATGATGCCGACTTGCAGCGGACTAAAGCCAAGCTCGATTAAGTAGAGCGGCAACAACAGGCTGACAAAGCCGTCACCGAACGCGCGCAGGCCCTTGGCGACCAGCAGTCGATTGAGGTGCGAGTCGCTCATATCGGGCTACGCCGTCGCGTGGGACGAGCGTGGCGCATCAACGGGCCAACTTGGCGTACGTGAAATCGTCGAATGCGGTAACACTGTCCGCCTTCGTCCACACGCCAACCGCACCCGCCCCGCCAATGTGCGAGTCATCGATTTCGATATAAGCCTTGCCGTCGAGCAGCACGCGAATTCTGGTGCCCTGAAACTCCGCGCGCAGCGTGTGCCACCGGTTGGCTGCCACCGGTGCATCGACGTACTTGATCGTTTTGCGGCGACCGCTCTCCGTATAGTAGAGCGAGACATTGTTCTCCAGCGCATTGCCGCGCGCGACGTAGTAGTTGTCGCCATTTTTCCAGCGCCACACCACGCCGCCCGCCTGATCTTCTTTTCCCGTGATCGGCTTGAACTTGACCTCCACAAAGCCATCGTCGATCGAGACGGTCTTTTTCACGCACCAGGGGAAATCGCCCGATCCGGATTGCTTCAGTACGTTGGGGGCACTCGGCGCGGCGGGATCAGCCTCGACGCTCCAGCGCGGCTTGCCGCTACCGGTCACGCCCGAACTCCAGTCAGCCGGGTGTACGCCCGGCCGTTCCTTGTCGAAATTAACGGTCTCGCCGCGCGCGTTGGCGGCGAGAGCTGCAAGCGCAATGCTCATGATGATTTTCTCCATGAAGGTCACCGTTGGAGTGGATCTGGACGCGCACTTACCAGGCACGGCGACCGCATAAGCGACGTGCCGTGGAAGGAATCGTTGCGGATGGGGATTTTGTATCGATGCGGCGTCCATAATCTGCCCCTGCAGGAAAGGCAAGAAACAGATTTGGACGGGACGCCGTCTTGGCTGCAAGCCATCGGGATCTGTCGTTACCCGATGCAGCTATCCTATCGGACTTGAGCGCGTGCTGCAACCGGCCAACGCGGGTTGAGCAGCCGGTGGGCGTTCATGTTTATCTCATTCTCGGCCAACCGCCCGCTGCTGCAGTCTGTCGCAATTTATGGAGTTAGTGTGGCAATTAGTCCGCAATTTCACGTCATGGTATTTTCTGGCACACCGGTTAGGGTAGATCGATGAGTCTTCGCGCGCTTCTTCCTGCTCGAAACGCTGCGCCAGTATTGGACTTTCAAATAAAAACAGGAACGCGACAGACCGCATTCTTGACGCAAATACCCACTCGCCGTATAGTGCATACATTGTTATTACATGGTTACACCCGCAATGAAAACCAACTTGCGCAAAATCGGTAATTCCCGTGGCGTATTGATTCCCGCGCCGCTGCTCGCCGCTTGCGAGATTACGGATGAGGTCGAACTCACGATCGAGGAAGGCAGGCTCATTGTGGCACCGGTGAAGCCGGCACGCGAAGGCTGGTTCGATGATTACGATCCGGCCAATGACAAAGCCATTTGGCCTGAATCCAACAATCTCAGTTCGGTCACTGAATGGGAATGGTAAAGCGCGGAGAAGTCCACTGGGTCAATCTCGATCCCACAGTCGGCAGCGAAATCAAAAAGACACGTCCGGCGCTTGTTATTTCTCCCGATGACATGAACCTGAAACTTCCGCGCGTCATCGTGGCACCGCTGACGAGCGCCGGTCAGGCGCTGGGCTGCCGGCCAGAAGTGCGGTTCAAGGGTAAGCGGGCGCGCATACTCCTTGACCAAGTACGATGCGTTGACAAGGTTCGGTTGGTCGGCAAACTGGGGCAGATCGATGCGGCGATTTGGCACCCGGTGTTGATGCAGATGCTGGCCTGAGCGGGTCGGTTTAATCGGTAAAAATGCGAGCCCATATATTTACGCTGCCTCCGAAGGCACACCAGTGTTAGAGTCCGCCAACTACTCCATCATTCCCGCACATGGCCGCGCATGGCCGCACGGTCCAATAGTGTAGGACTCCACATTCACACTTAATTAATGCCAAATCCCCGAATCATTATCCTTGCCGGTCCTAACGGGGCAGGGAAATCCACCGTCGCCAAATATCTCCTCACAGAGAAATACTTCATCGACGAATTTGTAAACGCGGACGCCATTGCCGTCGGCCTCTCCGCGTTTGCACCGGAGCATGTTGCATTCCAGGCTGGCCGCATCATGTTGCGCCGCATCGACGCACTACTGAAAGGCAAGCGGAGCTTCGCATTTGAAACGACCCTCGCAAGCAAGTCATTCACACGC
>JANYHZ010000007.1 GCA_025362135.1 Betaproteobacteria bacterium | reverse complement strand
CCGGCGTGATCTGCGGCGAGTCGAGTACGGCGATGAACGCGACCCCGACATGCGCAAGTTCATGGAGGAGATCGCGCCACTCAATCGCGCGTCGCGCATCAAGAAACCGCTGTTCGTGGTGCAGGGGAAAAATGATCCGCGCGTGCCGTATCAGGAAGCTGACCAAATCGTCGCCACGGTCAAGAAAAACGGTACCCCGGTCTGGTATATGGTTGCCAACGACGAGGGCCACGGCTTTGCCAAAAAGGCCAACGCCGATTATCAGTTCTATGCAACGATTGGTTTCCTGAACACGTATTTGCTGGGAGGGAAGTAGGCACTGGCGATGCAGACGAAGCCATACCCCTCGCGCAGGCCCTTTGACTTCGCAGAAAACCAACAAAATGACATTTGACCTCTCGGTCGACAATAGCCAACTTGGCGGACCGGAAGTTGAAGCGTTGATTGCTTCACGCCCCTGGTGGCATCGGATCGAAATTCGGTCGGGCATCATCACTCCCGGGACCAAAGATACGTTTGCCGAACTCGAAACCCGTATCGGCCTGCCCGAGCGGCTCGACGGGCAAAGCGTTCTGGATATTGGCGCGGCCGAGGGCTTTTATGCGTTTGAATGCGAGAAGCGCGGGGCGCAAGTGACCGCGGTGGATGTACTACCGGCTGCAGAATCCGGCTTCGGTTTAGCGCGGAGTCTGCTGGGCTCAAAAGCACGACATCTGCACGGCTCGATCTACAACCTGGATGCGGCGGTCATTGGCGAATATGATCTGGTGTTATGTCTGGGTGTGCTCTACCACTTGCGCTATCCCTTGCTCGCTTTGGATAATCTGTGGTCAGTTTGCAAAGATCGACTCATCATCGAATCGCAGATTTGCGACCGTTATTTCCTGAAGCAAGATCAACAAGTCGCCAGTCTGGCCGATCTTTCCCCTGAATTGACGAACGCTTCGATTGCCCAATTTTATCCGGACGCTGAACTGAGCAGCGATGTAACGAATTGGTGGTCACCAAGCGAGGCATGTCTCTCGCAGATGCTCACGACGAGTGGTTTTGAAAACCGGATTTATTTTAGTGACGGCGCGCGTGCGGTATTTCATTGCCGAAAAATGGAACGCACCGCGCTCTCGGCGCGACTCGCGGCAAGCGAATGGGACAGCGTCAAGCGACCGACCCTGCTATATGATTAAGAGCTTGTCCGTTACGTTTCAGTTTGACTCCCCATGAGAACCTCAATGCAATCCTTCATCCCCGACCAAACCACGCTGCCCGAGTTTAGCGTTCGCGCTGTAGTCCTTGGCGCAGTGCTTGGCATCATTTTCGGCGCGTCCTCGCTCTACCTGGTGTTGAAAGTCGGGCTCACGGTGAGCGCGTCAATACCGGTGGCGGTGATTTCGATCACGCTGTTTCGACTCTGGGCCAAAATGGGATTCCGGGATGCGTCAATCCTGGAAAACAACATCGTGCAGACGGCGGGTTCGGCGGGCGAGTCGCTCGCTTTTGGCCTCGGTGTGACGATGCCGGCGATCCTCATTCTCGGCTTCGATCTCGAATTGACGCGCGTGTTGCTCGTCGCCGCATTTGGCGGTGTGCTCGGCATACTCATGATGATTCCGCTGCGGCGCGCGCTGATTGTCGAGCAGCACGGTGTGCTGAAATATCCGGAAGGTTCGGCCTGCGCGGAGGTGCTGAAAGCGGGTGCCGACGCAGCCTCGCGCGCTGCTGCGCATGCGAGCGCGATCACAGGTGCTGGCATCAGCGCGGTCACTATTTTTGCGGGTTTCTCCATCGGCCTCATCTATAAAATAGCCAACATCGCGCTCAAAGGCTGGAAGGATGTGCCGGAGAAAGTATTCGGTGCGCCGATGAAATCCGGCTCGGTCGCGGTGGAAGTGTCGCCGGAATTGCTGGGCGTGGGTTACATCATCGGGCCGCGAATCGCGTCGATCATGTGTGCGGGGGGCGTGCTCACGTATTTGATGCTGATCCCGCTGATCAAATTTTTCGGCGATGGGCTGATCGCGCCACTTGCACCGGGCACCGTACCGATCAGCACCATGGAGCCGGGCCAGATTCGCAGCGCGTATGTTCTCTATATCGGTGCCGGTGCCGTCGCGGCGGGCGGCATCATTTCGCTGGCGCGGGCGCTGCCGTTGATCTGGCGCGGCTTGAAGCAGGGTGTGCAGGATTACCGCGTGAAGGATGGCGCGCCCTCAGCCTTGCGGACGCAAAACGATATTCCTCTCAAATGGGTCGGCATAGGTGTCATCGTGTTGATGGCGGGGATCACAATGGCACCGTCGCTGCATATGAACCTGATCGGCGCGTTCCTGATTGTGCTGTTCGGTTTTCTGTTTGTGACGGTATCGTCGCGCCTGACGGGAGAGATCGGTTCCTCGTCGAATCCGATTTCCGGCATGACAGTGGCCACACTGCTGCTCACGTGTTTGATTTTCCTGTTGCTCGGCTGGACGGGCGGCACCTATTACGTCACGGCGCTGTCGGTTGGTGCCATCGTCTGCATCGCCGCGTCCAACGGCGGTACGACCTCGCAAGACTTGAAGACCGGCTATCTGATCGGTGCCACACCGCGTTTGCAGCAGTACGCAATTATTATCGGCTCACTGGCATCTGCGGTGATGCTGGGGCCCATCCTCCTGGGGCTAAATCGGGCCGCGACGGTCTACGTGCCAATCGCAAAAATTGCGCCCGGCCTTCAAACCGACGTACAGCCGCTACTGACCCGCGTCCCACTCGAGGGGCCGCAAGCCGTCAACGACAACAAGACGTACCGCGTGTGGCACAAAGCCGGCAACGCTGGCGGGCCGGAAGGGCAATATCTGGTCGATGACAATGGCGCGGCAGTTTATTTTGTTGACCCCGGCATCAACGGCACGCACGCCGAGCGACCCGATGGCACCAAGGTGCGCAAATACGATGCGCCAAAAGCGACGCTGATGTCGTACATCATCAAAGGGATACTGGACAGCAAGCTCCCCTGGGAATTGGTGCTGTTCGGCGTGATGATCGCGATCGTGCTGGAAATGGCCGGCATTCCCTCGTTGGCCTTTGCGGTGGGCGTATATCTTCCGCTGTCGTCGTCCACGCCAATTTTCATCGGCGGTCTGGTGCGCTGGTTGATTGATCGCAAGCAACGCCAAATTGTGCAAACCAGGGAAATGAGCGATACGGAGCTCATTGCGGAAACCGACAAAGGTCCAGGTGTGCTGATGGCATCTGGCTATATCGCCGGCGGCGCAATCGCCGGCATTTTCATCGCGCTATCGGCAGGTGTGTTCGTGGAATTTGATACCTGGTTCAACGATTGGTCGACCCGGAACAATGCGTTTTTTCAGGGACCGTATTCGGATGCGCTGTCATTGTTGCCATTTGTAGTGCTGGTCGTGCTGCTGTATTTGGCTGCACGCGGGAAGGTGTTTTCGGGTGGGGCGAAATAAATCGGACAAACACAAGCACTGGCGCGGTCTGGCGGGCAAAAGCGCTCCGAAAATAGCGCCAATAGGCGATGTACGTAAATTTTGTTACTTTGAAAGCGCCCTCAGTAGTCCGCTGACAAAAAATCACTGTCATTTCGAACCCGGTTTCATCGGGTGAGAAATCTGCTGTGGCGTTCGACAACAGATTTCTCACCTGCGGTTCGCAATGACTTGGTTTTGCGTATTGATCACTCCCTTGGTTTTCACGGTTGGGTTTTCCATACGCTAAATTGGCATCCAGCCGCGGGCGTTAAATCGCATGTACTTCAGCAAAGGCGGGGCATTGCGGCTATACTTGCGCCCGCCTTGCTTAGGGGACAAAATCCTCCAAAGCGGTAGGCCCACAACGCCAAGTGCGCACGTTGCCTTCAATGTGTCGCCAGCGTCAGATCCGCAAACAAAATTTGAGGAGTTGTAATGTCCGCCGTAGTCGCCAACAAAGTGTCGTCCGACGCTTCCATGCCTTCCGCTTTCTCCACCGTTACGCTCGACGACAAATACGCACTCGCCCACGGGCGTGCCTTTATGAACGGCACGCAGGCGCTGGTGCGCTTGCCGATGATGCAGCGTCAGCGCGATCTGGCAGCGGGCCTAAATACCGCCGGCTTCATTTCCGGCTATCGCGGCTCACCTTTGGGCGGTTACGATCAGGCGCTGTGGAAGGCCAAGAAATTCCTCACGGAAAATCACATTTTCTTCACCCCCGGCGTGAATGAAGAATTGGCCGCGACGGCGGTGTGGGGTTCACAGCAGGTGGGATTATTTGAAGGTGCCAAGTACGACGGCGTATTCGGCATCTGGTATGGCAAAGGCCCCGGCGTGGATCGCTCGGGCGATGTGTTCAAGCACGCCAATGCGGCGGGCTCGTCCAAATATGGCGGCGTGTTGCTCGTCGCGGCAGACGACCATGCGTGCAAATCCTCCACCCTGCCGCATCAGTCAGAACATATTTTTGATGCGGCGATGATTCCGGTGTTATATCCGACGGGTGTGCAGGAAATACTCGATCTCGGACTGCACGGTTTTGCGATGTCCCGCTACTCGGGTCTATATGTCGCGTTCAAATGTATTTCGGATACGGTCGATGCTTCGGCCTCGGTGCTGATCGATCCCAGCAATCCAAAAATACTCCTGCCACAAGATTTTCCGATGCCGGAAAAAGGCTTGTCACTGCGCTGGCCGGATTCGCCGCTGGAGCAGGAGCTGCGTTTACAGCACGACAAAATTTATGCGGCACTCGCCTATTGCCGCGTGAACAAACTGAACCGCGTCACCATCAATTGCGACAAGCCGCGCCTCGGCATTATCGCGTCGGGCAAGAGCTACCTCGATACTTTGCAGGCGCTCGAGGATCTGGGTATCGACGAGCGTCATGCCGCCGAAATCGGCATCCGCCTGATGAAAGTCGGCATGCCCTGGCCGCTGGAGCCCACTGCGGTGCGCGAATTCGCCATGGGGCTGGATGAAATCCTGGTGGTCGAAGAAAAACGCCAGCTCATCGAATACCAGATGAAAGAGCAGCTCTACAATTGGCGCGATGATGTACGGCCACGCGTGATCGGCAAATACGATGAACACGGCGAATGGGAAATGGCACGCGCGGCGTGGTTGCTGCCGGCAGCAGGCGAGTTGACTCCGGCGATGATCGCACGCGTTATCGCCAAACGCATCGCCAAGTTTTATACCTCCAGGATTGTCGAAGCGCGCCTTAAGTTCATTGAAGACAAAGAGGCTGCGCTGGAACGTCCGCGCGTGAAGCCCATCCGCATCCCGACCTTCTGTTCCGGCTGCCCGCATAACACCAGCACCGTGGTTCCCATCGGTTCGAAAGCGCTAGCAGGCATCGGGTGTCACTATATGGCGACGTGGATTCGACCCGAACAGACGATGACATTTACGCAGATGGGCGGGGAGGGTGTGCCGTGGATTGGCATTCAGCCGTTCACCAAGACCAAGCACATTTTTGCCAATCTCGGCGACGGTACTTACTACCATTCCGGCTTGCTCGCAATTCGCGCTGCGATTGCGGCCAAGGTCGATATCACGTACAAAATCCTGTTCAACGACGCGGTGGCGATGACGGGCGGCCAGCCGGTCGATGGGCCGCTGACAGTGCCGATGATTACGCATCAGGTCGCATCTGAAGGTGCAGGCAAAATTATTGTTGTCACCGATGAACCCGGGAAGTACACGTCGGAAACCGACTTCGCACCGGGTGTGTCCGTGCATCACCGCGATGAATTGGATGCGGTGCAACGCAAATTGCGCGACACGCCCGGCACCACTGTGATGATTTACGACCAGACCTGTGCGGCTGAAAAACGCCGTCGTCGCAAGCGCGGCACGTTTCCCGATCCCGCCAAACGCGTCGTCATTAACGAACTGGTTTGTGAAGGATGCGGCGATTGCGGCAAGAAATCCAATTGCGTTTCCATTGCGCCGGTGGAAACCGAATTCGGCAGGAAGCGCACCATCGATCAGAGTTCCTGCAACAAGGATTACTCCTGCGTGAAGGGTTTTTGTCCGAGCTTCGTGACGATTGAAGGTGGCCAGCTCCGCAAGAAAAAGCCCCTGATCTCCGAAGTTTTGGCGGTATTGCCCGAGCCAACGCTTCCCTTGCTGGATTCGCCTTACGGCATCCTGGTGACTGGCGTGGGTGGAACCGGCGTCGTTACCATCGGTGCGTTGCTCGGCATGGCAGGACACCTTGAAGGAAAGGGCATCGCCGTACTCGATATGACCGGCCTCGCACAAAAGGGCGGCAGCGTTTACACCCACGTGCGCATCGCGCAAAAAGCCGAAGACATCCACGCCGTTCGTATCGCAGCGGGTGAGGCCAATGCGGTGTTGGGCTGCGACATGATTGTATCCACGTCGGATGAAGCGATTGCCAAAATGCAGGCCGGCAGAACACGCGGCGTGGTCAATAGCGATGTAGCCACCACCAGCGAATTCACCAAGCAGCCCGATTTACATATTCCGGTGACAGAAATGCAGGGCGTGCTGCGTGAGGCGATGGGTGACTACGCCGGCAAGAGTGCCGTTGATTTTGTTGACGCCTCTGCGCTGACTTCGGCGCTGATGGGCGACGCGATTTTTACCAATCCGTTTGTGATGGGCTATGCGTGGCAGAAAGGCATGATTCCGCTGTCGAATGCATCGATCATGCGGGCCATCGAATTGAATGGTCAGGCAGTGGAGAAGAACAAGCAGGCTTTCGATTGGGGGCGAAGAGCCGCTGTCGATTTGCATTCAGTGCAAAAAATGGCAACGCCGCCAGAAGCCAGGCCCGAATCACAACGCATGTCACAATCGATTGAGGAAATGGTTGAGCGCAGGAAGAAACAACTCACTGCTTACCAGAACGCCGCGTTTGCAGATCGTTACGCGACGTTGGTTGCAAAAGTACAAAAGCTGGAAGCGGATAAATTTCCTGGCAAAAAAGCGCTGTCGGCCGCCGTGGCGCGCTACTACTTCAAACTCATGGCGTACAAGGACGAATATGAAGTCGCGCGTCTCTATGCCGACAGCGATTTTGTGAAGCGTGTGGCTGAGCAATTCGAGGGCGATTACAAGTTCACCTTCCATCTCGCGCCGCCGATCATGAGCGACCTTGATCCTGTTACCGGTGAGGCGCGCAAAAAAGTATTCGGGCCGTGGATGATGAGTGCGTTTGCTCTGCTCGCAAAATTCAAGGGCCTGCGTGGGACGGCGTTTGATATTTTTGGCTACTCGGACGAGCGAAAGATGGAGCGGCAGTTGATTACCGATTACGAGCGGACGATTGAGTCGTTGTGGGGCAAATTGTCAGCGGATAACTATGATCTGGCGGTGGACATTGTTTCTGTGCCGGAATTTATTCGAGGGTACGGGCACGTGAAACATCAGCATTTTATTGACGCGAAAAAACGGGAAGCGGCGTTGTTGGAGGCGTTTCAACATCCGGTGGCGGGGGCACGCAAGGAGATTCGGGTGAAGGTGGCGGCTTGAGCACCTGAATTTTTACGTAGCGCCATCTCCGGATGGTAAAGCAACCGTGCTGGAGCGCACTGTTATCGCAGCCGATTCCCCGCTCGCCGATTTTCGTAGGCCTTCAAATGTACGTATGCCACCGAGAGCATCGTGTCGTCGATGCCGAATTCACGCGCCTTGCCGAGCATAAAACCGACGACGTGATCGGCTTCGATCGGCCCAAAGCTTTCAAGATCGCGCAGCATCGATGCCGTAAGCACAGAGCCTGCCGAATTCATCACCTTCTCATATCGCTCGAGAATCTGCGGACGCGGTTGATAACCGCTTTTTGCGGCTATAGCGACACAGGAGTCGAGATAGCGTTTCATCAGCGTGCGGCCGTCGGCCGTGGCGAGAATTTCGCCCACAGACGCTCGCATCAGGCAAGTCATTCCCGCAAGTGTGGAGAGGAAAGCGACCTTCTCCCACATGTCGAGCATGGTGTTGTCCGAGACCTTCCAGTCGACGTTGGTCTTTGCAAACGCTTCACCGAGCGAAGTTGCTGCCGCCTGTTGTGATGGTTCGCGCGCCCCCCAGTGGATAGCGTGCGCATCGAGCAACGAGTTCACCACGCCATCTTTGGTGAGTGTGGCCGAGATCTGGCACGTACCACCCATCACGCGCGACTTGCTGAACGCGGCGTCGAGCGTATCGATGTGGGAGATACCGTTGAGCAGGGGCACCACACAGGTCGTCTCGTGCATGGCGGGGCGTATCGCGTCGATGCTGGACGCGAGGTCATACGCTTTGCACGACAGGATCACGACATCGTATTCAGGCTTCACATCGGTTGCCAGGACTATCTTCACGTTCAGGGTGACATTGCCTTTGGGGCTTTCAATCTGCAAACCGTTTTGCGCGATCTGCTGCGCGCGCTTTTCACGCACCAGAAAAGTCACGTCTGCGCCGCTTTCGTGCAGACGTCCACCGAAATATCCGCCAGTCCCACCGGCACCGAGCACGAGAATTTTCATCCGTTTTTACCTTTCGTTTTCAATTCTGGTTGCGCGTTGATTTTTTCCTGCAGAAAGCGTTCCGCCGCTTCCAGGACGCGATCACGGTTGAACAAAATATCCTCACGCGCGAGTTTTATTTCCACGTCTGGCTTCAGCCCTTCACCTTCGATGCGCCTGCCTTTCGGTGTGACAAAACCCAGTTCACTGTACGCAAGCTGGCCGCCGCCGGGTAAGTCGGCATAGCCAAGATAACCTAACAGGCATCCGCAGGAGCGCTGGCCGATGACGGTGGCGCGACCGAGGTCCTGCAGGGTGCTGGAAAAAATCTCCGACGCCGATGCGCTGCCTTCATTGGTCAGGATGACCAGCAGTTTTGTGTACGCTGCTTGTTTGTTGCCCTTGAGTTCGGTCTGCAATTTCATGGTTGGAATAAAGGCGATCGTCACGGGTTTGCCGGTGCGAGTCAACACACGCGCGCCTTTCTGCGATTCACTCAGGAATTTGGTCGCCAGCGCGTTGGCCATGTCCAGCGAGCCACCGCCGTTGTTGCGCAGGTCGACAATCATGCCCGGCCCGCCTTTCATGCTATTAATCGCCTGCAAAATATCGCTTTGCATGCTGCCGACGAAATTTGAAAAGCGCACGTAGCCAAAGCCCGATGGCAGCACGCGCTGCGTGAATTCGGGTGGTGTGCGGAATTTACGGCGCTTCATCGTGGCGGTTATCTCTGTGCCGTCCATCCGCACGAACGTCATGGTGATGCTTGTGTCCGGGTCACCCGCCACAATTTTGCGTAGCGCTCCGCGTGCGCGCGCCCATGGAGTGGAGGAATCACGTACCTCGGCCATCAGCCGCTGGTATTGCACGACTGCGGACTCGCCATCAATGGTTTTGATCGTCATGCCCGGTCGCACGCCCGCCCACCACGGGTCGGATTCCGGGTGCGTACTGCTTACGACCAGCACGCCATTCATTTCCAGGAAACCGAGCCCCAGCGAATGCGTCTCGTGATCACGCTGCTGTGCAACCTGTTTGGGCCCATGTACGCGGGTGTGTGAGTCCCTGAGTTCACCGGTCATCTTGTCGAGTAATTCCCAATACCGGTCGTCGTCGCTCGCATTGAGCACCTGTGGCTCGTAGATCGCACGCATCGCATTCCAGTCCAGGCCGTTCAGTTTTGCGTCATAGTATTTATCGTTGACGGTATTCCACACTTCCTCAAACGCGTCGCGCTTCCACTCGTTGGCGTGCATTTCCGGCACCGGCACGGTCGATGGTGTGCCGGCAACTTTGATCCGGCCAATGATATTGTGCGGATCAAGGACGGCGCAGCCATTGAGCAGCGTCAGAAAGAGCAACAGCAAGGGAATTCGCATAACGAGTTGGTTCGAGGACTAGAAGTTAAAGAGGCAACAGTTTATCGCGCCGTCATCGCGCGGCACCAACTTTGCGCGCCGATACGGTCAGTCCGGACCATTAGCGGCTGTTCCGGGCTATTGTGGTTAAAATGCGACGCTCTCCCGTCGCAACCATCCGAGGCAAGAATGAACGACTCTTTTTATCGGCATCTGGACAACACGCTCGAACAAATTCGCGATGATGGCTTTTTCAAACGCGAACGCCTGATCGCGACCCCGCAGCAAACCACGTTGCGGCTGGAATCTGGTGCCGAGCTGATCAATTTCTGCGCCAACAACTATCTGGGTCTCGCGGATGATCCACGTTTGATCGCTGCCGCAAAACGCGGGCTCGATGACTACGGCTTCGGCATGGCTTCGGTGCGCTTTATCTGCGGCACCCAGACCAGCCATCGCGATCTCGAAGCCGCGATTTCAAAATTTCTCGGTACGCAGGACACCATCCTGTATGGCTCCTGCTTCGATGCCAACGGCGGCCTGTTCGAGACTTTGCTCAGCGAAGCGGATGCCGTCATCAGCGACGAACTCAACCATGCCAGCATCATCGATGGTGTGCGGCTCTGCAAAGCCAAACGCTTTCGCTATCGCAACAACGACATGGCGGACCTCGAAGTTCAGTTGCAGGCAGCCGAAGCGGCCGGCGCACGCCACAAGATGATCGCCACCGACGGCGTGTTCTCGATGGATGGCATCATCGCCAACCTCAAAGGCATCTGTGCGCTGGCCGACAAATACAACGCGCTGGTCATGGTCGATGACTCACACGCGGTGGGGTTTGTTGGTGAAAACGGGCGCGGCACGCCGGAATTTTGTGGTGTGGCTGACCGCATCGATATTTACACTGGCACGCTGGGTAAGGCGCTCGGCGGTGCCTCAGGCGGCTACACCGCTGCACGCAAAGAGGTGGTCGATTTGCTGCGCCAGCGCTCGCGCCCCTATTTATTCTCAAATTCACTGGCACCCGCAATTGTCACGGCATCGCTTGCCGTGTTGACGTTGCTCGATTCGAAGGAGGGCGCATCACTGCGGCAACGGGTAAATACAAACGGCGCGCATTTTCGTCGCGAAATGGGCGCACTCGGTTTCGATTTGGTGCCGGGCGCTCACCCCATTGTCCCCGTGATGCTCGGTGATGCGGCATTGGCGAGTCGTATGGCGGAGGGTTTGCTCGAAGAAGGCATCTACGTGGTTGGCTTCAGCTTTCCGGTCGTACCGAAGGGCCGGGCACGTATTCGTACGCAGATGTCGGCAGCGCACACACCTCAGCAGATCGAGCGTGCGGTGGCGGCGTTCGCGAAAGTAGGGCGCAAAATTGGCGCAATACATTAATTGGAAAAGAGAACGGGAATCATGAAAGCATTAGCCAAACTGCAACGCGCCCCCGGACTGACGATGACTGATGTCAAAAGGCCGGAAGTAGGGCACAACGATGTGATGATCAAGATAAAAAAGACCGCGATCTGCGGCACCGATATCCACATCTGGAAGTGGGACGAATGGGCGCAGAAGACGATTCCCGTTCCCATGCACGTCGGCCATGAATACGTGGGCCATATCGTCGAGATGGGTGCTGAGGTGCGCGGCTTCGAAGTCGGGGACCGTGTTTCAGGCGAAGGTCATATTACCTGCGGTCATTGCCGCAACTGTCGTGCCGGCCGACGCCACCTTTGCCGCAATACGGTTGGAGTCGGCGTCAATCGCGAAGGCTCATTCGCCGAATTCCTGGTAATCCCCGCCTTCAACGCATTCAAGATTCCGGAAAGCATCAGCGACGATCTCGCCGCCATTTTCGATCCTTATGGCAACGCAACGCATACGGCGCTTTCGTTCAATCTCGTTGGCGAAGATGTGCTCATCACGGGTGCCGGACCAATCGGCATCATGGCGGTGGCCATCGCGAGACACGTCGGTGCGCGCCACATCGTGATTACCGACGTGAACGACTATCGGCTGGGACTCGCGATGAAAATGGGGGCCACGCGCGCCGTGAATGTCGCCAACACATCGTTACAGGATGTGATGAAAGAACTCGGCATGGTTGAAGGATTCGATGTGGGAATGGAAATGTCCGGTGTGCCCTCGGCGTTCCAGAGCCTGCTCGCGAGCATGAATCACGGCGGCAAGGTGGCTTTACTCGGCATCCCGCCCTCGAACACCGCCATCGACTGGAATGAAGTGATCTTCAAGGGACTGGAGATAAAGGGCGTCTACGGTCGCGAGATGTTCGAGACCTGGTACAAGATGGTGGCGATGCTGCAAAGCGGGCTCGATCTTTCGCCGATCCTCACACATCAATTTGCCGTCGACGATTTCGAGAAGGGATTTGCGGCGATGTTGTCGGGGCAGTCGGGGAAGGTGATATTGAATTGGGCATAGCAGTTTGAACACTTTCGTGAATTGCAAGCGGCAGGCAGGACCGTTCGCGTGCGCACTTCCTTGAAGCGTCGGTGCCGTTACAAGAGTTAACAATCTGCCGGTACTTGTTGGCCGCTTCAACACGTACACTCGCTGCGCCGATGCCCCGCTGTGATTCGATCGAATTCCAGCGAGGCTAACCAGTTCCAAATAACGGCAAATCACTCTGTCTCTATTTAATTCTCACCCTGGGTTTTCTTTTTCAGGGCAGCGCATTTGCAATCGGTGCCATCGCTGTTGATGACTCCGTGGGCGACACTGACCCAGGCTACGGATTTGTAACCGGCGAAGACTCGGAGTCGGCGGCCAAAGCCGGCGCGCTGAAGCAATGCAAATCCAGCGGCAACGACAACTGCAAAGTTGTGGTCTGGTTCAAGACTTGTGGAGCCTATGCCTCATCGAAGAAAAATTACGGTTATGGATTTGGTGAGTCGAAGGAAGTAGCGACGAAGGCGGCACTCAATATGTGCGGCCAAAATGGCTGCAAGGTAGTCGTTGCGGATTGCGAATAATGTAATGACGCAAGTGTAGGACGTTATCGTTTCTTGCCTCTCTGGCATTTAACGATGAGCGTACGTTACGAAAAAAGGCGGCCCGAGTGTGAAGACTCGGGCCGCCTTTTTTCGTGATTCACATCGCGCCCGGTGTGGCACAGAGCGACTGTCATTGCCAACACCAGCGTCTCGTGGTCCGGCATTGTTATCGCGATGCCGATTGACCCGGCCATTCGCAGCGCGGAATCCTCGCGTGCTGAATTTCGAGATAGAAAAATTATCCGATCGGGTGCCGCGTGTTAGACCAATCGTCGCTTCGTCGGCATTCAGGAGTTGTACGTCGTGAGGTTGCTTTGCAATCCGCGACGACGGCGCAATTGTACAATTGCGCAAGCCTTGGAGACGAGTATGAACAGACGAAACGCGTTGCATGTTTTGGCGATGGCGGCAGGAATGTCGCAACTGCCCAGCCATGCGCTGGATGCGAAATCAGCCGACAGCCAGGCAATGGCGACACGAAAAATTCCATCCACTGGCGAGTTGCTTCCGGCACTGGGCCTTGGTACCTGGCAGACGTTCGATGTCGGCACCGAGGCCGCTGGGCGTGCGCCACTCGAAAACGTACTGCGCGAATTCGCCGCGCTTGGTGGCAAGCTGATCGATTCGTCGCCCATGTACGGCAGATCCGAGGAAGTGGCTGGTGATTTGATCGCAACGCTCGGTTTGCGCGAGAAGTTGTTTATCGCGACCAAGGTGTGGACATCGGGCAGAGTGGCGGGCGTTGCGCAAATGGAGGATTCGATGAGAAAACTCAAGGCGAGGCCTGTCGAGCTATTACAGGTGCATAACCTGCTCGACGCCGAGACCCATTTGCGCACGCTCGCCGAATGGAAACGCGAAGGCCGCGTGCGCTACATCGGTGTCACACATTACACGCCGAGTGCCTATGACACGGTGGCGAAAGTGATTCGTGCGCATCAACTCGACTTTTTACAGATCAATTATTCTGTCGGCGAACGCGAAGCCGAACAGCGCCTCTTGCCGCTGGCGCGCGAACGTGGCATCGCCGTAATCATCAATCGGCCTTTCGCTGGTGGCGAGTTGTTTCGGCGTTTGCGCAACACACCCTTGCCGTCGTGGGCCACAGAAATTGATTGCAGCAGTTGGGCGCAGTTGATGCTCAAATTCGTCATCTCGCAT
This sequence comes from Betaproteobacteria bacterium, assembly GCA_025362135.1. GTDB lineage: Bacteria > Pseudomonadota > Gammaproteobacteria > Burkholderiales > Usitatibacteraceae > UKL13-2. The sequence continues at coordinate 9,778 of JANYHZ010000007.1, read as the reverse complement.
CCCTCGGTGACCTGCGCAATTCCAGCCACCGCGCGAGTTGAACATCTGCACGACAACATGGGTGCGGGCCTCGGGCGCATGCCGGATGAAAAAATGCGCTCGCGAATCGCTGCGAGTGTCACATAGCTAAATTTGAGCCGCTCAATCAGAATGTGCAACATGCCCCGATCAATGTTTCGACAGCTCTACATGCCAATCGCAATTGCCTGCGCACTGGTGAGTTCGTCAGCCCTCGCCGACGATTTTGACGATGCTGAAAAGGCCTACGCGCGCAAGGAGTTTGCAAAGGCAATAGCGCTTTACCGCAACGCGGCCACGCAGGGAGATGCCATCGCGCAGTTCAAGCTTGGCGGCATGTACGTACGCGGCGAGGGTACTGCGCAAAACCGACGCGAGGCGGTCGCCTTGTTCGCGCAGTCCGCCTCAAAAGGGTATGCGCCCGCACAAAACAGCCTGGGTGTGCGCTATGAAAAAGGTCAGGGCGTTACACAGGACCCGACGCGCGCGGCAGCGTTGTATCGCGAAGCAGCAGATCAGCGCCTTGGCTTGGCGCAAGATAACCTCTCCGACCTCTACGCAAAGGGTTTGGGATTGCCGCAGGATTTCGTGCTCGCCCATGTTTGGTCGAGCCTCGCCAGTGCCAATGGCGAGGGGCGTTCGGCACGCAAACGTCCCGCGATGGAACGTGCGATGACGCCGCTGCAACTCACCGAGGCCGGCACGCATCTGGGTACCATGTTTGCGCGCGGTCGGGGAGTGGCGCAGGACGAGAAACGCGCCGCGCGTTATTTTCAGGCTGCTGCCGCGCAGGGTTATGTGGTCGCGCAGTTTGAACTGGCCGAAAGCTACGACAAAGGCAAAGGGGTAACACAGGATTATCGGCAGGCCGCAACCTGGTACGAAAAATCAGCCGCGCAAGGGCACGCACGTGCGCAGGCGAGCATTGCGTACATGTATGAGGCCGGTCAAGGTGTCCTGCCTGATGCCAATCGCGCGGCGTACTGGTATGCGCAGGCGGCTGCGCAAGGAGATGTGATCGCGCAATACAATCTGGGCGCGATGATCGAAAGCGGTCGCGGCGTCGAGCAGGACCACGTCGAGGCGCTCAAGTGGCTCAACATCGCCGAAGTCGGCGGCAGTGAACAGGCGTTGGATTCGCGGCGTTTGGTGGAGAGCCTGGTGACACCCGAACAGATTGCCGAGGCACAAAAACGTGCGAGTGAATGGATGAAAAAACACCCGCAATGATGTTGCCGCGCAGAGAATGGCGGAGTTGTAGGGGAACTTCTATTAACCTTGATTCCGTTCGCCCTGATCCTTCGAGAGCCTCAGGACAGGGTACGCTTTGCGTATCGAAGGGCTTAGTGGGCTACGTTGAATCAATAGGTCAGCTCATCGGTGCTTCGATACCTCAGCACGAATGGAGGTTTTTATTGATCCGGCGATTAAATATGTTCAGTTCGTCGTCCCCGCGAAGGCGGGGATCCAGTGACTTTTCGACGCATGCCACTGGATTCCCGCCTTCGCGGGAAAGACAAAATTTGAAATTGTTAACATGTTTAACTGCCACCTCTATAGAAGTACCCGTAGGTGAAACGCAAGCATGGCTGCGGCTTCCATGGCAAAAATGCCTCAAAACGCCCGCCGATATTAGAGTTTTGTGCCAAATCCGTCCGAAGCTGCGATTCACGATGCGCAATCGCGCGCGTAGCGCCTGCAAATTTTCTTGAAGCGCTCGCGGTAAGATGCAGGCGACATTACACGAACCAGTCGTTATCCCGCGTCATACGATCTGGGCGCGGTAGCCAATTCAGACCCATTCAATTTTCTGCAAACTCCCGCATATATGATTTCAACGCTACGCGCGATTACGGCTTGCCTGATTTTTTTCTGCGCGATTCTCCAGCCGCTTCGTGCGCAATCGCAGGACAAGGGTTCGGCCGTTGATTCCGCTGCCAAGGCGGCGTTGATACCCTTGCCCGCACCATCGGCATCCGCACGCGACCTTTTTTCCCGTTACAAGGATCGCCTCGTGCAGGTGCGCGTGCTGCTCAACAGCGCCAATGAGCAATCCTCGCTTGGTTCGGGTTTTGTCGTGCGCGACGATGGTCCGAAGGGCGTCTGGCTGCTCACCAATTACCACGTTGTTTCCTCGCTCGCGATCAATCCGGGAAAATTTCGACTCGAGCTACGGCCCACCAGCGAGCGCACCGTCACGGCAACGCTGGTGGCAGTTGACGTGATCCACGACCTCGCCGTGCTGCACGCTGAACCTTTGAGCGGTGCTCGCGCGTGGCCGGCATTTGATTTGCGTGACAGCGCGCCTGCGCAGGGGGAGCGTGTCTTTTCGTTGGGTAATCCACTTGAACTGGGCTTCCTGATTTCGGAGGGCATTTATAACGGCCCGGTCGAATCGCGGATTTACGAGCAAATGCTGTTTTCCGGTGCGCTTAACGCAGGCATGAGCGGCGGCCCCGCCATTGACGAGTCCGGCCGTGTAGTCGGCGTGAACGTGGCGACACGTCGCGGCGGCCAACTGCTGGCCTTCCTCGTACCGGTTCGTTATGCGCGCCAATTGCTGGAACGTGCCTGGCAGGCGCCGCCGCGCAAGGAATGGCGAACCGAGATCGCGAGGCAGTTGTTCGTGCATCAGAATTTTGTCGCGGGCAAACTGCTGGACATGCCCGGCGCGAAAGTGGTCGAAGACGCGGTCGAAGGGAGGGGCAAAAACGGCAAAGTCGATCCCACGGTCGCCACCGCCAAAGCGGGCTTTGCCAGCCAGACGCTTGCGGGTCGCGTCGTACCTACGCTCGATGGCAGCCTGACCAAATGCTGGGCCGGAGGGCGCGACGGCGAGCGGCTGCGCTACGAACGCGATACGCTCGATTGCAGCCTGCGCTCCGAGTTATTCGTGCGCGGCAGTCTTTACACCGGGTATCTGAGCGTTCGGCATGTACTGTTGCGAAACGACAAACTGGCCACGCCGCAATTTCTCGCCATTGGCTCGACCGGGCGGTCGGCATCGTCTTTCATGCAGATTGCCAGTGGTGAAATGACGGCTGCGGAGTGTCGCGACGATTACGTTCGCGGCGCAGCGCACACCTACCGCGTCGCGATCTGCCTCAAAGCCTATAAGAAGTTCGACGGCATCTACGATTTCAGCGTGAACGCCACGCAGGTGGACGATGCGCACGAACGCATGCTCAGCACGCTGGCACTTCACGGTGTTTCGTTCGACAACGGCCTGCAGTTGAGCCGCATGTTTCTGGAACGGCTGCAATGAGCTGGGTGGTCGAATATCTACATCGCGATGGCACGGTGCTGGCGCGTGTACCTGTGCCCGCGTCTTCGCAGGATGCGCCTGAATCCGCCCCGCGTATCCGTATCGGTCGTGCACTTGACAACGATCTGGTGCTCGACGACCCGCATTGCGCGGCCCATCACGCGAGGCTTGAAGTCGCCGCCGATGGCACCGCGCGGCTATTTGACCTCGATACCAGCAATGGCATCGTCACGGCCCGCAACCAGCGCGCAGCCGTATTTGAAATAAAAAACGACGAGCCGTTTCGTATTGGTCAGACATTGATACGCGTGCGTTCAAGCGATTGGCCGCTTGCTGCAGAACGTTCGCTTTCGCGATATCCCGTGTGGCCGCTCGCATTGCTGGTGCTTGCAATGGTGCTGGCGCACGGCGCATGGCAAATCTGGCTGGGTGATGTGCAGGAAAAATCACCACCGTATCTCTATGGCCTCGGCAGCCTGGCCGCTGCAATTTGCGTGTGGAGCGCCATGTACGCGCTGTTCGGTCGCCTCTTCACCGGTGCGGAGCGGTTTTTCTCCCATCTGGCGATTGCCTCCACCGGCTATCTTGCAGGTACCGTGATATTGAATTCACTTGAGCTACTCGCATTCTCCGCCTCCTGGCTATGGCCAGTCCGCATCACCCAGCCTGTGGTTGTGATCGTGGCAGCGATTACGGTACGTTTTCATCTGCGGCTCGCAGACCCAAGGCACTGGCGCACGCTGCGGGTCGGGCTGATGCTGGTGGCCGTGCTGGCGATTGTGATTCCGCTCGCGCAACACTGGGTCTCACACAAGCGGCTGACCGACGTGCAGACCATTAACACCATCGAACATCCCGCCGTCCGATTGGCGCAACCCGTGTCGCTGCAGGATTTCACCGCGGCTGCCGCATTGTTAAAAGTACGCGTCGACAAGGCACGAAAAAATGATGAAGATGATGGCGATGGATCGATCAACAATGGCGAATATTTTCAATAGCAGCTTGCGCAGCCAAACGATGGGTTCACTGGCGTGCGCGCAACGAAGACCTTACACTGCATCAGCAAACAGAAAATAGTTCGCATTGATTACGCAACACCCATGAGGAGAAAAGTATGACGACGTATTTTCGTACAATCCTGCTGTGCGTGATGTCACTGCTCGCGATGGCGGCAAGTGCGCAAACATGGCCAACCAGGCCCGTAAAAATAGTCGCCGTATTTCCACCCGGCGGATCGGTGGATACCGTCGCGCGAATTCTTTCCTTTCAACTCACCAAACAACTCGGCCAGCAATTCATCGTCGATAACAAAGGCGGTGCCTCGGGCTCAATCGGCACCGCAGCCGTCGCCAAGTCTCCTCCCGATGGCTACACTTTCGCAGTCGTGTTCGATACCCACGGCGTCAATCCCAGCCTGATTCCCAATCTCCCTTACGACACGCTCAAGGAACTGGCACCGGTGATGATCATCGGCACCTCGGCAATGGTCATCGCCAGGCATCCCGGCGCGGCGTTCAAGGACTTCAAGGACGTGATCGCAGCCGGCAAGACAAAGGCGGACGCGGCGTCGTTCGGATCGATCGGGTCGGGAAGTCTTGGGCACCTCGCAATGATGCAGATAGCCGGTCTTGCCGGAACGACGTTCAATCACATCCCCTACAAAGGCGGTGGCCCGCTGGTACAGGACGCCATCGCCGGCCATGTTCCGCTGATGGTTGGCACGATCTTCCTCGCCAAGCCGCAGATCGACGCGAAAATGCTCGTGCCGCTTGCGGTCACGTCTGCCAAACGCTCGCCGCGCCTGCCGGATGTACCGACAGTGTCGGAGCAGGGCGTGCCCGGATTTGAATCGGTCGCGTGGTGGGGCGTAGTGGCACCTGCAGGTACGCCGCCCGCGATCATTGCCAAGTTGAACGCGGAGTTGGTGAAAGCGCTGAAGATGCCGGAAGTGGCAGAAAAATTGTCCGCACAAGGTATGGAAATCGTCGGCAGCATACCGGAAGTGCTGCAGAGCTTTGTGCAGACGGAAATTGCCCGCTGGTCGAAAGTGGTCAAAGACAACAAGATCAAGGCGGGCGAGTAGTCGCTGAATTGTTTTCGGATCCCTCATGCGAATGTTTCTTCTACTCGCTGCCATGTTGCTGATGTTGCCGCGATCCGTCGCATTCGCGCAAACGCCCGAGACCGTTAGCTTCGACAGCGCCGACGGCAAAGTAAAACTCGCCGGGTACCTGTATGTGCCCGATACGACGACCTGGCCGGGCCAGCGGCCCGCGGTGGTGATGTTGCACGGCCGCTCCGGCGTGTTTGGTTCTGGCGCTAAAAAATACGATGCCAGCACGCTTTCGGCGCGCACGGTAATGTGGGGAAAATTCTGGGCAGAACGCGGGTACGTTGGCTTGTACGTCGATACCTTCGGGCCGCGCGGATATCACAAGGGATTCGAAGCGGGCACCAATAATGGCAGCCGTCCGTTGGAGATCAACGAGATTACGGTGCGCCCGTTTGATGCCTATATGGGCTTGAAATATTTGCGCGGGCGCAGCGACGTGCAAAAAGATCACGTGTTCCTGCAAGGCTGGTCGAATGGCGGCAGCGCGACGCTATCGACCATGGCAGAAAAAACGGTGGGATTGGAAAAGCCCACGGCTGAGTCAGGATTTCGTGCAGCCATCGCCGTCTATCCGGCGTGTACCCCCGTCACCCGGCATTACGGCGGTTACTACCGGGCTTATGCGCCCGTGCTGCTGCTGATCGGTACGCAGGATGAGGAAGTGAGTTATGCCAATTGCGAAAAGCTCGCCCAAGCCAGCCGTAGCGGCGATGTGGAATTTGTCCGCTATGCCGGAGCGACGCATTCGTACGACACGCCCAACCCGAAGCGCGCGGCTGTGAACGCCAACATGGAAGCGACGCTCGATACCAAGCTGCGCGCGGAAGCGTTTTTCGGGAAATTTCTAACGCCGCTGAAGTAGCGTATTGAGGCGAAACCGCTTTGCGTCGAACAACCCGCGATTAGCAGTCTTTTCTATCCCGAGTTGGAATTAATCCTCAAGCAGGAAGTAAATCACCGGTGCCACCGAGTTCAACGCAACGCGGTAGGTGATGGTGATATTGGTCGTAATGCCCGCGTTCACAGCCGCGCTATTCAAACCCAGATTCGGCAGATAGAAAACTGTGCTGATCGTTTTCGCTGGCGCGTTAACCAGGTAGGTGCCGGTCGGCAAATTACTCAGGTTGAGCGTCGTGCCCGTGGTCACGATTTGCGAAGTGCTGTAACCATCCGGCCCACTGATCGCCAGCGAGACACTGCCTCCGGCAGGTAAACCGCCTAGCGTGACGTTGAGCGAGCCGAGTTGGCGCGTGAATTGGGCAGTCACCGTCGTTGCCGTGCTCATTGTGGCGATACAAGTTCCCATGCCCGTACATCCACCGCCGCTCCAGCCGGTGAACGTAGAACCGGTCGCAGCTGTCGCCGTTAACGTAATCATCGTGCCCTGCACCACCGCTTCACTGCAATCGCCAGGACAGTTGATACCGGTGCCGGTCACGCTGCCTTGACCGGTGCCGGTTAACGAAACGGTCAAGGTCTGAACGGCTGCGTTGATGACGACATTGGTGTTGGCGGACGCCATTGCGTAGTTGGCATTTCCCGCCTGCGTCGCCGTGAGCGCGCAGGTGCCGGCACCGACAATCGTAAGTTGGTTGATTGAGACGGTACAGATACTGGAAGCACTGCTGGTACTGAAGGTGAATGCGGTCAACGCACTGGTGGAGGAGGCGGTGAGTGTAATCGGAGTCACCCCGACGGTGACGGGTGAGCTTGGTGCGAAGGTCACGGTTTGACTCGCCGCATTGATCACAACGTTTGCATTTGCGAAAGCACTGGAAAAATTCGCGTTGCCCGCCTGTGTGGCCGTCAGCGCACAGGTGCCACCACCAACGATGGTGAGTTGGTTACTGGAAACGGTACAGATACTGGTTGCACTGCTGGTGCTGAAGGTGAATGCGGTCAAGCCACTGCTGGCCGTTGCGCTTAAGGTAATCGCCGATGCACCGAAGGTCACCGGTGTGGCTGGTGCGAAGCTCACCGTTTGACTTGCCGCATTGATCACGACGTTTGCATTCGCGAAAGCACTGGCAAAGTTCGCATTGCCCGCTTGCGTGGCCGTAAGGGCACAGGTGCCGCCACCGACGATGGTGAGCTGGTTACTGGAAACGGTGCAGATGCTTGCTGCACTGCTGGTGCTGAACGTGAACGCAGTCAGGCCACTGCTGGCCGTCGCGCTCAAGGTAATCGCCGATGCACCGAAGATCACTGGCGAGGCTGGCGTAAAGGTCACCGTCTGGCTGGCACCAACAATGGTCAACGAATACAGCCTTGCGCCGGTAAATGCATTGGCATCGGTCGCAGTCACGGTAAAGTTGAACATTCCTCCTGCGCTCGCCGTGCCACTCAGTACACCAGCCGTTGAAAGCGATAGTCCGCCGGGCAAGGCACCTGACGAAACGGTAAAACTGTAAGCCGCTGTACCACCGCTGGCGCTGATGGTTTGGTTGTAGGCTGCATTGAAGGTGCCGTTGGGTAACGAGGTGGGTGAAAGCACGATGGTGGGCGTGATCACACTCTGGCCACCGCTGAGCGTACCCGTGCTGGGGGCATTGCGGGCGTTTCCGCTGTAGTCAGCATCGATGGTTCGCGTGCCAATCGTCGAGTAGGTTGTTGTACATTGCGCGTTGCCGGACACAAGCGTGACCGCGCCGCAACCGGCGATGGTGATGCCACCGCTCCTGAAGTTGATCGTGCCAGCGGGTGCACCTGATACAGTTGCCGTGAAGGTAATGGCGCTACCGGCCGCACCGGGATTGGCACTCTGCCACCAACAGCAAGTTGAACCTTGCATCCCGCGTTATCTGAAAACCCTACCCGCGCAGGCAGGGGAACCCATCCACGTCGATTTTACTCTGGATGTCAGATATGGGGTTTATCAAGAACGGGGTTCGAACCAACAGGTGCCGTCAACCGGTGACCCTGTTCCACGCGTGCGTCAAAACGGCAGCGCCACATCCGACTTCACACCTGTCAGCACGCGCCGGAAATCCGCCTGAATTCGCTTCAGCGCGGCCCCACTGTCGGCTTCAAAGCGCAGCACGATAACCGGCGTGGTGTTGGATGCCCGCGCAAGACCAAAGCCATCGGGATATTCGACGCGCACGCCATCGATGGTGATGATTTCAATCGCGCCTTCGAATTTGCCGGTGTCGCGGATTTTGTCGACCAGTGCGTGTGGTTCGCCCTCCTTGAGTTGCCAGTTTAGTTCCGGGGTGGAAATCGCATCGGGCAATGCCTTGAGCGGTGCATTCGCGTCGGCATTTTTGCTGACGATTTCCAGCAATCTGGCCCCACAGTAGAGCGCATCGTCGAAGCCGTACCAGCGCTCCTTGAAAAATATGTGGCCACTCATTTCGCCGCCGATGGGCGCGCCGGTTTCTTTCATCTTCAATTTGATCAGCGAATGGCCGGTTTTGTACATCGTTGGCTTGCCGCCGTGATCACGTATCCACGGTGCCACATTACGTGAACATTTCACGTCAAAAATTACTTCACCGCCGGGAACGCGTGACAGCACATCTGCCGCGAACAGCATGATCTGCCGGTCGGGAAAAATAATTTCGCCGTCCTTGGTGACCACACCCAGCCGGTCGCCATCGCCGTCGAATGCCAGACCCAGTTCGGCATCGGTTTCCTTGAGCACGCGGATTACGTCCTGCAAATTCTTTGGCTGTGAGGGATCGGGATGGTGGTTCGGAAAATTGCCATCGACTTCACAGAACAGTTCGATCACCTCGCAACCCATGGCGCGGAAGAGCTTCGGCGCATAAGCGCCCGCCGCACCGTTGCCGCAATCGACGACGATTTTCATCGGCCGTGCCAATTTCGCGTCGCCGACGATGCGCGCGATATACGCATCGTTGAGGTCGCGCCTTTCATAGGTCCCCGGCTTGACTGATGTTTCGAAATCATCGGCATCGATACGACGCTTCAGCGCCTGAATGGCGTCCAGCGCCAGGGTCTCGCCTTCAATCACCATCTTGATGCCGTTGTAGTCGGGCGGGTTGTGCGAGCCCGTTATCATCACAGCAGAGCCGGTATTGAAATGGAACGCGGCGAAGTACACCATTGGCGTCGCGACCATGCCGATGTCGATCACGTTGATGCCGGTAGACTGGATGCCTTGCGCCAGCGCGTCTGCAAATGCGGGACCGGATAATCTGCCGTCGCGACCGATGCTGATGGTAGTGCCGCCACGATTTTTTGCTTCCGAGCCGAGCGCCTTGCCGATGAGTTCTACGGTATCCGCGGTGAGTGATTTGCCGACGATTCCGCGGATGTCATAGGCTTTGAAGATTTCTGCTGCTATTTGTGGCGTAGGCGACATGAATTAGTTCCTGTGGTCGATAAAATGAAAAACACGTTGTGGCATCCAGCCGCCG
>JANYHZ010000223.1 GCA_025362135.1 Betaproteobacteria bacterium | reverse complement strand
AGTGCAGGCGGCGCATTGCTGCCGATAACCGTGGTGACCAGTTCCGGGTACTTTTCGCGCAAGATGGGCAGTACTTTCTCTACGTACCAGGTTACGGCGTCGAGATTTGGCGGATGCCGGAATCCACCGATGAAGAGTATGCCGTGCCGCTCCGCGAAAGCCTTGGGGCCCGGCATCGGAACGTGGATATTCGACACAATTTTCACTTTGGCTCCCGGGGTAAGCTGCTGTAGAAGTTGCTTCTCCAGCGGGCTAACAACTACCGTCACGTCAGCAGCGTTAATGAGGTCAAGTTCGCGTTCACGCATCTTGCGTGCCGCGTGGCGCAGCACGGCCTCATCCGCCAATACGGCCTCGCGCTCGGCGCGCAGGAAATGCAGGTCGACCGTGTCGAATATAAGCCTCGCCTGCGCCGCGTGACGTTTGACCGCGCCAAGATACTGGCTGGCGACCGTTTCCCGTGAAAGGATCACTAAGTCGTAACTGCCCCCGTATTGTTCGATGTATCTGGTAATCGAGGATACGTAAGGATGGTGCAGTACCTGCACGCCGAGCGCCTGTATATCGGCGACATACGGTGGGCGATATTCGAGGTTAGCGGCGACGAAAGTCACCATGTATCCCATAGCGCGCATCAGTCCGAGCATTTCGAACATCCTCAACGAGCCTGAATCCTGATCCGGCGTGAGCATGCACGCATCGATCACCAGAATCCGCGCGCGGGTGTAGCGATTGCGTTCCAAGTGCGGCGACATCCCGTTTGTGCGATGCGACGCAAGCACTTTTTCCCATCGGTTCGCGAAGGTCTTCTGGTTGATGACTTGATGACGCTTGATGCCAGTTGTGACATCGGTTCCGGAACTCTGGCCTTCCAAATGCACCACCACTGCGTGGGGTTGATAAAACACCCGTTTTCCTGCTTCACGCACGCGAAACGCAAGATCCGTGTCCTCGTAGTAGGCGGGCATGTAGGCGGTGTCGAATCCGCCCAACGCGTTCCAGAAGTCTCGCCGGATGAGCAGGCATGCCCCCGAACAATAGTCCACTTCGCGCACGTAGTTGTACTCGGGCTTGTCCGCATCGTCGCCTCGGCCCACGTTCCAGGCCGAACCATCACGCCAGACGATTCCGCCTGCTTCCTGTAATCGACCATCAGGATAAATTAACTTCGCACCGACGAGGCCAGTGTCGGGAAACTGGTGATAAACCGCTTCCATTTTCGTCAGCCAACTACCGGTGAGAATGAGATCGTTATTGAGAATAACGACAAATTCACCCTTGGCCATCGATGCACCGTAATTGCAACTGGAAAGAAATCCCAGATTGGTTTCATTGCGCACAACCGTGATACCTGAAATCGCGAGTAATGCCTCGGCCACTGGCTGCAGAGAGCAATCATCGATGACAAGCACTTCTATGGCCATGTCTTTGCAGGTCTCCGCGATACTTTTTATGCAGTTACACGTAAGCAAATGCTGACCATAAACCGGAATGATGAGTGAGTACTTGGGCGACGACGATGACTCGACCACAAAAGGCAAGATCACCTTGTCGATGCTGTAGGTTTCAGTTGGCCCGAGCGGGGGCGGACTGCGTTTACGGAACCGCAATCGCACGCGACCGACCAACGCACCAAACCCTTCTGCCATGAGGATTTGCCTGGCGATCGCGAGGTCACGCGGGAAGCGTCGAGTTGCAATACCAAGTTCAGTGAAAAGTGCCCGCTTGTCACGCGCCCACTCAACCATCGATCGTAAGGGCGCCGTGAGCCGCCATGTGGTGCTCGACACGATGTCGGCATATGCGACGCGCGCCTCATCGCGTTCGGCTTCCAACCTGTGTTGCATCTCGCTAAAGCGTGTACGCAACTCGTTGAGTTCGGTATCGAGAGCGCTGATGGTTCGGCTCGCGTCCGCAAGCCGAATTTCGGCCAGCGCGATACGGTGCCGCTCTTCTGTCAGTTCGTGACCCGCGATCTCGATGCTGGCCAGTACCTCGGCAATCTTTCTCGATGCCTCGGCAATCTGCGTATCCGCAGTGGCCGTTCGTCGTCGCAACTCAGCCGCTGACGGTGCATGGCCGCGGTCTATACCGATCTCGAACAACTGCTGAAGAGTGAAGTCCTTTTGGTGGCCGCCATGTTCAGGCGCGAAAAATATTTGTGGCGAGAATTCCGTAGGGCCTGGGTTCGGCAAAATTACCGTGGACAGCGGCGCGAGATACCAATCGACATAGGCTCGCCGTGAATGCGCTACTTCATCACCCTGCGTGCCGGCGACCCGGCGCGTAAGCTCAGCGCCGATAGCCTCCAGCAACGTGTCATTCCACAGGTGTGGCGCAGAGTCCCACGCAATCGTGCGTGCGCGCGAAATACCTTCAAGACGTTCGGTAAACGCGCCCAACGCGGAGGTGACAATCGGTAGGTTTGCCCTGAGTGCAGCGGTGAGCGTGTACGAATAAGACTCCGGAATTTGCGCCGGAAACAGAAACGCGTCGGCCCGTTCGAGCGCGATGAGCTTCTCAAGATCTTCGTCACGATACGTTCCGCCGATGACGAGCGGGACATCGGGGAATCTTGAAACCGTCACTCCAGTGTGCCCGATTAATTTGAAAAAAAACGGCAGATTTCGCTCGTGCGCATCTTTCGCACAAGCCTCAAGAACTTTCAGCCCCTTTTCAACCGTGAGGGCACCCAGCACCAGCACTTTGTATGTCAAAGTCGCTGGCGCAGGACTGGAATCTGGATGAGCGCGAACCTGGAAGGCCGTATCCGGAAAGTACTTTTGCATGCGCTGCGCGAGGTCACGCGACGGCGCGATCACACGCGCTGCGGATGCGAGCAGGACGTCCATACGCTTTCGCCACTCGATGTCATCAAGGCCCCAGTCGTTGGTCGGGGCATTGAGATACGCGACAACATCGCCCGCGGGGCCGAGGTGATAGCGCTGGGTTACGGGAAAATAATCGTGCAGGGTAATGTCCAGTGGCACACCAAGCTCGGTGTGAATATCGAGTACATACGCGGGAAGGCCATGAACATGGTGAAGATGCACGCGCGAAATGCCAATCGCACGCAGCACGTTCAATAGTTCCCGCGGTTCTTTGCGGTCCCGGAAGTACGCTTCGAATTCTTCGCCGCCACGCATCCATTGCAACGACAGGCTTCGTTCGTCATGCGGCTTCAATACGAGCACATCGAGTGAATCGGCTAACATCGCCGCCAGGTCATTGACGTGCTTCTCGGTACCACCACCCCAGTTATGGGTAATAAACAAGACGCGTGGCCTTAATGAAGCCGCAAGGCGGGCGAGATCAACGTGCCTACGCATCACACGCGCCGGATCCTCAGCAAGATGACGCGCAATCAGCGTGCGATATTCCGGATACCGGACATCAATAACGGCTTGCGCATGCCGCTTGCCAGGCAGCGCATCGCCGCCAAACGAGACCTCACCCTGGTGATAAACAAACGTGTCACCACAAAGCTGGTGCGAGAAGCCTTGCTCGGTCGCGCGCATACACCAGTCGTTTTCTTCGCCGTAGCCGCGGCCGAACGCCTCGGCGTCAAACATGCCGACGGCGTCGATGGCGATACGCCTCATCAGCATGCAAAACCCAACAGCGGTCGGAATCTCGATGTGACGTGCGGCGTTAACCCTGCCAAATAGGTCAGCGAATTGCCGCAGGGAGATTCCCGATGGCAATTCGTTGGAGACCGCAATGCGGGGATAACTGCAGATTGTTGCATTGTTGGAAAACGGCGTGACGCTCGCGGCCAACGGTGTCGCTGCGGCACACGCGACCATCTTGTCCAGCCAGCCGTCCGAAACCAATGTGTCGCTGTTAAGCAGTACGACGTCACGATCAGTGTGTAACTGCATGGCCAGATTACAGCTTGCAACAAAGCCAAGATTGCAATCGTTTTCGACTAGCGTGATGCTGGCGCTAGTGGCCAGCCCCGCAAGATAAACGCCGATCTCAGGTGCCGGACTTGCATCGTTCACAACCACGATTTCCACCGGTTGCGTATTTATTGCGGCCAACACGCTCTCTATACACGCCCGCGTTTGGGCAACGCCGCGGTAGACGGGGATGATGACGTCGATTTTGCGCAAGGTAAGGGGCACTGTGAACCGGGGGGAGAAAATGGCAGGACGCGAGATTATAAGCGACGACGCTTGTCGACTTGAGCGCCGCGCGGCCGCACTTGTATCAGATTCAACGCCGCACTTCCCCTCTCGAAGCCAGATAAATCCCTCCCAGAAGCATCGAGAACCCCGCCAATTGCAGCGGTGCAAATCGCTCACCGAAAAACACCCAGGCCAGCAAGGCGGAACCGATGGGTTCGCCAAGTATGACGATGGCAATGAATGTCGCGGAGACATGCTTTAGCGCCCAGTTGAACGCGGTGTGGCCCAACAATTGCGGGCCAAGCGCCAGCCCGATCAGGCAACCCCAGGCCGTGCCCGAAAAACCGGTGAGGGTTGCACCGGAGACGAACGCGGTAATCATCAACACCATCGCCGCACTGGAATAAACTAACCAGATGTAGGGCATCAGCGAAATCGTTTTGCGAAGACGCCGCCCAATGAGCAAATAGCCGCAAACGGTAAGCGACCCCACCAGCGCGAGTACATTGCCCAGCATCGGGTCGCTGCCACCATCTCCCTGCATGAGTCGCGCGTCTGACAGGAAAATCAACGCGCTTCCCGCAATGGCAGCGGCAATGCCGATCATCAGCCAGACGCCAAGTTTCTCGCGAAAGAACAGCCAGGACACCAGCGCAATCCACACTGGATTGGTGCTGACCAGGGCGAGGCTGCTGGCGACCGAAGTATACGCAAGTGACGAAATCCAGGCAGCAAAGTGGAACGCCAGAAATAACCCTGCAGCACTGCCGAGCAGCCAGTCCTGCTTTCGAAATTCGCGAATTTCTTTTGACGTCATTTTCAACGCGAGCGGGCATAAAAATATTGCAGCGATGGTCAATCGCCACGCGGCAATGGTGATGGAAGGCACACCTTCGGCTTGTGCAAAGCGAATCAGGATCGCAGCGCTCGATACGATGACGAGCGCTACACCGAGTACAACAAAAGGCAACCAGGGACGGTGCGTCACGATGGAAGGTACGCTTGCGGACATGGCCTGTTGAATTGCGCTCAAAAGGTCAAATATCCGGACATAATAAATGCTGATATCGCGCCGGGATGAAACGTGGCGAATTCGCGCCGATAATTGCAGTTTGAAATCATTTGAATGCGGAGCTTAAAAGTGAAGTCACGCCAATTGGGAATGCTACTTTCCATCTTGAACATGCTGGTGATGTTGTCGTCAGCAAGCATTGTATCTGCGCAAACGTGGCCGACCAAGCCGATCAAGATCGTGCTCGGCTTTCCGCCAGGTGGGGCCACCGATATTCTTTCGCGTGATTTCGCCGCAAAACTCGGCGACGAACTAAAGCAGCAAGTGATTATCGAAAACAAACCCGGTGCAGGCGGCACTATCGGTGCCGATATCGTGGCCAAAGCGGTTCCCGACGGCTACACGCTCACCATTGGCACCTCCAGCAATCATGCGATCGCCGTAAGCCTTTACAAAAAATTGCCCTATGACCCCATCAAGGATTTTGCACCCATCACGATGCTGGCCGTATCGCAGAATGTAGTGGTGATCAATGCTGACGTGCCGGCGAACAACATCAGGGAACTGGTTGCGTATGCGAAGGCAAATCCGGGCAAGCTGAATTTCGGGTCATCCGGCAATGGCACCATCTCTCATCTCACGGGCGAGATGTTCAATACGCTCAATGGCACCCAGATAACTCACATCCCGTACAAAGGCAGCGCATTCGTGTTTCCGGATCTGCTGTCGGGCCAGATATCTGTGATGTACGACTCGACCATCTCCATTGGCTCCATGGTGAAATCAGGCAAGGTCAAGGCGCTTGCCGTCACGGGAGCGAAACGTTCGGTACTCGTACCGGAACTGCCGACGGTCGCAGAGTCTGGCAACCCCGGTTTTGAGTCAACCAACTGGTTCGGTTTTTTTGCGCCTGCAGCAACACCGAAAAATATTCTTGCCCGGTTGAACGCCGCCGCCGTCAAAGTGCTGGCTGCACCTGATCTGCAGGCGCGCTTTGCAATGCAAGGTGCTGAAGTCGTTGCGAACAGTCCCGTAGACGCATTGAATATGGTCAAAGCAGACATTGTCAAATGGGCTGAGGTGGCGAAAAAATCCGGCGCGAAGATCGATTGATCCTGTATCGCGAGCAAACAAAGTCTTTCCGTCTGACCGCATATCGAGCGTGCCTGGAATGCAGCGCAAGGGCAACGGTTACGTCAAGCTGCGGAAGGAAGCTCAAGTGTTGGCGGGGTTTTTCAGGCATTTGTGCTCTGAAAAGCCCGCCAGTACTTGATCTTGCAATAATGGAAGGCTCTAAGGACTGCTGACATCGTTCGCTTGCGCCGCGTCAGCGCAGCCAATCAGACTTTCCCCCACAATATTGATAAATCGCAGCACTAATCTTGCCTCGTGTCGCCAAACTTCGAATCCGCAATGTCGCCAAATAACCCTCGCTCTCCTGGTCAACTCTCCCGCAAATGGGCTCTCGGCGGTGCCGTCATTCTCGTCATTGCTGCGGGCTGGTGGTGGTGGTGGGCTGGCACGCGGGGTGCCGATGCGACCGCGACGTCGGCTCGCTCGGCGAGTACACCGGTATCGGTGACCACAGCGTTGGTGACAGTACAGGATTTACCCGTCACCGTCATCGCCAACGGCTCGGTAGTGGCGCTTCAGGCCGTCGATATTCGAGCCCAGGTAGCGAGCGTCATCCAGTCGATTCACATCAATGAAGGCCAGAGCGTGAGCAAGGGAGATTTATTGTTTGTTCTCGATGCACGTACCGAAGAGGCGAATTTGCGCAAGGCCGAAGCGCAGGTGATGAAATCGAAGAGCGATCTGGCCAATACCGAACGGAACCTGATTCGCCAGCGTGAACTGTTTTTGCAAAAATTCATTTCGCAATCAGCACTCGATACGGCGATTAATCAGGCGGACGTATTGAAAGGGCAACTGGCTGTGGATGAAGCCGTCGCTGAAGCTAGCCGCGTCTCTCGCAGCTTCACGCAAATTCGAGCACCCTTCGCCGGTCGCACTGGTGCAATATCGGTGCGTGTCGGCAGCCTCGTGCAGCCCGGCACACAGAACGCGCAAGCGCTGGTGACGATCAGCCAGACGGATCCGATCGGCGTTTCGTTCGCATTGCCCGAACGTGAGCTGCCACATGTGCAACGCGCAATCGCCAAGGGTCCATTGTCAGTCGGCATCGAGTTGTCAGCCCCGCAAAAGCAGACGCTCTCTGGCAAGCTCACGTTCATCGAGAGTACCGTCGACAGTGCCAGCGGCACCATCGCGATGAAAGCTGCGTTTTCAAACGGTGAAAAATTGCTTTGGCCCGGCATGTTCGTGAGTGTTTCGTTGTCGGCGCGCACCTTGCCGGGTGCACTGGTGGTGCCTATCCAGGCGGTGCAATCGGGGCCCGAACGCAAATTCGTCTACATCGTGACGGAAGGCAACAAAGTGTTGAGCGTGCCGGTCGAGGTCGAATTGAATCAGGGTGGATTGGCAGCGATCAAAGGCGTTGCAGCGGGTACACGCGTGGTGGTGGAAGGCGCACAGAACGTGCGCAAGGACAGCATAGTTGCCGAAGGCGGCACAGCAAAAAATGCCAAATCGACCGGCAAAGACACTGACGCAACCGCAAAAACGGATGCTGTACCCAAATCCGGAAAATAGGCGCTTGCGATGAATATCTCCGAACTTTGCATCCGGCGACCGATCATGACGGTGCTGCTCAACGCGGCCGTCATCGTCGCGGGCGCGCTCGCGTATAACAACATCCCCATCGCAGCCCTACCCCAATACGATACCCCGACTATTCAGGTATCGGCCTCGTTGCCGGGTGCCAGCCCGGAAACGATGGCGTCCACCGTGGCCACCACACTGGAGCGCCAGTTTTCGACGATCGCGTCCGTGAACACGATGAACTCAACCAGCAGTCTCGGCAATACGCAGATTACGCTCGAGTTCGACCAGGATCGCAGCATCGACGCCGCGTCGGTGGACGTGCAAGCGGCGCTGCTGCGTGCTCAGCGCGCATTGCCAATCGAAATGACATCATTGCCGTCGTACCGCAAAGTGAACCCGGCCGATTCGCCCGTCCTGTTTCTCACACTTATCTCGCCGTCAATGCCGTTGTCGGAATTGAACAGCTACGCCGAGAATCTGATCGTTCCTTCGCTTTCCACACTGCCGGGCGTCGCACAGGTCGATATCAACGGCCAGAAGAAATTTGCCATCCGCATACGCGTCGATCCCGAAGCAGCCGCTTCACGCGGCCTAACACTGGACGACATCTCGCAAGCGGTTCGCACCGCCAACGCCAACACACCGGTGGGCACGCTCGAGGGGGCCCGGCAAACACTGGTGATCACCGCGAACCGGCAGTTGACGCGTGCGCAGGAATTTTCCACTCTCATCATTGCCACTACCGCCGCAGGACCGGTTCGACTGGGCGATATTGCACAGGTCGAAGACAGCGTGGAATCGGTCAAGACGGCAAGCTGGGCCAACGGCGAGCGCGCAATCACGATGTCGATACGCCGTCAGCCCGACGCCAACACCGTGACCACGATCGATTCCATCAAGGCAATGCTGCCCCGACTCGTTGAGCAACTGCCCTCATCGGTAGACGTCAAGTTGCGCAATGATCGCTCAGAATCAATCCGCGATTCGATCCACGATGTGAAGTTGACACTTGGACTCACCGTGGTGCTGGTGGTACTGGTGATATTCGTGTTTCTGCGTCACGTCATGGCCACCGTCATCCCGGCCCTTTCGCTGCCGATCTCGTTGTGCGGCACACTGGGTGTGGTGTACGGGCTGGGCTACAGCCTCGATAACATCTCGTTGCTGGCGATCACACTGGCGGTGGGTCTGGTGGTGGACGATGCGATCGTGGTGCTCGAAAACATCGTGCGCCACATGGAAGACGGAATGGAACCGATGCAGGCGGCATTGCTAGGCTCACGGGAGATGACGTTTACGATTGTGTCTATTTCCATTTCACTGGTGGCGGTATTTATTCCAATATTTTTTATGCCTGGCGTGATCGGCCTGCTATTTCACGAATTTGCCGTGGTCGTGGGTGTAGCGGTACTCGTGTCGGCCATGGTTTCGCTGACGCTCATTCCGATGCTGGCCAGCCGGTTTCTGAAGCCCCACCAGCCGGGCGGGCGCGCAGAGCGCTGGACTGCGTGGTTCGAGCGTATTTTCAATGCGATTCACGGGCGCTATGAGCGCTCGCTCGACGCGGCGCTGGCACGGCGACCCATCGTTCTCGCGGTCGCGGTTGCTACGTTTGTCGCGACCGGTTTGCTGTTCTATCAATTGCCCAAGGGTTTTTTTCCGGA
>JANYHZ010000074.1 GCA_025362135.1 Betaproteobacteria bacterium | reverse complement strand
TGACCATTGGTTGTTGGGTTACGGCTTCGCCTAACCCAACCTACAGAATTTCACTTTCTAATACGAATTGGAAGAAGTTGGCAGAATCAATCTTTAACTGCAACACCCGCCCGACACGCAACAGAAACTCTAGAACTGGCGCGCCTTTCAGGCTATTTTCGCATTGAAAGCCGCGCCAAATGGCGATCTACATTATTTTTTGAAGGACTGCGCCGCATTCAAAAGCGGATACGTCACTGAGAACACCACGTTCAGGAATTTCTGAAGTTCCGCAACAGGGGCGTTCGAGATGTAGAGCAAATCCTTATTGTTCATCTGAAATGTCTGCGCAACGAAGAAACTCGCCGGGTCGCGCAGATCGATGCGATAGATTACAGCGACTTTCCCGTCGGGCGTGGTGACAAGCGGCTGTTTGGGCCATGCCAGGGCGTTGGCAGGCTCAAAGCGGAAAATGAAAACGCCTTGCGGGTCGGAACGCTCGTCTCTCAAACCGCCGGTGCGCGCCAGGGCTTGGGCCAGCGAAATTCCCTGTGCCTCAAAATTGATTTCTTCGTTCTTGCCGGTCGCGCCCAGCGCGGTGAAGCTAAGCGGCTGGAACATGGCGGTGACAACGTCGCCACGCGCCAGGTTTATATTTTGCTTTGGGTCGCGAATGATGGTGTCCAGTGGCATCGCGAAAACACTGTCGCCACGGGTGATTTGTATCGTCATCTTGTTTACCGGCTGCCGAACACCGCCAGCCGCCGCAAGCGCATCGAGTAACCGTTCACCGCCGGGGGTTAGTGGCAAGCGAGTGCTGTTCGTGACTTCGCCGACCACAGTCACGTTGGAAGACACATTGCGAGTCAGGCGCACGAACACTTCGGGCTGGTTAGCCTTGCCCGTGAGCCGTTTCACGATTTCGGCTTCGACCGTCTGGAGCGATTGCCCGGCTGCCTTGATTTTGCCAGCGAACGGGACGCTGATGAATCCGTCACTGTTGACCATTTGGTCCGGCAGGGTCGTCGCGCGGGTGGACGATGTAACGCCCCGAACATCGATGGTGCCTGGTGAAAATAATGTCGCCGGGGGCGCTTCCCAGATGGAGACTTCCAGGCCATCGCCGTAGCCTATCGTTTGACCGCGCGGATCGGCTACGCTAAAAGCGTCCGAAAATTGGCGCGTAGCCCGTTGATCGAACAGTTGTTTTGCGATGCCATCGGTGACATCGATGATCTGGATGCCCTTCAAATTCGGCTGCGTGGATTTCGGATCCGCATCGGCACGACCAAAGCCGCTGGTCGGGATTGAGCCGCAACCGGAAAGTAGCAGGGTAGAACCAAAAATGATGACCAGAAGAGTGGTCGAGAGGCGTGTCTGCATTTTCATTGCCGAATTAACGAGGGGAGAATTATTACACAGGCCACGCGTGTAGCTGAATGTTGCATTTTTGACACCGGCCATTGCTGACGGGCGCTCGAAATCCCACCCGTCCAGGTAGGTTCGATATAGGGACTTTCACTACACAATGCGATAGAATCTGTCACATTGATGCATTGACCTCTTGGCTGGCTGGCAGATCAAATTTTTTTGTCCCGTTTTTTTCGGTTGTAGGACCGGCAAACTGCGCTTCAGCAGTGCCCGAGTCAGCATGGGCATGGGAAAAGATGCGGTTCACGGCCTGCTTGCACTAGTTTGGTGTCTTGCATCACCTCACGAAAGTTTCACAAAACTTGCCGCAAGCGCGTTGACCGGACAAATTAGAAGTTGCCGAGCTACATGAAGTGCAAGGGTGGTCCATAAAACTATGACAAAAAAAGTTGCGGTGATTGGCTGTGCGTTCCGGTTTCCGGGTTCAACCAGCGAGAACTATTGGCCGGGTCTTTTGGAGGGTCGGGATCTGGTGACGGAAGTCGATGCGTCCCGGTGGGAAAAGGCGCCTTTTCTGCATCCGAGCAAAAGCCATCCCGGCACCAGCTATTCGTTTGCCGCAGGCTCCATAGGAGACATTACCAAGTTCGATGCGGCCTTTTTTGGTATCTCGCCGCGCGAAGCGGCGTTGATGGACCCACAGCAGCGCTTGCTGCTGGAGATGACATGGGAAGCGCTGGAAAATTCGGGTGTAAAGCCGTCCACGCTAAAGGGTAGCCGTTGTGGCGTCTATATCGGTATCGCCAGCGCGGATTATTCTTTCAGGCTGGCCGATGACCTGGGTGCCGTTGACGCCAGTGTCGCCACCGGCAATACCGCGAGTATTGCCGCCAACCGCCTGTCGTATGTATTTGATCTTCGTGGGCCAAGCCTTGCCATTGATACCGCCTGTTCCTCATCACTGGTGGCATTTCACCAAGCCTGCCAGTCAATTCTTTGCGGCGAGACCGTCCAAGCGCTGACGGGCGGCGTTAGCTTGCACGCGCATCCGTATGGGTTTATCAGTTTTTCGAAAGCGTCCATGCTTTCCAAACGCGGTCGCTGCAATGTGTTCGACGCGGACGGTGACGGCTACGTGCGCTCTGAGGGCGGCGGCATATTTTTCCTCAAGGATTACGATGCTGCAGTGGCAGACGGCAATCACATCCTGGCAGTGGTCGCCAATACAGCCGTTAATACTGATGGACGCAAATCGGGGCTCACTGTGCCGAGTTCGGCTGCACAGAGCGAGTTGCTTGAGGAAGTCTACGCTCGCGCCAACATCGAACCAGACGATATCGACTACATCGAAGCGCACGGCACCGGCACTGCTGTGGGCGATCCGATTGAGACGCATGCGCTCGGAATGGCTATCGGCAAACGCAGACGGGCGCGCCATCCGTTACTGATTGGCTCGGTCAAGAGCAATATGGGTCACCTTGAAGCCGCGTCCGGTGTGGCAGGTCTCGTCAAGGCGCTGCATTGTGTCCAGCACCGCTTGGTGCCTGCCACCATCGGCATCCGGAATCCGAATCCGAATATTCACTTCGATGAATGGAATATCGAAGTTGCCCGCGAAAACAGGCCACTGAAGAAAAATGGCAAGTTGATCGTCGGCACCAATTCGTTTGGTTTTGGGGGTGCGAACGCGCACGTTATTCTGGAGAGCTACGATAGTCCGCAGGGAAAGGTGCCTCGCCCGACCAATATCCACGACGTACCGATTGTTATTTCCGCGAAAAGCAATGCGGCGCTAAAGGTTGCAGCATCCGATTTTGCTGCATTCCTGAAGGCGAAACCTTATACGCCGCTATACGACATCGCGTTCAATGCCTGCTTCGCGCGGGATTGGCACGATCATCGCGCGATCATTTTTGCGCATTCGTCCGAATCAGTCATCTCAGCGCTCGACAATTTCGCGTCGGGCGCGGACAAGAACGGTGGCATTGATTACGGGGTCGCGATCGAATCAGCCGCAGGCCCGGCGTTTATCTATTCCGGTAATGGTTCGCAGTGGTTCGGCATGGGCAAAGCCCTGCTTGCGGAAGACACCGTTTTCCGCAATGCGGTGCGAGAGGTTGATTCGGTTTTTCAGCGTTTCGCAGACTATTCACTCGAAGCGGAACTGGCAGGAGACGGCGCTTTTGGTACGGACACAAATCGCTACGAGCGGACCGAAATTGCTCAGCCGGCTTTATTCGCGCTACAGGTGGGCATCACCCAGATGCTAAGACACCGCGGCATCATGCCAACCGCCGTCGCAGGGCACAGTGTGGGCGAGGTAGCTGCTGCGTGGGCGTCGGGGGCATTGTCGTTGGCTGCGGCCGTGGAGGTTATTTACCACCGCAGCCAGCTTCAGGGCCGGACTAAAAGTCTTGGCGTAATGAGCGCAGTCCTTACCGACGCGAAAAAAACGGCGACGCTGATTGACGACTTGAACCTCGGTAGCTCCGTGGTTGTTGCAGGCATCAATAGTGGCCGCAGTGTTAGCGTTGCGGGCGCAATTGAGTCGCTCATCGCGTTTGAAGGGGCGCTGACCGAGCGAGGCATACCGTTCAAGCGGCTAGATATTGACTATGGTTTTCACAGTCCAGCCATGGACGGGATTGAACTGGACGTACTCCAGGCACTGGCCAAATTGAGGCCCAGCGAAACTACTATCCCTTTCTTCTCGACGGTCACGGGCGAGTTGCTCGACGGGCGCGAGCTGCGCGCGGCTTACTGGTGGCACAACATCCGCCTGCCGGTGTTGTTTGCCCAAGCTGTCAAGGGATTGCAAACGAAAGGTTACAACGTATTTATTGAAATCGGCCCACATGCCGTATTGCGGGGGTATCTCAACGATGCGGTGAAGGAAAGCACGAAAGAGAGTGCGCAGCCGGGACGCGTCATCACCACTATTACCCGTAGTGATGGCTCGCCGCAGCGTGTCTGGAGCGCTGCAAATCAAGCGCTCATCGCGGGTTGCGAAATCAATTGGGCCCATCTACTGCCGTGGCGCGGACGATTCGTCGATCTGCCAAATTACCCTTGGCAGCGCGAGACGCATTGGCATCCTGTCACATCCCAAGCAGGTGGCACACTCGCGCGGCGAATGGAGCACCCTCTGCTCGGCTATCGACTCGCACAACACGAATTCACCTGGGAGAATGTGCTCGACACCAGGCAGTACCCGGCGTTGGCCGATCACGTAGTAGGCGATGCAACGGTGTTTCCCGGCTCTGGCTTTGTCGAATTGGCCATCGCGGCTTCGATGAAGACCTATGGCGGTGACAGTGCGTCGATTGAAGAACTCGAGATTCGTTCGCCGCTCTTATTGAACGATGAGCACTCGAAAGTTGTCCGGGTTTCAATTGATCCCGCAGACGGTGGCTTCACCGTTCGCGCACGCGAGCTTGGCGGTGACGAAACATGGATTATTCACGCGGTCGGCAGATTGCTGCGCGAACCCAGTCGACACGTATTTGACAAAGACCATTTGGTGCTACCCGCACGTGCGCCTGATTTCGATTCAGCGAGCCATCAAGCACTGACGTTGGCGGCCGGTTTGCGTTACGGCCCCGCATTTAGTGCCATCGATCACGGTTGGTTGAACAGACGGACCGCCACGGCGGTGTTCACGATCCCGGCGCTCATTGAAGCGGAAGTTGCGCAAACGTATGTGCATCCGGCTCTGCTTGATTGCGCGTTCCAGTTGATCATTCAGTTATTGCGTGAGCACCCTGCCACTCAAGAAACGATGCGCAGCGGCCTCACGTTTGTGCCGACCAGAGTTGAGCGTATCACGTACAGATTGGGTAGTAGCGGCAGCGCTGCGCGTCCAACGACCGCACGAGTATCGCTTTTGCGTTTTACGCGCCAGTCCATCGTTGCGGAATTCACGGTGTTTGACGAAACTGGACGCCCAATCGCATTTCTGCAAGGCGTTCGGTTCCGTAGCATTCGCTTGCAAAAGAACGCGGCGGACCGAGTCAGATTCCTGCAAGAGCGGGCAATTCCCGCACCCCACCGCCTTTCTCCGGTGCCGACTGCTCCGCTTACTTTCGCTGAAGTGCACCTCGCAATGAACGAGACGATCAGGCGCTGCGCAGTGGCAGGAATTCATCGGCGGTACATCGACGAGGTTGATCCTTTACTGGATGAAGTTTGCAGCCAGTTCGGAATCGGTGCATTGCGCGCGCTGAGTGAGAACAACGTTGAGCTAACGCACACGCTGCTGGAAAGACTGTATGCAAATCGTCCGGAAACGGCACCGTTCCTCCGACACATCATTAGTGCAGCCAAGGACGATGGATTTCTTGTTGACGTCGATGCGGGCTACCGTTTTTCGGCGATTGACTCTGCGCAACCGTTGCCGGAAGCAATCTGGAACAGTCTGGTATCCGACTATCCAGACTGTTTCGATATCGTGCATCAGGTTGGCCGCGTCGGCCACCACCTGAGCGCCACTCTGGGCACTCAACCGAACGTCGAGTCAGCAATCCGGCAACATGCCCCGCGACTGTCTGTAATCGCGCATGTGCTGGGGGCGCAGGGACGGCAGCGGATCGGCGAAACGCTGCGCGATATGATCGCCGTAGCGCAATCGCGCCTGAGCGATGATCAACGGCTGGAAATTGTTGAAATCAGCGAATCGCCCCCTTTGTTCGCTGCGGATATTTGCGCAGCAATTGATTTCGATTATTGTGATTATCAATTTCTAACGCCGTCCCCTGCGGCGTTGCAACAAACCCAGCGCATGCAGGAGCGCTTTCCGCTCATCAAGGCGAGCCTGATTGCGGGTGACGAAGTAAAGCCGGAACCGGTTCTGGCCCGTAGGGCGCAATTGATTTTCTTGTCCCTGGATTTTTCGACTCTGGACATGGCGCTGCACGCGCTCGACGTGGCCCGTGAAAAACTCGCTCCGGGCGGATCAATCGTTGTAATTGGCATGCATCCCTCGCGTTGGATGGATTTCACTTACGGCGAAAAAGTCGATTGGTGGCGTCAGACGGCGGAAGGAAGCGTTGTGTCCACTCAGCAATCGTCCCGCTTCTGGTTGCAGCAACTGTCAAAATGCGGATTCGGAACACCTTCGGAGATCGATTTTTCGTCTGATATCAAATGTGGGCCCTACCTGTTGCTGGCAGGTGCCAACGGTGGTGGCAATCGCCAACAGGTATCGTCGGTTGAGTCGGCTGAGAACAAATCATGGCTGATTGTTGCTGATGCTTTTGGTCATTCCGCACGTGTTGCGGCCAAGGTGTCTGCCCGCCTCCGCGAGGCAGGACACGCTGTTACCTGCACGCCAAGTGTTGATACCCCGTCGCTACGCGACACCCTTCTGCAGATCCGCCGTGACATCGGACATATTGATGGTGTACTCCATTTGTCGGGTCTAAGACTACCGGAAAGGAATCTGCCTGCAGCGGCCGAGTTGGCTTTCCACGAAGCGCGTTGCGTTACGGCCCGCACAATTGCCCTAGCGTGCGAGGAAGCGAAAACGTCCTTGACATGCTGGATTGCCACTTCAGGCGCAATGTCTGCACTCCTGCCTCGCGCTTCGCAAGGCGACTGTGGGACCACCTGCGATTTGTCTGCCGATGCGATCCTCTGGGGATGGGGACGTACGATGATGAATGAGGCGACAAACGTGGCGATCAAACTGGTTGATTTGCCAGCGCTTCGGGCGAAGGACGATGTCACTGATGCGCTCGCGAGGGAGATCATGCAGCCAGATTCCGAGTCTGAAATTTTTCTCGGTCTGAATGGTGCGCGTTTCGTACCCCGGCTTGCGTTGGCTCCACGTCCATTGCCGGCTTCAAGGCCACTCGTTGAAACCGCACTTGATCCGGCCAGAGAGGTTGCCGGATTCGTGGCGAAAGGCAGCAGAGATTCCGTAACTTCACATAAGCAAGATGTGACAGTGCGTCTGGGCTTCGATTTTCCGGGCCAACTCCGCAATTTGCGTTGGGAATCTCACCCTCGTGTTCTGCCACAACATGATGAAATTGAAGTCGAGGTGGAGGCGACGGGACTGAATTTCCGCGACATCATGTACGCACTTGGACTTCTCTCGGATGAAGCCATCGAAAATGGTTTTGCAGGCCCGACGCTTGGCCTCGAATTTTCCGGTGTCGTACTTTCGGTCGGGCGCGATACAAGTGGCTTCTCTCCTGGCGACAGGGTTGTCGGATTTGGTCCGTCATGTTTTGCCAATCTTGTGATAACAAAATGGACTGCGCTTTCACACATTCCGCGAGGCCTTTCGTTCGAGGCGGCAGCAACGATTCCGAGTACTTTTTTCACTGTCTATTATTCGCTCCTTCACCTTGCCCAACTCGAACCAGGGGAAACGGTATTGATCCACGGCGCGGCCGGCGGCGTCGGAATTGCGGCGATCCAGATCGCAAAATGGCGTGGCGCAACTATTTTTGCAACGGCCGGCTCGGACGAAAAACGCGACTTCCTGCGCCTGCTTGGCGTCGAGCATATCTATGACTCACGCACATTAGGATTTGCCGATGACATCCTCGCGGCCACGGATGGGCGAGGCGTCGATGTCGTACTCAATTCACTCGCGGGTGAAGCGATCAACCGAAATTTGCGTATTCTCAAGCCGTTCGGGCGTTTTATCGAGCTCGGCAAACGCGACTATTACGAAAATACCAAAATTGGGCTGCGACCGTTCCGCAATAACATCAGCTATTTCGGCGTTGATGCGGACCAATTGATGAGCGAAAGACCTGCGCTGACCCGTCGATTATTTGGCGAAATGATGCGCTTGTTCGATGAAGGGGTGCTGCACCCGCTCCCCTACCACTCCTTCGAGGCAGAAGATATCGTTGACGCGTTCCGCTACATGCAACAGGCTCGCCAGATTGGCAAGATCGTCATCACCTATCAC
This sequence comes from Betaproteobacteria bacterium, assembly GCA_025362135.1. Taxonomy (GTDB): domain Bacteria; phylum Pseudomonadota; class Gammaproteobacteria; order Burkholderiales; family Usitatibacteraceae; genus UKL13-2. Next base: position 23,921 of record JANYHZ010000074.1, on the reverse strand, counting down.
CACGAAATTGTTCCCACATACGCCGTGCAGATTCATCAATCGGCGGATGCCCCGGACGCTGCGGCATCGTTGCACTCGCCGCGAATCGTGCTTCGACCTGACGCCACCTATCTTGTCACCGGGGGCCTGACCGGATTCGGTCTGAAATCGGCGCAGTGGCTTGCGTCAAAAGGTGCAAAACATCTCGTCTTAATCGGGCGCCGCGGCGCGGCGACAGATGAGGCCAGCGCGGCATTGGCCTCCTTCGAGGCCGCTGGCGTGGCGGTACGCGCTGCGGCATGCGATGTGAGCGACGAAAAGGCGCTTTCGCAGTTGCTCAGCGAAATTGCAGTTTCGATGCCGCCGTTGAAGGGCATCATCCACGCTGCTGCGGTGATTGAAGATAGTCTGATTCGCAATGTTTCCTCTGAACAATTGCATAGGGTGTTGGCACCGAAGGTACTCGGTGCGCAGTATTTACATTCGTTGACGCTCGGTGCGCCGCTTGATTTGTTTGCACTGTTCTCCTCCGCGACGACTTTGTTTGGTAATCCTGGACAAGGCAGCTATGTCGCTGCGAACGCGGCGCTGGAATCGCTCGCGACGAGCCGACGAGATGCGGGCCTGGTTGCAACGTGCGTGCGCTGGGGCGCGATAGACGACGTGGGATTTCTGGCGCGAAACGAAAAACTCAAAGACGCACTGCAGCATCGTATGGGTGGTACCGCACTTCATTCTGCCGCAGCACTCGATGAGCTTGAAAATATGCTGCTAGCGAATCAATCGGGACTGGGCGTAATGGAGCTGGATTGGCGGGCCCTCGCACGCTTCCTGCCTGCGGCATCCAGCCCGCGCTTCAGCGACCTGGCCAAACTTGGGGGCGACGCGCAAGGAGAGGAGACAAACGCGGACGACATTCAACGGTTACTGGCTGAACTGCCGGACGAAGCGCTTCTGCCCACGTTTATCGATATGATCAAGGTCGAGGTAGCGGAAATTCTCCGCGCGTCCGTCGATAAATTGGATACGCACCAGTCGATGTTTGAAATGGGGCTGGATTCTTTGATGGGCGTTGAGTTGGCAATTGCCCTGGAAGGCAGGTTTGGTGTTCGCCTGCCGGTAATGGCGCTGAGTGAGAGCCCAACAATTGCAAAACTGGCCGCGCGCATGATTGCCCAGTTGCGTGGCACTGACGGCAGTGTCGCGACGGCGGGATCCGCGCCGCCAACGCAAATCCAGCAAGTGCAGCAGGTGGTTATGCAGCACGCCGCCGGTGTAAGCGATGAGTCGGTAGAGGAATTTGTGAGCGAGATTGCTGCTGCGGATCCGGCGCTTCAGCGGCGAATGATTCAGTGATATGCGGCCAAAAACCATTTCAGGGTTGACTGCGCAGCTAAAGGATAAGCTCATCCAGCAGGCTTTAGAGCGACGACTTCGACATGCCGCGCAGTCTGATAGTGCGCCACTGAGTCTGGTTGCAGGTTTCGGCGCCGGTGACAAAATCCCGGAACAGCACTACCGATTTCACTTGCATCCCGGTTATCAGCAAATTCGTATCATGAATGATGGTGCTGCCCGATTGGGGATCGGCAATCCGTTTTTCAAACTACACGAAGGCACTGCGTGCAATACCACCAACATTGGCGGGAAGTCGTTTATCAATTATGCAAGTTACAATTATCTCGGCCTCTCAGGGCACCCAACGGTAATTGATGCAGCGAAAGCGGCGATTGATCGCTACGGTACTTCGGTTTCTGCCAGCAGACTTGTTTCGGGCGATCGGCCGGTACACAGGCAGTTGGAACACGCACTTGCTCGCGTGTACGATGTGGACGACGCCATCACGTTTGTGAGCGGGCATGCTACGAATGTCACCACTATCGGGTATTTATTTGGCCCCAAAGATCTTGTCTTGCACGATGAATTCATTCATAACAGTGCTCTGCAAGGAATACAGCTTTCAGGTGCCCGCCGGCTCTCGTTTCCACACAATGATTGGCAGGCTTTAGACAAAATTCTCGCCGAGCAGCGCCGACACTTCGACAGAGTCCTGATCGTGCTCGAAGGCATTTACAGTATGGATGGTGACTTCCCCGATTTGCCGCGATTCGTTGATATCAAACGTCGGCACTTCGCTTTTCTTATGGTCGACGAAGCACATTCATTCGGCGTGATGGGAAAAAACGGGCTTGGCATTCGTGAGCACTTTGGTCTGTCCGGTAGTGATGTTGATATCTGGATGGGGACGCTCAGCAAATCGCTCGCCGGTTGCGGCGGCTATATTGCAGGTGAAAGCGCCCTGGTTGAGCACCTGAAATTTCTGGCGCCCGGATTTCTCTATAGTGTAGGAATGCCGCCACCCGTTGCCGCAGCTTCCCTCGCCGCACTTCAGTGTATGCAAAATGAACCCGAGCGTGTTGCACGATTGATGGAACGGGGACAACAATTCCTGCAGGAGGCACGCGCGGCCGGGATCAATACAGGAAGCAGCGCGGGGCTCGCCGTGGTCCCGGCGATCATTGGCAGTTCGCTTAGCACCGCGCGGGTTTCCGCCGCTATGTTTGAACGTGGGATAAACGTCCAGCCGATTTTGTACCCGGCAGTGCCCGAAAAATCTGCACGCCTGCGTTTCTTTATTTCTTGCCAGCACACGGCCGAACAAATACACGAGACGGTTGATGCGCTAGCGCAGGAAATCAGGCGGATCTAGCTTTACTGCTTGTCGATAGTGGCCCACTACTTATCCATTGCATTCGCGCAACTGAGACGCCTGTTGCGAACGCCGCCCGCCTCAAACACACTGACGCCTTTTCCCAAAACTCGCAACCTCGTTTTAGACATACTGTCCGAGGGACGCCGAAAGAATACTATTCAATTGCTTTTTGAAGTCGATGCGACGGCGATACGTGCGCAGATCGCAAAGCTTGCCGCGTCATCAGAAGCCCCTATTTCCGTCACTAGTTATGTAGCCAGAACCCTGGCCTGCACAGTCGCAAAAGAACCCCGCATGCAAGCGTATCGACACAAGGGTCGAGAACTCATCTTATTTGAGGACGTTGACTTATCGGTCATGGTTGAACGTGAAGTCGACGCGTCGCTGCTGCCATTGCCGTTTATCGTTCGCGCTGCCAATAAAAAAGATTTTTTTGAAGTCGATGCGGAGCTTAAGAGAGCAAAATCCGCGGCGCTGTACGCTGACGGGCCATTGTCCGCGCTTGAGGCATCGTTTTTTTCGCTGCCCCGCATATTGAGGAAAATGGTTTGGCGTTTCGCTAGAAGTGATGCCCATCTTTTTCGCGAACTCGCCGGAACTGTTGGGGTTACATCAATGGGAATGTACGCAGCGGGGCGCGCGGTAGTGGTACCTATTACGCCGATGACATTAACACTATCGATTGGGGCAATCTGTACACAGCCCGCTTTCGCGGACGGGGTTCTGGTTGAACGCGAGCTCTTGCAGCTCAATCTCTCCGCTGACCACGACATTATCGATGGTGCGCCGCTGATGCGATTTGCCGCGGCCTTAAAAGTAAACCTTGAGAATGGCTAGTACTCGTCGCGTTAGAGAGCTGCCGAGGGTACGCCTTCGTCAAGGCGTAAAAGCAGCGTGTCCAGTAACTCGAAATGTCTTTCCCAAGTCGGCAATTGAAAGGATTCCATCCGTTTAAGTTGCGCGGCTCGGCGGGTACTATCCACGTCTGAGTACCCTCGAATCAGGTTAAGCCAGCGTTGAGGGTCCAGAGGATCTGCATAGTCTGGAATTTCCGATGCGAATTCCCGAAATACCGGCAGATCGCTTGCGATAACCGGCACCCCAGCGGCCAAAGCTTCAATGAGCGGCATCCCATAGCCTTCGACGAAACTTGGAAATAGTAGCGCTTGAGAGTGGTGCAAATAGGTCGCGAGATCGGTGTCGTCGCAACGCGACAACTCTATGACATATCCACGAAGCAACTCGCTCCGCTCAAGCAAGTCAACGACATTTTCGCACTCCCACCCGCGCTGACCGATGACGACTAAGCGAGGCGCATCCGCACCGAGCTCTTCCCTTAACTTGCGCCAAAGGTGCAACAGCATCAAATGGTTCTTGCGTGGCTCAATAGTACTCAGGACAACGAAGTACGGCTCCACTATTGGGCGCGCCGCAGGTTTAGCCCAAGCCAATCCTGGCGCAAGCGGCGCGACGATCGCCGGCGGCATAACGAGGGATATGGCATGTGAAAAAGTATGTAGAGTCGCGAGCGTATCGTGCGAGTTGGCTACGATCCCATGGGCGAGTCGCAGCACGTTTCGCATTCGTCTCCGATGCCTTTCCAACTCACCCGGTCGACAGAATTCTGGATGGGTTATTGGAATGAGGTCGTGAACCATGAAAACCGGTCTAACACCACGATCACGCAAACCGCGCGCGTATCGTTCATCGGCGAGCCCCATATGTCCGGTATTAAACAGGATGGCACCAGCGACTTTGCGCTCAGACCAGATTCCGCCGCAGGCCGCCATCACTATTTGTGGGAGGTACAACCAGTGGTCGTACGGACTTACCGATTGATCGAATAGTAGCCGAAAAATTTGCGCAGATGCTCTGTGTGGAAAGACAATATGGAGTCCGGCAAGACTCAACACGGCTCTCGCTGCGCCAAAGTAATGGCGCAGATACTCCAGACTAACGCGGTCTATCCCCGTCGGAAGGCGCTTTGCAAACCGACGGAAGAGCAAGCGGGAAACATCGATGAGAACGTCTGACATCGGTTGGCTATACTAGCAAAACGAGTCGCGAAGAGGAGAGCCAACGTTCTGGCGCGCGCGACAGACCTATGATCGAGCGAAGCGAAAATATCTTGTTGGATGCATGGCGCGAGAGCATACAGCCAAAACATGAGCGCATAGGACATCGCGCAATACGAAAAATCATATTCCCATCAACATATTGGTCGGGGCGAGAAGATTCGAACTTCCGACCCCTTGCACCCCATGCAAGTGCGCTACCAGGCTGCGCTACGCCCCGACCGACGTGCAATTATAACGGCTTACGAACGATTGCCGTTAGCCGCTCAACATCGTAACGATACTCCTGAGTTCACTCTTCACCTCGCTAATATCAAGTCCAGATTCGACCTTCGATACTTTCAAATGAGCCGCTTGCGGTTCATCCAAACGATTGCGTGCCCCGTTGATGGTAAACCCATGTTCGTATAAAAGTTCGCGAATACGTCTGATGAGAAGCACCTCGTGGTGCTGATAATAACGTCGGTTGCCGCGGCGTTTGAGTGGCTTGAGCTGGGTAAACTCCTGCTCCCAATAGCGCAATACATGGGGCTTAACGCCGCACAACTCACTGACCTCGCCAATGGTGAAATACCGCTTGGCCGGAATAATCGGCAGGCTACTGTTAAGCGACGGTTCCATTGAAGGATTTCTCCACGAGATTCTTCAGCTTTTGACTCGCATGAAAAGTAACTACTCGACGGGCCGTGATTGGAATTTCTTCCCCAGTCTTTGGGTTACGTCCTGGACGCTGTGGCTTATCGCGCAGCTGGAAATTACCGAATCCCGAAAGCTTTACGCTGTCGCCATTTTCGAGGGCAAGACGTATTTCCTCAAAGAAAGACTCGACCATATCTTTGGCTTCGCGCTTGTTCAAGCCCACTTTTTCGAACATTAAGTCCGCAAGTTCTGCTTTTGTCAGCGTTGTGTTCATTTTCGCTTTATTTTCTTAAGGTTGCGCCAAACTCTTTAGAAAGAACTTTAAGTATCTCTGAGACTTTCCTATCTGCCTCTGAATCTACTAAAGTTCTATCAGTATCCTGCATAAGTATACGGAACGCAACACTTTTTTTCCCAAGAGGCACGTTTCCTCCCCGGTAAATGTCAAACGGTAAAAAATCGACAATTGACGCAAGTTTTGTGATTTTTACTGCATCCACCAGTGCCTGCATTTCGACCGAATCGTCTACTAACACGGCGATATCCCGGCGTACCGTCGGCATCCGCGAGCTGCGCAGATACGATGGTGCTTTCAGAACACTCAATGCGACCACATCAAGTTCGAAGATGATTGGCGCTATTGCAAGCTCGTATTTCTGTTGCCATATTGGATGCAATTCGCCGAGCAGGCCAGCCTTTTTTCCATTTATCAAGATACTGGAACAGCGCCCGGGATGCATGGCAGGCTGTGCGCTCGCTTGAAATCGTGGTTCGAGTCCAAACAAGAGCGCTTCGAGATCGCCTTTGACGGAATAAAAATCGGCGAGGCCGCCCCTATCGCCACCTTCACCCCACTGTTCCGGAAATCGTCCCCCGTACACGAGGCCACCGAGGATTTCAGGTTGCGTATCAAGGTTAGTTATGTCGCCGAGGAAACATCGACCAATTTCAAATAGTTTCGCACGGACTTCACCGCGATTCAAATTGTGCACGAGCGAGGCGATCAAACCGCCAATCAAATTCGTGCGCATCACACTCATGTGGCTCGATATTGGATTCGCCACTCTTACCGGCTTGGCGTTCCCAGCAAAATCCAACTCCCATTCTGCGGGCGTAAAACTGTAGTTAATGACTTCCTGATAGCCAAGACCGACCATTGCGTGGCGCGTCGAATTGCGGCTGCGCTTACCGTCTGGGACGCGCAACATCTGCAATGAAGACGTCGGCGGTCTTGATGGAATTTCTTCGTAGCCGTTGATTCGCGCAATCTCTTCAACAAAGTCTTCTTCAATTTTTAAGTCGAAGCGATAAGCAGGGGGGGTCACCGAAAGAGTCCCGCTCGTTTCCGACACGTTGCATTGCAGGCGCCTCAATATTGCAATCATCTCGGTGACGGCAATGTCCATACCGAGGAGGCGCACCACACGCGCTGGTCGAACATTGGCCGGGAGATGCACCGGCAATTCGCCGATTGCCTCAGCAATGGGACCTATTGTCGTCTCAGGGACACCACAAATACTCAACGCGAGTTGAGTCGCGCGCTCAATCGCATCCCGTGCGCCTTCCGGATCAACGCCGCGTTCAAATTTGTAGGCAGCATCGGAATTTATACCGAGCAATCGCGACTTTCCTTGAATCGTGTCCGCGTCAAAATATGCGGATTCAAAAAATATACTTGTGGTTGCCCGAGTGACCATGCTGTCAAGGCCACCCATTACACCCGCAATCGCTACCGGACCACGTTCATCGCTGATCAAAAGGGTATTGGGTTGCAACGAGACAGACTGCTCATTAAGTAAATTTATCGTTTCACCTGGACGTGCAAATCGAACATCGATGCGACCGAAGAGTTTCTCCTGATCAAAAGCATGCATGGGTTGGCCGCGTTCAAGACTGACGTAATTGGTAATGTCGATCAACGGCGCGATTGCGCGAAAGCCCGCACGCTCCAGGCGACGTTTCATCCAGTCCGGCGTAATTGCTGTCGCGTCAACACCACTGATCACTCGGCCTAGGTAACGACCGCAAGCGTTTGGTGCCGAAATACCTATTGCCCTCGAAATCGTTCCAGAAATGGGCGTTGGTGAGACTGCTGGTACCCTCAGTGCGGCACGAGTCGCGGCGGATAGATCGCGCGCTACACCAATCATGGACAGGCAATCGCCGCGGTTGGGCGTCATTTTCAATGTGAGGTAAACATCATCGAGGTCCAGATACGTGCGGATGTTCTGTCCGATGGGCGCGTCTCTGGCCAACACTAACAGCCCCGATTGATCCTCAGACAAGCCCAGTTCGCTGGCTGAACAGAGCATGCCGTTCGACTCCACGCCGCGAAGCGTGGCCTGTTTGATTTCGAGCCCTGGAAGCTTCGCACCCAGCAGCGCGCATGGAACACAGATTCCGGCCGTCACATTCGGCGCTCCACAGACTATTTGTATGAGCGTCCCCGTTCCTGTATCCACGTTGCACACGCGGAGTTTGTCCGCGTTAGGGTGGGTTGTCGCAGTTTTTACCTCCGCGACGACTACATTGTTAAAGTTAGGCGCAACCGGTGTAATTTCCTCAACCTCTAGACCGGCCATCGTCAGCGTGTGCGCAAGCTCTTCGACGGACAAGTGAATATCGACGAGTTCATTGAGCCAATTCACGGATACTTTCATGTGGGCATCCTGTTAGCGGAATTGGCTGAGAAACTTGATATCGTTCTCGAAAAACAGTCGCAAATCCGTGACGCCGTATTTCAACATGGCAAGACGATCCAGCCCTATGCCGAACGCGAAGCCAGAATATTTTTCGGGATCAATGTTGCCGTTTCGAAGCACCTGCGGGTGCACGACTCCCGCGCCGCCGATTTCCAACCACTTGATCTTGCCACCTTTGTTTTCCCATTCCATATCGACTTCCACGCCCGGCTCAACAAACGGAAAAAACGACGGTCGAAAGCGAATCTGCATGTCGTCGCGCTCAAAAAAAGCGCGCAGAAACTGGGTAAGTGTACCTTTCAGATCTGCCAAGCTGATGGCTTCGTCAATCCACAACCCTTCGATCTGGTGAAACATCGGCGAATGGGTTGCATCGTGGTCACAGCGGTAGACACGACCGGGGCAAATGATGCGGAAGGGCGGCTTATGCTCTTCCATGTAGCGGATCTGCACAGGCGAGGTATGCGGTCTCAGCACGTGCTCTGAATCGGCAATGTAGAAGGTGTCCTGCATCGACCGCGCCGGGTGGTTCGGTGGCGTGTTCAACGCGGTGAAGCAATAGTAGTCAGTTTCAATTTCCGGGCCGTCCGCAACCGCAAAGCCCATTGTCGCAAACAGTGCTTCAATCTGTTCCAGCGCCCTCGTAACTGGGTGCAAACCGCCAACCCCGGCAGACCGTCCTGGCTGGGTTACATCGATTGATTCCGTATCAAGCGTTGCTTCCAGTTCCGCGCTGGCGATTCGGCTCTTGGCTTCACTGATCAGCGTTTCGACTTGTGCCTTGATTTGATTGATCGCAGCGCCCGCAACCTTCTTTTCTTCCGCTCCCATGGTTCCGAGCGACTTCAATTGTGCGGTCAGCGAACCCGATTTACCGAGATACTTTGCCTTTGTTTGTTCGAGCTCAGGCATGGATTTCACAGCCTTTAGCAACATGGTCGCGTCGTGCAAAATCGCCTTAAGAGTACACATCGAAGTTCACTTTTTTGGTTATGACACTGTCCGGCGAAAAAACAAAAGGCCCGATTACGGGCCTTTTGCGTTCTTGCGTGAGCCAGAACTGCTTGATCCCTACGCGGCAAGGCCCGCTTTGGCTTGCTCCACAAATCGCGCAAACGCAGGCTTGTCCATCACAGCGAGATCTGCCAATACTTTACGATCAACCTCAATCGACGCCTTCTTCAAGCCGCTCATGAATCGCGAGTACGTCATGCCACCTGCACGCACAGCCGCGTTGATACGGGCAATCCAGAGTGCACGGAAAACGCGTTTCTTGTTGCGACGATCACGATAGGCGTATTGTCCCGCTTTCATCACCGCTTCTTTGGCGATGCGAAATACGGTACTGCGACGACCGCGATAACCTTTGGCTAGGTCGAGAACTTTTTTGTGACGCGCTCGGGCTGTAACACCACGTTTAACTCTTGGCATGGTGGGTCTCCTTATGCGTAGGGCAGCATGCGATGCACGCTGACCAAATTAGTGGCATGAATTTCAGCCGTACCACGCAATTGCCGTTTATTCTTGGTGGTTTTCTTGGTGAGGATGTGGCGCTTAAACGCCATGGAGCGCTTGATCGAGCCGCTACCGCGCGGCTTGAACCGTTTGGCCGCACCGCTCTTGGTTTTCATCTTTGGCATGTATATACCTTTTGATTATGTTGCCGCAGCAGGTGATGGAACCTTTCCACACTTTGAACCTGAAGTCGACTTGTTTGCACCGTAGACTGTGACAAATAAAGCAGCCGGAGCGGCACGCTCCTAAAATTAGTGTTTCTTTTTCGGTCCGACCATCATAACCATCTGACGTCCTTCCATTTTCGGGAACTGCTCTACCTGCCCCAGTTCCGTTAAGTCGGCTTCCACCCTTCTTAACAGCGCCATACCCAATTCCTGATGGGCCATTTCGCGTCCGCGAAAACGAAGTGTAATCTTGGTCTTATCGCCCTCTTCCAAGAAACGCTTTAGATTTCGCACCTTGATGTTGTAATCCCCATCATCGGTGCCTGGCCGGAATTTGACTTCTTTTACCTGAATTTGCTTTTGCTTTAGCTTGGCTTCGTGGGCTTTTTTGGCTTCGCGATACTTAAATTTGCCGAAATCCATGATCCGGCATACTGGTGGCTTCGCCGTTGGCGCAATTTCCACCAAATCTAGTTGCGCTTCCTCCGCCTGCCGGTTAGCTTCGGCTAAGGTCACGATACCGAGCGGTTCACTCTCAGGGCCAAGCAGCCGAACCTCTGTCACGTTAGTGATTTCAGCGTTGATTCGGACGTCTTTTTCAGTAGCGATAAAACTCTCCCAGAAATTACACTTAACCTTGGGCGCTGTTTCTCAACGCCTCAAGCTCGAAGCACAAATGAGGCCAAACTACGACGCTCTTTTGGCCGCAATTTCACTCTTTAAATGCAAGATAAAATCGTCGAGAGTCATCGGCGGTAGGTTTTCGCCGCCGCCTTTGCCGTCTCGAACTCGCGCTGTTACAGTTTTTGCATGCATTTCTTTATCGCCCAAAAGTAGCAGATAAGGAACTTTTTGCACGCTATGTTCCCGAATTTTATAGGAAATCTTCTCATTACGCAAATCAGACTCGGCGCGAATTCCAGCCGCTTTTAGTCCAGCGACCACGTCTTTAGCATAGTCGGCTTGATGTTCCGTGATGTCCATCGCCACTACCTGGACCGGTGCCAACCATAGAGGCATGGACGCCGCGTGATTTTCGATCAAAATGCCGATGAACCGCTCAAAGGAACCAATGATTGCCCGATGTAGCATAACGGGCGTTTGCCGGACGCTGTGTTCGTCTATGTAAGATGCACCAAGCCGGCCCGGTGTTGAGAAATCAACCTGCATGGTTCCGCATTGCCAGGATCGCCCAATCGAGTCTTTCATGTGGTACTCGATTTTTGGGCCGTAGAAAGCGCCCTCACCTGGCAACTCAGACCAATTTGCGCCGCACGCGTTCAATGCTTCGCGCAGTGCATTTTCGGCGCGTTCCCACGTTTCGTTTGAACCTATGCGCTTCTCAGGCCGCAGCGCGATCTTGATGGCAATTTCCTTGAACCCGAAATCGCCGTAAACCGCAAGCGCAAGCCGATTAAAGTCTACGCATTCGCTCTTAATCTGGTCCTCGGTACAGAAAACGTGCCCGTCGTCCTGCACAAAACCGCGCACGCGCATGATGCCATGCAAAGCACCTGACGGCTCGTTACGGTGACACGAGCCAAATTCTCCATAGCGCAGCGGCAAATCGCGATATGAGCGCAAATCAGAATTGAACACCAAAATATGTCCCGGACAGTTCATCGGCTTGATGGCGTATTCATGTTTCTCCGACTCAGTCGTGAACATGTTGTCCTTGTAATTCTCCCAGTGGCCGGATTTTTCCCAAAGCGAACGTGCCAATATCTGTGGGCAGCGAATCTCCTGGTAGCCGTTGTCCTGATACACACGCCGCATATATTGCTCGACTTGCTGCCAGATCACCCAACCCTTGGGATGCCAAAACACCATGCCAGGCGCTTCGTCCTGCATGTGAAACAGGTCAAGTTGCTTGCCGAGTTTGCGGTGATCGCGCTTCTCTGCCTCGGCAAGCATGTGCAGATATTGTTCTTGGTCTTCTTTTTTTGTCCATGCTGTGCCGTAAATGCGTTGCAACATTTCGTTCCTGGCGTCGCCACGCCAATAGGCACCGGCCAGTTTTAGCAGTTTGAAAACCTTTAGCTTACCCGTCGAAGGAACGTGTGGTCCACGGCACAGGTCCGTGAAAGCTCCTTCTGAGTAAAGAGACACGTCTTCCCCTTGCGGAATCGACGAGATAATTTCTGCCTTGTATGTCTCGCCAATACCCTTGAAGTAAGCCACTGCTTGGTCGCGGGGCATTATTTTTCGCTTGACCTGCTCGTCTTTTTTTGCGAGTTCAGCCATTTTTTTTTCGATCTCCACCAAATCGACTGGCGTGAAAGGGCGCTTATACGAAAAATCGTAGTAGAAGCCGCTCTCAATGACCGGTCCAATGGTTACTTGTGCATCCGGAAAAAGTTCTTTGACCGCATAGGCCAATAGATGCGCTGTCGAATGACGAATGACCTCCAATCCTTCTGCGTCTTTATCGGTGATGATGGCCAGATCGGCATCCGTACTGATGACATCGCTGGTATCAACCAATTTTCCATCTACTTTGCCTGCGAGTGCCGCTTTAGACAATCCTGGACCGACGCTCGCCGCAACCTCCGCCACTGTGACAGGTTGTTCGAATTGGCGGATTGATCTATCCGGTAGCGTTATTGAAATCATGCACAACTCCTGAGGCAAAAATAAAAGAGCGCGGATTAACCGCGCTCTTTGAAAAATTTTGGACGAAAAACCCCACGCGGTCAGCCTAAGAGACTTCCCCATGAAGTCAGCGGTATCACAACCATTTTGTTATCCGCGAAGTACGCGGCCCTTTCATTACCTGCGACGCGATCCAGTTTTTTACAAATCACTCAATGAACAAGTATAGAGGATTTCGCATGCCGCTTCAATCGACATATTGACAAGCCCGTAGTATCCTTCTCACTTGTTGTTCGAGCCAGTTTCAGGGGTTAAGTGCAAACGGAATTCGACGCCTGCCAAGTCTGCGCCACGCGGGTTCGCCGTTGTTCTTCGCTCATATTATTTGACCAACCCAGGGAGACAACCAGTGAAAGTAGAACAAATCCTGCAACTGCCATCGATGCCGGCAGCGAGCCCGAGCTATCCGATGGGCCCATACCGGTTTATCAACCGTGAGTTCATGATCGTCACATACGAAACCGACCGTGATTTGCTTCGCCAAGCTGTACCTGAGCCACTGGAACCTAACCCCGACGGACATGTTCTCTACGAGTGGATTCGCATGCCGGATAGTTCCGGCTTTGGCGACTACACAGAGAGCGGCGTTGTCATTCCTTGTTTTTACAAGGGTGAGCCGATCAACTTCACCGCACAAATGTACCTCGATGACGAGCCACCAATTTCTGCCGGACGCGAAATTTGGGGGTTTCCAAAAAAATATGCCCTGCCCAAGCTTGAGGTCTGCTCGGACACGCTGACGGGCACTCTGCATTACGCGGGACAACTGGTCGCGATGGGCACGATGGCCTATAAGCATCAGGTAGCACCAGGAGGAGTTGATGCGCAAGCGAAAGGCATGACCAGAACCTCATGCAATCTGAAGATTATTCCCGACGTTGATGGCACACCAAAGATTTGTCAATTAGTGGCTTACAACCTCACCGATATCACTGTCAAGGGAGTCTGGCTTTCACCTGCCCGCCTCCACTTGGTTCCACACGTAAATGCGCCTGCTGCCGACCTTCCTATCAAGCGCATCATTGGCGGAAAACACTTTATCAGCGATCTCACACTGCCGCATGGCCGCGTGCTGTTCGATTACCTCAAAGACGCTTAATTGGATCGGGAGACACAAACCATGAACAAAAAAGACGTGATCGGTCTGGCATCCATGCCTTTGCAAAGTCCCACCTACCCGCGAGGACCGTACAAGTTTTTTAATCGCCAGTATCTGGTGATTCGCTACAAAACCGATGCAGATGCAATTCGAGCGCACCTGCCAGAGCCACTTGAGCCCGTCGGCGACACGGTATCGGTGCAGTGGCTTGATTTGCCTGATGGCGAGGGTTTTGGAGCCTACTCAGCCGCAGCGCAAATTATTCCATGTACATTCAAGGGTGAACAATGCAATTTTGTCTGCCAGATGTACGTGGACAATACGCCCCCTTTAGCTGGCGGCCGAGAAATTTGGGGCTATCCGATGAAATACGGCAAGGCTGTTTTGAAAGTAGAAGGCGACACGTTAAAAGGTAGCCTCACTTACGCGACGCAGCAAGTGGCGACGGGCACGATGGTTTACAAACACGATGCTTTTCGCAAGGATCATTCCGCAGAGCAGGAACTTCTGGGTCGGACGCAAGTGACGCTGAAGTTGATTCCCGACATCAACGGCAAACCCGCTATTGCGCAGTTGGTTGGGATCAATTTCATCGACGTGGTAATCAAAGGTGCATGGTCTGGTGCCGCGCGCTTGGAATTAGTGCCTGCGGTCAACTGCCCGCTCGCCGATTTGCCCGTGAAGCATGTGGTCGGCGGCCTGCAGATGGTGACCGACATGACGCTGCCCTACGGTCGGGTGTTGCACGACTACTTAGCGAAATAACCGCAAGTAGACTCAAAAGCGGCGAATCGGTTTAGCCGATTCACCGCTTTTTTCGTCTGCCAGGTGCAAGGGCGCGTTACAGAAATTCGCGCTTCAGGTCAACCGTTGAGCGCACCCCAAGATCGTCGAAATGTTGCCCAAGCCATTCACTGGCGCAGTCGCGGCCGCGATCGCGCAGCATTGTCAGAAAATCCCACTCGCAGGCGAACTTACTAGACACAGATAAGTCCGCCAATGCGTTGTCTGCCCGAATCGAGTGTATCAGCACGTACTTGAAGTCATCGCGAAACTCGTCTTTTATCTTTCCAAGGTCCAAAAGCTGCTGCACAAAATAGACTGACCGCAACTCCTTGATCAGCGAAGAGTTGAACGTGATTTCATTGACCCTGTTTGCAATTTCACTCGATTGTGTCGGGGGGCCTGCACGTTCAATCGGGTTGATGTGCAAGATTACGACGTCACGGGATTCGGTGTGGTAAAACAATGGATACAAAGCCGGGTTACCCATATAGCCGCCATCCCAGTAGTGCTCTCCCTCGATTTCGACAGCCTGAAACAGGAACGGCAAACACGCAGATGCGAGTACGACATCGGCGGTTATTTCATGCGTTTTGAACACCCTGACCTTGCCAGTACGGACATTGGTGGCTGACAGGAATAACTTGGTCATGCGACTTGCAACGAGCTCCTCAAAATTCACATGCGCTTCGAGTACTTCACGAAGCGGATTGAAATTCATCGGGTTCAATTGATAGGGCGAAAAAGTACTGGTCAGAAGTTTGAACCCTTCCGATGCCACTGACCTTTCCATGTTCCAACCGCCAAACATTTGCTCCCACGGCGTCCGCTTAATCATGCTGTACTTCTGGCCCGCTTCGGAAATGGCCTGCCAGTAGTTATGGAGCGCTTCACGAGCTCCCTCCTTGCCCTTTAGCGCTCCAAACGCGTATACGACGGCGTTCATTGAACCGGCGCTCGTCCCGGAGAGGCCCTCAATCTCAATGCGGCCGTCCTCAAGAAATTTGTCCATCACGCCCCACGCGAACGCGCCGTGGGCACCGCCGCCCTGCAGCGCGAGGTTGATACACTTCACGCTTGCTTGAACAGGCTTCATCAGCTTGCTCCTGGCGTTGCGGCTAGGGGTGCGCTTCGCCCCCGTCTTGCGCGCAGTTTTGATAGCTACGGCCGCAATTTTCTTGGCTTTCATTCCGCTCTCCTCGATTCTCTGCGGTCGCTTTCTTTAGCCGACTCTGTCAACTCTGTCCGGAAAATTGAAAAGCGGCGAATAGGTTGAACCGTTTCGCCGCTTTTATATTTTGAGTATCGCGCTGCGACAATCAGCGTACTATAAAAACTCGCGCTTTAAATCTACCGTCGAGCGCACGCCCAAGTGTTCGAAGTTATGTTGCAACCATTCTGTGGCGAGTGCGCGTCCACGGTCCCTGAGCATGGTGAGGAACGCCCAATCGCTCGACATCTTGCTGGCCGATGACAAATCAGACATGGCGTTATCTGCGCGCACTGAGTGGATCAGGACATACTTTAATTTATCGCGGTGCTCTTCCTTAATCCAGCCGTTATCGAGCAACTGCTGAACGAAGTAAACCGAACGCAATTCCTTGATCAGCGACGAATTAAAGGTGATTTCATTGAGGCGGTTTGCGATATCGGCCGACGTAGTAGGTGGACCCGGCCGCTCGATCGGGTTGATGTGAAGGATGACCACATCACGCGATTCTGTGTAATAAAACAACGGATATAGCACCGGATTACCCATGTATCCGCCATCCCAATAGTGTTCGCCATTAATTTCCACCGCCTGAAAAACCTGCGGCAGGCAGGCTGAGGCCAGAACCACGTTTGCCGTGACCTCAGGTGTATGAAATATTTTCACCTTGCCGGTGCGCACATTCGTAGCGCATATGAATAGTTTGGTCAGTTTGCTTCGTTCGAGCTCCTCGAAATCCACCTGCTGCTCCAGCACCTCGCGAAGCGGGTTATAGTTCATTGGATTCATCTGGTACGGCGAGAGCACGCTCATCATCGACTTCATCATGTCCTGAAGTGGATTTTCTTTTTGTACCGTTCCGAGATCCCATGGCATTTTCTTGATGGCGAATTTTTGTCCGGCGTCCGAAATGGCCTTCCAGAAGTCATGAAGTGCCTGTCGCGCTCCGTCGTTTCCCTTCAGCTTTCCGTAGGCGTATACGACGGCGTTCATGGAACCCGCGCTTGTGCCGGAAAGCCCCTCGACTTCGACCCGTCCATCTTCGAGGAATTTATCCATGACGCCCCAACCGAAAGCACCATGCGCACCGCCGCCCTGCAGCGCCATATTGATAATTTTCGGCTCTGTTCTTCTGATCACGGCTGGTGCCGAAATTGTCGCCGGGCTCCACGCGGCCGATTTGGTTACCGCTTTTTTTGATACTGGTTTAATCGCGGCCTTGGACACGTTGGCGGGAGGGACCTTTGTGGCGCTCGAATTGATTTTCGATTTGGCTTTGGTAAGGGATTTTGCTTTCATTCTCAAACCTTTCATGCCCGCGGGCGGTTAGTGCATTGACCTTCAGGAACCCGACCCAGTGGATCGGCACTGCACCACTGGATCGATGGCGCTAACACCTGATATTAATGCGCAGTCCACCCGCCCTCAACCATAATATTTGTACCGGTAATCGATGCCGCCGAATCGCTGCACAAGAAAATCGCCGTGCCCGCAACTTGTTGGGTCGTGACGAATTGCTTCGTGGGTTGTGCGGCCAATAGCACGTCTTTCTTCACCTGCTCTTCAGTCATGCCGCGCGCCTTGGCGGTATCCGGAATCTGCTTTTCCACCAGTGGAGTTAGCACATAACCAGGGCAAATCGCATTGCATGTAATACCTTTTTCCGCGACTTCTAACGCGACAGTCTTGGTAAATCCCATGATGCCGTGTTTGGAGGCGACATAGGCCGATTTGAACGGCGACGCGACCATGGCGTGAGCGGATGCGACGTTGATGATGCGTCCCCAGCCTTTGGACTTCATGTAGGGCACCGCCATTTTCGTGGTGTGAAATGCAGATGACATGTTGATTGCGATGATGGCGTCCCACTTGGCAGTCGGGAAGTCTTCAACCGGGCAAACGTGCTGAATACCCGCGTTGTTGACCAGAATGTCGACTCCACCAAAATCGGCTGCCGCCTTCTTCATCATCGCCTCGATTTGCTCCGGTTTGCTCATGTCGGCGCCATCGTAAGTCACCTTGATGCCAAATTTCGATGCGAGTCCCGCACGAATTGTTTCGATTTCTGCAGCGTCGCCAAAGCCATTCAGCACAAGATTGATGCCTTCTTTGGCAAACCCTTCCGCGATTCCCAATCCGATGCCGCTCGTGGATCCCGTAACAACCGCCGTTTTTCCTTTTAGCATGGCCTGCACTCCCATAAGAATTTAACGAAAAAAGTTTTTCCTGGTATTCGAGTGGTTCAGTGGTAGAACCACCATTGCGCGCTTTTTGCCGGCAGATCACCGTATTGCTAGCGACCTGCGCGAATCTTGGATTATGCACGCTTACAATTGTTTGCGGTTTTTTTTGTCGGCAGTGTGCATCCGACCGGAGGCAGTCCCGAAGCAACCATCGTCCGCGCGCGGAATGTGCGGGCAATGTTTGGCCGATAATCCGCCGCGGTAGTGTTGACCGACTGATCTTGGATATTTGTGGGAGGGGAGTCGTGCGACGAATGCCGCATTTTTGTATTCACAGCGACCGAAGAGACGACTGTGAATTGGATGAAGTTGGTAGGCACGATTGGACTCGAACCAACGACCCCCACCATGTCAAGGTGGTGCTCTAACCAGCTGAGCTACGTGCCTGCCGAGGTGCAACAGTTCGATATTTTAGCCTATGGACGCCCGCTGCCGCAATGTGAACTTGTGCCCGCTTGTAAAATCATTCACTTTGATTTTCCTGTGCAATCCACGCGGCCCCTGATCGACGTCAAACGACTTTGTCTAAACTTGTGCCGGATTTACCGCCGTTTAACCGTTTCAACTCCAGGAACATCACTGACCGCGCGCAGTACACGCTGCAAATGTTCAGCCAATCGCACTTCGACCGTGAATCGCATCGATGCCCTGTTTCCGCGAGACTGCGTGTTTACGCCGACCACGTTTACGCGTTCGTGCGCCAGCGCTTCAGAAACATCGCGAAGGAGCCCCTGCCTGTCTTCAGCTTCCAATTCAAAATCGGCAAGAAATGGTTGGTCTCCAGTGTTACCCCAATCAGCTAGCATTAAGCGTTCGCGCTGCTCCCGATTCAGTGAAACGATATTTGCGCAATCGACGCGATGCACCGTCACACCGCGCATTTTGGTGACAAAACCAATGATCGGGTCCGGCGGTACGGGCTTGCAGCACTTTGCAACCATCGTTGCAATATTGTTGACCCCAAGTACCATCACGCCGCTAGACGCCTTCGATGTTGCCAACGATGCACCAATGCCGAGCATAGGCGCGGCTCCCAGCTCGGTTTTTGGCGCAGTCTTCGACGTGGACTGATCGCGCAGTTCACGGATGGCGACCTCGATTTGATGCGACGTGATCTCGTTGCGACCGATGGCGGACAAACATTCATCCAGCTCTTTGTGCCCCAGTGCAGCAGCGACTTTCTCCAGCGCCAGTGCAATCGAACCGGCGCGCGCCAGTTCGCGTTCCATAGTTTGTCGACCGTGCGCGACATCGACTTCAAAATACTCCTGCCGGAACCAGCCGCGCACTTTGGCCAGCGCGCGATGGCTCGACAAAAAACCCAGTTGTGGATTGATCCAATCGCGTGATGGCCCCCCAATCTTTGCGGCAAGAATTTCGACTCGCTGGGCGTTTTGTAGTTTCGTATTGAGGGGTACGATCTGTCCGTCGAGTTTGGCACCACGGCAACGGTGGCCCAGATCGGTGTGGACATGATAGGCAAAATCCACCGGGGTGGATCCCGTGGGCAGATCGAGTACTCTCCCCTGCGGCGTAAATACGTAGACGGTGTCGTTGAACAAGCCCTGCTTCACCTGCTCGGAAAAGCCAACTTGGTCAACGAGTTCCCTTTTCCAGTCCAGCACCTGCCGCAGCCACGCAATTTTCGATTCAAATTTCTTGTCGGCCACCGTCTTGCGACCCGTACCCTCTTTATAACGCCAGTGCGCTGCGACCCCATGCTCGGATGCCGTATGCATTTCGCGGGTGCGAATCTGTACCTCCAGTGTCTTGCCCTCCGGTCCGACGACGGCGGTATGCAAGGACTGGTAATTGTTGGCCTTCGGTTGCGCAATGTAGTCGTCGAACTCGCCTTCTATGGGCTGCCAGATATCATGCGCAACTCCAAGTACCGCGTAGCAATCGGCAGCGGTATCCACCAGCACACGAATGGCACGGATATCGTAGAGCTTCTCGAAAGCGACATTCTTCGATTGCATCTTGCGGTGAATCGAAAAAATATGCTTGGGCCGCCCGGCAAGATCACCCCGAATGCCAATCTTATTCATTTCTGCACGCAGCACGTCGAGCACGCGCCCAATATAAGCTTCGCGCTCATTGCGTTTGCCATCGAGCAATGAGGCAATACGTTTGTAAAGTTCCGGTTCAAGAAAGCGAAAACTAAAATCTTCGAGTTCCCATTTGATGTTTACCACGCCCAGTCGGTTGGCTAATGGGGCAAACAGGTCTTTGGTCTGTTGACCCGCTGCGCGTCGTGTCGCATCATCGGCCTTCGTGACCGAACGCATGAACACCACGCGCTCGGCAAGTTTGATGAGCACCACTCTTACATCATCGGCTAGCGCCAGCAACATCTTGCGCATGGCTTCAAGGCCCGGCCCGCTTGGCCCGGCACCCGATTCGACCCTAATGCTGTCGATCCGTCCGGCACGCAGAACACCGCTGACCAAGTCCCAAACACCAGTTCCAAAGGCATCCGCGATGTTCGCAGAATCAATCGCGCTTCGCGGCATGCTGGTGACAATCAAGGCCGCTGCGACGGTTTCATCATCGGCGTCAATGTTGATCAGCACCGCCGCTGTCTGCATCGCATTGCCAAGTAGTCGATAGCGCGCGTCGCTTGCACTGGCCTTTGCGGCAGCAGACACAAAATCAAGCGCGCAGATTGAAGTCACCCGGCCAGCAAGCAATTGCCGAATGGCCGGGGCTGCGTCTGCACGCTGAGAGTCTTCGATCAACATGCTCATTATTTTATGCGAAGCAAACTCGCGCTCTCGCGTTACGGCTGGAAAAAAAGGTATATTCGGGCATAGGGGTTGCTTTGCATATTGTTACTTGTGCACGCGTAGTGTGGCGCTACCGGTAGCGACGTTTCAACCACCCCACCAAAAAGAATTCCATGGCGCTTAAACCCTTTTACAACGAGATGTACGCCGCCGATGGCAGCGTCCGTCCGCAATACGCCGCATTTGCTGACTGGCTGAGCACAACGCCGCCGGAAAAAATTGCCCAGAACCGCGAGGCAGCCGACCTGATGTTTCACCGCGTCGGTATCACCTTCGCCGTATACGGCGAGAGTACCGGTACCGAGCGCCTGATTCCATTTGACATCGTGCCCCACGTTATTCCTGGCAAAAAGTGGGAAGTAATTGCGCGTGGCCTGACACAGCGCATTTCCGCCTTGAACGCGTTTTTGCATGACGTGTACCACGACCAAAACATACTCAAGGCCGGAAAAGTGCCGTCCGAAAAGGTAACCGGGAACACCCAGTTTCGCCCTGAAATGATGCACGTGAATGTTCCCGGCGGAATTTATGCACACGTCGCGGGCATCGATTTGGTGAAGGATGCCGACGGCGAATACTACGTTCTGGAGGACAATTTGCGTACACCTTCCGGCGTGTCCTATCTGCTTGAAAATCGCAAGATGATGATGCGATTGTTTCCGGAACTGTTTGCAGCGCAAACCATCCGTCCGGTCGCACACTATCCTGACATGCTTTTGGAAACGCTGCGCAACGCTGCGCCCGCTGGCGTCGACAATCCGACCATCGTTCTGATGACACCGGGAAATTTCAATTCCGCCTACTTCGAGCACGCTTTTCTTGCCCAGCAAATGGGCATAGAGCTGGTTGAGGGCGTCGATATGTTCGTTCAGGACAGCACCGTTTTCATGCGCACGACACAAGGACCGCAGAAAGTGGACGTGATCTATCGACGCATCGATGACGACTTCATCGATCCGCTCGCCTTTCGACCTGACTCTATGCTGGGTGTGCCCGGCCTGATGGATGCCTATCGCGCTGGTCGAGTCACCTTGGCGAACGCGGTGGGCACTGGCGTGGCGGACGATAAATCCTTGTATCCGTATGTGCCCGAAATGATTCGCTTCTATCTTGGCGAAGAGCCGATCCTCAAGAATGTGCATACGTATATTCTTACCAACAAAGCTGACCTGGATTATGTGATAGCCAATATGGCCGATTTGGTCATCAAGGAAACGCAAGGGTCAGGCGGATACGGCATGTTGGTGGGCCCGACTTCGACCAAGGAGGAACGCGAGCGCTACAAACGCCGCGTGCTTGATGCACCGGAGCGTTTTATCGCCCAGCCGACGCTGTCATTATCCACTTGCCCGACGTTTGTCGGCAAAGGGCTGGTGCCGCGCCACATTGACCTGCGTCCCTATATCCTGTCGGGAAAATCTGTCAATTTTGTGCCCGGCGGTTTGACACGCGTCGCACTTCGCGAGGGGTCGCTGGTGGTCAACTCGTCGCAGGGCGGCGGCGTCAAAGATACCTGGGTGGTGGACTGAAATGCTAAGCCGCACAGCATCGACTCTTTATTGGATGTCGCGGAACGTAGAGCGTGCCGAGAATACGGCGCGCATTCTCGACGTGGCGTATCGCATGTCATTGTTGACCAAAGATCCTGACTTGCAGGACCAGGAATGGTTCGCGCCACTGAACATCACAGGCACGCTGTTTCCGTTCAGCGGACGCCATTCCATCGTGTGTGCCAAGGAAGTGCTGCACTTCATGGCGTTGGACGCCGAAAACCCTTCGTCGATCTACAACTGCGCCAAGCAGGCCCGCGAAAACGCGCGCGCCGTACGCGGTTCAATCACCAGCGAAATGTGGGAGGTACTCAATTCCACCTGGCTTGAAATGCAAAATATGGATGAAGACCGCCTGTATGCGCGCGGCATTTCTACGTTCTTCGAGTGGGTAAAGGAACGCTCTCATCTATATCGCGGCGTGACCTTCGGCACTATGCGCCGCGATGAGGCGTTCCAGTTTCATCGTCTCGGCACCTACATGGAACGCGCCGATAATACGGCACGCATGCTGGACGTAAAGTACCACGTGTTGCTACCCAGCGTTGAAGATGTCGGAGGTGCCGTAGATTATTACCAGTGGTCTGCCGTGCTGCGCTCCGTTTCGGCGTACGAATCGTATCGTAAAGTGTATCGCGACGCGGTCACGCCGGTACGCATTGCCGAGCTATTGATCCTACGGGTGGATATTCCGCGTTCGCTGCATTTTTGCATGCACGATGTTTACAGAATACTCTGTGAGGTGCAAAACCGGTCTTCGGCGGAAGCCACACGCCTGGCAGGCGAGATCTATGCGGCGCTTCAATTTGGCCGTATAAGCAACATTTTCCATACCGGACTGCACGAGTACCTGACCGAGTTCCTGGAAGCAACGGATCGTCTGGGCGAAGAGATCAACGAGTCCTTTTTTGCCCCTGAAGTCGTCGCGGTAGCAACAGAAGAATAATTTGCGTCTGGAGAACTTGAAATGACTTATTGCGTGGCCCTGCGCCTGGACTCAGGGATGATTTTTGCGTCCGATTCCCGCACCAATGCAGGCGTGGACCATATCGCAACTTTTTGCAAAATGCGCGTCTACGAAAAACCCGGAGACCGTGTCATCGTATTGTTGTCCAGCGGCAATCTGGCCATCACGCAAGGTGTAATCAATATTCTCGACCGCCACCAAAAAGCGCCACAAGGTGAAAGTACCATCTGGTCGGTCACCTCGATGTTCGATGTCGCGGCCCTCGCGGGCGATGCGCTTCGCGAGATGCAGCAGCGTGACGGGAAGATGCTGATGCAAAGCGGGATAGAAGCGTCGGCAAATATCATCGTCGGCGGGCAAATCTCCGGTGAGGACGAGCGACTGTTCCATATCTATTCTCAGGGCAACTTCATCGAAGCGTCGGATGAAACCCCCTACTTTCAATTGGGCGAAGCCAAATACGGCAAGCCCATACTCGACCGCGTGCTCACGCCTGGTACACCACAAAAAGAAGCGGCGAAGTGTGTGTTGATTTCATTTGATTCCACGATCAAATCAAACATTTCTGTTGGCCTCCCCATCGACATGCTTTGGTACCCGCGAGACTCGCTGCGCGTGGGCGTCCAGCAACGCATACGCGAGGGTGACCCATATTTTTCGATGTTGCGGCAGCGATGGGGCGGTGGATTGCGACGGGTGTTTGGCGAATTGCCCGATCCCGACTGGATGGAATAGTCGACATGACCATCCGTGTCGCACTACACCATAAAACGCATTACACCTTCGACCGTGCAATCAGTCTTTCGCCACACGAAGTTCGGCTGCGCCCCGCTGCGCACTG
>JANYHZ010000045.1 GCA_025362135.1 Betaproteobacteria bacterium | reverse complement strand
CGGCGGTCCGATCATCAAGGACAAGCTGTTCTTCTTCGCTGCCTACGAAGAACTGAAGAGCACGCGTGGCACGCCGGATATCGGCCCCATCGGCAGCGGCAAAGGTTTCATTGTCGGCATCGATCCGTCGATCGCCGCCAGCGCGCAGTCGATTGCGAAAACCAACTTCGGTATCGATATCGGCGGTTTCGATATTCCGGGTGGCACCGAGTTGAAGGTCAAGGATTCGCTGCTCAAGCTCGATTGGAACGTTAACGCCAGCAACCGCGTCAGCGTTCGCTATACCAAGACCGAACAGATAGAGCCGTTTTTCCCCAATTACTTCATCGTTTCACCGGCATTCAATTCAAGCACGCTATCGTTGAATTCGGATTGGTACACCCAGAAGAAGACTATCGAATCGACGGTCGGTCAATGGTTTTCGGACTGGACGCCGAATTTTTCTACCGAGGTAAAATTATCCGCTCGCGACTTCAAGAGCGTGTTCACGAACGGCTCCACCCTGCCGCTCGTCACGCTGGCTTTTACCGGCGCGTTGCCGGCTGGCACGCCAAGCGACGTTGTCGCGAACAGTGGTCCTACCCGCAATTTGATATTCGGCACCGAGCGCAGCCGCCAACTCAATGTACTCAACACCAAGGTTCAGGAGGCTTATGCCGGCGCGAACTGGACACTGGGCGAGCACGAGTTGAAATTCTCGGGCGATTACAGCGCAACCAAAATCTATAACTTGTTCCTGCAAGATGCGAATGGTAATTACACGTTCAATTGTCAGAGTAACAACACGAATCCTGCTCTGGTCTATTCGTTTGGCACGATCAATTGCTCAACGGCGACAGCGGCGCAGATTCAAGCAGCAGTACTGGAAAATTTTGCCAAAGGGCGCCCGTCAACCTACACGTTGGCGGCACCATTGCCGGGTAAAAGCTTCGCCGACGCAGCAGGTGTAATGAATCTGAAAAACTACGGTGCCGCCATTCAGGACACCTGGTCGGTCAATTCGAATTTGACGTTCATGTTTGGTCTTCGCGTCGATAATCCGGCAACTAACGACAGACCGGCTTTCAACGCTGCAGTGGCAGCGCCATTGGTGCCCGGCAATCCGGCGACCGGCGTACGTCAGTCGGGCGGCTTTGGCAGAGACAACACAAATAGCACAATCGACGGAGAGTACCTAATCCAGCCGCGATTTGGCTTCAATTACACCTTCGACAGCAAACTTCCGATGCAGTTGCGAGGCGGCTTTGGTCTGTTTCAAGGTGCAGCAGCGAACGTCTGGCTGATCAACCCGTTCCAGAACACCGGTGTCGCCACAGGCACCGTGGGTTGCAGTGGCTTTGGCACTCCATCCGCCACCAGACCAGCGTGTCCTGTCGCGGGAGGACTGTTCAACGGGAACCCAGCTGCGCAGGTTAGCAATCTGGGGTCGCCGCCTGCGTCGAACATCGATTTGCTCGAGCAGGGACTTGGCCAGCCGGCCATCTGGAAAGCCAATCTGGCGTTCGAACATGAGCTCCCGTGGTTCGGTATCGTGGCTGGTGCCGAGTATTTGTACACGCAGGTACAGACCGGCATTTATTACCGGAATCTGAATCTCGGCGCACCAACCCGCTCTGGCAGTGATGGTCGCGATCTGTTCTACACGGCGACAGCATTGAATCCCAACTGCTGGAGAGCGACGGACGGCTCCCGGATCACCAGTGGCACGGTCAATGGCGTGAATTGCGGCACAAATAACGCTAACCGCGCGTTGAGCAATCCGGCGTTTGGAACGGTGTTGGAGGCAGCCAAGACTAGCGAAGGTCGCGGTAACCTGGTGACGCTTTCGCTTAGCCGTCCGATGAAAAACGATTGGGGTTGGTCGCTTTCTTATACCTATAACGAGGCAACCGAAGTCAGTGGCCTGACTTCGTCGACCGCCGGTTCGAACTGGACTTCACGTTCAACCTTCAACCCAAATGAAAGTAACGCGGCGAACTCGGTGTACTTGGTCAAAGACCGTATCAATGGTACGTTGAACTGGAGACATGCGTTCTTCAAGGGCTTCAAGACGGAGATCGGTTTCTTTGCAGAAGGCCGATCCGGCAAGCCGTATAGCTGGACCTACAATAATGACGCGAACGGCGATGGTATTTCCGGCAATGATCTGATGTATATCCCAAAGGCACCTGGTTCTGGGGAAGTGGTGTTCCAAGGTGATACAGCTACCAGCCATCCCAACGAAGACAAGTTCTGGCAAATCGTGAATGCCAATGGTGCGTTGTCGCGTGCTCGCGGCGGCGTCACGAAACGCAACGACAGCTTCTCACCGTGGACCAATAGTGTCGATATGCGTATAAGCCAGCAGCTTCCGAGCTTTTTCAAAGGCCATAAAGCGACGTTCGTCTTTGACGTG
>JANYHZ010000037.1 GCA_025362135.1 Betaproteobacteria bacterium | reverse complement strand
AAAGACGACCGATGGCACGAAATACTTCCTGCATGGTCGGTGCAGAGCCGAGTATTTCAGGGACATTGCCGGCGATGACTTCGCTGGGTGATTTGCGTACCGATTCGTCAAGTGCGCGCCGGATCAACTCAACAGCATGATCGACATCGAATGGCTTGGGCAGGTATTCAAATGCGCCGCCCTGAAATGCCGCGACTGCGCTTTCCAGATCGGAGTATGCCGTCATGATGATGACCGGTGTGCCCGGCAGCTTTGATTTCAGTTGTTGCATGAATTCGAGCCCCGACGCACCGGGCATGCGGATGTCGCTGATCACCGCCTGTGGCGCACTGTCTTCCAGCGCGTCGAGGGCGTCCTGCGCGGCGGAGAAGGACCGAAAAACGATCCCCTCTCTGGCCAGCGATTTTTCGATTACCCAACGAATGCTTTTATCGTCGTCAATGATCCAGACTGGCCGCATGTACTACTTTCAAGAGGGTTGTGATGTGTCCGGGGTTGGAACAATTTCGCGCACAGGCAGCAGCACGGTGAAGCGGGTCTGGCCTGCAACGCTATCAAATTCGATGATGCCTTGATGCTGGTTCACCAGATCCTGTGCAATCGATAGTCCCAATCCGGTGCCGCCGTCCCGCCCCGAAACCAGCGGGTAAAAAATCTTGTCCTGCAGCGACCTTGCTACGCCCGGACCGTTATCGATGATATCGATCATGATTGCGTATCGATAGCGGACGCGTGCCAGCGTCACCTGTCGCGCGATGCGGGTGACAACGCGGATTTCTCCGCGGCCCTTCATCGATTGCGCCGCATTTCTTGCGACGTTTAGCAGCGCCTGGATCAACTGTTCTTTCTCACCAATGAGTTCAGGGAGGCTGGTGTCGTAGTCACGTACAACGCTTATGCCATCCGGAAATTCCGCCAGCATCAGCGAGCGCACACGCTCCAGCACCTCGTGAATATTGAGGCTGACGAGCGTAGGCAGCCGGTGCGGCGTGAGCAAGCGATCCATCAAGGCCTGCAAACGATCAGCCTCCTGCACGATGACCTGTGTGTACTCTTTCAATTCGTTTTGCGGCAGCTCGCGTTCCAACAATTGTGCTGAACCGCGAATGCCGCCAAGCGGATTCTTGATTTCGTGGGCGAGATTGCGAATAAGTTCGCGGTTCAACTGCTGATGCTCAAGAATTTTCTCTTCGCGCACAATTTTCATCTGCTGGTCTTGCTGGTGAAATTCCAGGGTCAATCTTTGCCCTTCGACGGGCGCTGCGGTGCATGCTGTATGCAGAACCGTGGCAGCGGCGGTTTCGAGAGTCAGCTCATTTTCACTGAATCCGGCGTCGTGCTTGATAACCTGATTGAGCATGGCGAACAACGCCGCATTGTCGGCATGCGCCGAGAATAAACGTGCGCAAGGCTGGCCAAGCGCATTCTTCTGGCTGAAGGCAAACATGGTTTCGGCTGCTGGATTGGCGTATTTCAATACGAATGAGCGGTCGAGAACGATTACGGCGGTCGAAAGCAGGTCCAGACCGACATAAGGTTGAGAGGAAGAGTTCGACATTTCTGTATGGATGCTACCAGGGCAACACAATTAAAAAGCAAGTTCTGCGCCACTCGTGCGTGTCGGACAATTTCATTATTTGAGCATACCGTTTTTCGTTACGCACGGAGGCGAAAAAAAACGCCGAAGGCTCTTCACCTTCGGCGTTTCAAATATCGATCGGCAACCCGATCGAAAGGAGACGTATTACTTTTGGGCCACCATTTCTTCGCGTAACGTGGCGATGCTACCCTCGTGCATCGTTACTTCGTCTTGCAAATTGCGGACGCGTTCAAAGTGGCGCTCAATTTCAGCCCGAATCTCCGGGCTGATGAGTGGTTTCTGCGGCGTGGCGGCGACCGCAGTCGCAGCCAAGGATGCACGCATCGACCGCATCTCGGCTGACCGGCGCTGCTCCTCGGCAAGCGCCGCCCGCGCTGCCTCAAGCGATTTCTCCTCGGCCTGTATCTCACCCAGCAAAATACGTCGGCGAACTTCCGTGCGGCGTTGTTGTGTCCGATCTTGCACTTTATCGCCCGTGTCCACGGCCGCAATGATGGTCGGCGGAGCGGCAGCGGGCTCTGGCAGTGTGGATGGCGGTGCGACAGTGGCGGCGAATGCCACCGGCACTGCCTTGATCGGTGACGTCGGGGATGGCACGCTGGTCACCTTTGCAACCGGTATCGCTCGCGCGGCGGGGACGTTATTGCTCGACGCAGCGGGCGAGGATTGAATAACGGTCAGCGGATCAAGATTGACCTTTGTGCCACCTTTGATCGGTGAGTTCGCGTAGGTCACGCGGCCACTTTCATCGACAAACTTATAAATCGTCTGCGAATTTTGCGCAAACGCCATCGTTGGGACAAAGGCCAAGACGGCGGCAGCAAATTTCGCGAGTCGATTCATTGCGCTTCACCCCGGATTTTCACCCGGTGAGTCCGCGTTGGATGGTCTTCTAGGATACGACTCGAAAAAACCTTTTGCAATACAACGACTTGTGGTCAGCGTGCGTTCCGGCCACTACTGGTAGTTTTTGGCGCTAATTTTTCACCAGCGCCTGGAATATTTTGAGCGGCGACGGTGCGCGTCGGCGAGACAAAAGAAAATAAGGGCGAAACGACCAAACCGTTCCGCCCTTATTTTTTCTGCTGAAGCGCACTTGCGTGCCAAATCGTTGTGCGATAAATCTTTCAGGGATTCTTCGTTGCCTCCATGACGAGATCTACAGGGAGTAGTACATATCGAACTCGATCGGGTGCGTGGTCATACGGAAGCGCGTCACTTCCTGCATCTTGAGTTCGATATAGGCATCGATCATTTCGTTGGAGAACACACCGCCGCGCGTAAGGAATTCACGGTCCTTGTCCAGGTAATCGAGCGCTTGGTCGAGCGAGGAACACACTGTTGGGATTTTGGCATCTTCTTCCGGCGTCAGATCGTATAGATTTTTGTCGGACGGATCGCCCGGGTGAATCTTGTTCTGCACACCATCCAGGCCCGCCATCATCATCGCGGCAAATGCCAGATATGGATTGGCGGTTGGGTCCGGAAAGCGCACTTCGATCCGACGTGCTTTATCCGATTGCACATAGGGAACGCGAATCGACGCGGAACGGTTGCGTGCGGAATAGGCCAGTTTTACGGGCGCTTCGAAGCCAGGCACGAGACGTTTGTACGAGTTGGTGCCCGGATTGGTGATGGCGTTGAGCGCGCGTGCATGCTTGATGATGCCGCCAATGTAATAGAGCGCGAATTCAGAGAGACCCGCATAGCCGTTACCCGCAAAAAGGTTTTTGCCGCCTTTCCATACCGACTGATGGACATGCATGCCGGAGCCGTTGTCGCCGACGATCGGCTTGGGCATGAAGGTCGCCGTTTTGCCATAGCTATGCGCAACGTTTTGCACCACATATTTCAGGCGCTGGTTCCAGTCTGCGCGCTTCACGAGAGTCTCAAATTTGGTGCCGATTTCGCACTGTCCGGCGTTCGCCACCTCATGGTGGTGCACTTCTACTTCGACGCCTACATCTTCGAGCGCGGTACACATCGCAGAGCGAATGTCCTGCAATTGATCCACCGGCGGCACCGGAAAGTAACCGCCTTTGACGGTCGGGCGATGGCCAAGATTGCCGCCCTCAAATTTCCCATCGGTCGACCATGCTGCTTCTTCCGAGTAAATTTTGCACGAGCTGCCCGACATATTGTCCGACCACTCGACCGCGTCGAAAATAAAGAATTCGGGTTCCGGCCCAAAATATGCAACGTCGCCGAGGCCGCTCGCTTTCAAATAGGCCTCTGCGCGTCGCCCGAGCGAGCGCGGATCGCGGTCGTAGCCTTTCCCGGTTGAGGGTTCAATCACATCGCAGGAAAGTACCAGTGTCGGCTCATCGTAAAATGGATCGACGAACGCAGAATCCGGATCCGGCATCAGAATCATGTCCGAAGCCTCAATGCCTTTCCAGCCAGCGATTGAAGAACCGTCAAAAGCATGCCCCTCGGTGAATTTCTCTTCGCCGAATGCTTTGACCGGTACGGATACGTGTTGCTCTTTGCCCTTGGTATCGGTAAAACGGAAATCAACAAACTTGATCTCGTTTTCCTTCACCATTTTCAGTACTTCTGCGACGACCATGTTGTTCTCCTGATTAATATTCAAAGTGAGACGATGTAACCGTAAATCTGACTGGGAAATTTAGCAGAAATCATGCCACTAAAAAGTGCGATCTAAGCAATTGATTAATAATAGTATTAGCGGAGAATTCTCGGTGGATTGCCCTGTATTGGGGCAAGAAATACGGGAGCGCACCAATACGGGGCTAGTGTTGCCTTGGCATTTCACCATAATACATAACTCTGATCGTTTGATTGAAAGGGCACGGGACTTGTCGATTTCGCCGCGTTGGGCCGAACACAATGACTGATCGCTACGCCGTGATCGGAAATCCTGTCGCGCATTCCAGATCGCCGGAAATCCACGCCGCATTCGCGCGTGAATTTGGTGAGGACATTCAATATGAGCGATTGCTCGCGACGCCAAGCGGGTTCGTGGAGACAGTTGAAGCGTTCCGCAACAGCGGTGCATCGGGCGCTAACGTCACGCTACCGTTCAAGCCCGAGGCGTTCGCGTACGCCGGCGTGTGCACCGCGCGTGC
Organism: Betaproteobacteria bacterium; assembly: GCA_025362135.1. Taxonomy (GTDB): domain Bacteria; phylum Pseudomonadota; class Gammaproteobacteria; order Burkholderiales; family Usitatibacteraceae; genus UKL13-2. Next base: position 8,765 of record JANYHZ010000037.1, on the reverse strand, counting down.
CGAACGCGGCAAATCCGTAAACACACTGCAATTTGAAAGCGACCAGGTCGTTGGGGACAACACAGATGGGGTCGGTCTTTGTCGCGATATCGTTAGCAACCTTGGCCAGCCCTTGGCGGGCACCAGGATACTGTTGATCGGTGCAGGCGGTGCCGCGCGCGCTGTCGTTGGTGCTTTGCTGGATTGCCAGCCGGAAATACTTGCCATCACGAATCGCACACCAGCGAAAGCGCAACTGATCGTCGCTGAGATGGACGCGAAGAAAAGGTTTTGCGCTGTTGCACCCGCTGAGCTTTCGACAAGACGTTTCGACGTATTAATTAACGCAACCTCGGCAAGTCTGACGGCAAGTTTGCCGATGGTGCCACCGTCCTGCTTCGACAAAAATGCACTCGCGTACGACATGATGTATGGCAAAGGGTTGACACCTTTTCTTGCGTTGGCTGCGAGTACAGGTGCACGCACTGCGGATGGATTGGGCATGCTGGTGGAGCAGGCGGCCGAAGCGTTTTTTTTATGGCGCGGCAAGCGGCCCTCAACCGGTCCCGTCCTGAACCTCCTGAAACAAAACTCGCAGTGATACGCTGGGCATTACGATGTCTGGCAATGATCTTCGGCTTGATTTTCGCCGCGTTTCTTGCGTTTCAGGGATACGTAGCGGTCAAGCTCTGGTGGTGGGAGGATCACAACCCGGCATCAACCGCATTTATGGAAGCACGGCTCGCCGTCATGCGTGAAAAAATGCCGAATGCAAAACTCAAACAGCAATGGGTGCCGTATGGAAAAATCTCCAGCCACCTCAAACGCGCCATTCTGGTCGCAGAAGACGACCGGTTTGTTGACCACGAAGGCTTCGATTGGGAGGGCATCCAAAAGGCGATGGACAAGAACCAGAAAAAGGGGAAAGTCGTTGCGGGAGGCTCGACCATATCCCAGCAACTGGCAAAAAATCTGTTTTTGTCGGGGGAGCGTTCGATGTTGCGCAAAGGCGAAGAAGCGATCATCACGCTGATGATGGAGCGGCTACTCGACAAGGAACGCATTCTGGAAATTTACCTAAACGTAATCGAGTGGGGAGATGGTGTGTTCGGCGCTGAGGCGGCTTCCAGGCATTATTTTGGCGTCGCAGCCGCGCAACTTTCGCAAGAGCAAGCTGCAAAACTGGCAGCGATGGTACCGCGGCCGCGCTTTTACGACCGAAACCGCAATGCGCCGTGGTTGCTTAAGAAAACCCAGATCATCCTTGAGCGCATGCCAAGAGCACAGCTTCCGTGAAAAGCAAATATGGAACTTGTTAGCTGGATATTTTTTGGCCCGGCAAAGCTTGTGGCCGCCTGGCCGTACGCAGGCATCTTGATAGGCATCGCACTGATCGCTGCGCAGGCTTGGCTTTCAATGCAGAAGGGTACGTTGTTTGGACGTGATTTTTTTCGCGAAGCCGCAGTCTTGGCCGGCTTGCTTTGGCTGATTTTCAATTTCTATGAATTGCAGTTTGCAGCCGTGCTCACGCAAAACAAGGTCGAAAGCACACTGCGGATGGATCTAATTATCCTGGTGCCAATTTTATATGCACTCACGGCGGCGGCGGTTGTTTCGTTGCTGGCGCATCTTCGAAACAAGCGCGGGGACAACTAACGACCCCGTTAGTTGTTATAGCGAACCAGGCCAACCTAACGGCGCGGACGATCCCGGCGCGATTTAGTGGGGTCGCGTGGACGCGAATTTGAGCGTCTGGCAGGAGAGTTTACATTTTTCATCTGAATAATCCGATCCGGCGGACCTGAGCCAAAACCTGACCCGCACGGATCGGAATTCAACGATTGCCTTGCGAGTTACATTCAGCCCATCGGTTTGATGAGCGGCGTGATCACCGGGGTGACCATCGGCGCCGGCCTTACGGCCATGGGTTTCGCAGCAGCTTTCTTTTTTGGAGCAGCTTTTTTCTTGGCCGGTTTCTTTTTAGCAGCGGCTTTCTTCTTGGGAGCAGCCTTCTTCTTGGCGGCTACCTTCTTTTTAGCAGCGGGTTTCTTCTTCGCTGCCGGCTTCTTTTTAGCGGCCGGTTTTTTGGCGGCTGGCTTCTTTTTAGCGGCCGGTTTTTTGGCTGCTGGTTTCTTTTTAGCAGCGGGCTTCTTTGCTGCTGGCTTTTTTGCAGCGGGTTTCTTTGCTGCAGGTTTCTTTGCTGCCGGCTTCTTTGCCGCCGGCTTCTTGGCTGTTGCCATGATCAAACTCCTTTCGATGGTTGGACCGAATTGCTTGTATATAGTGCGGCGATGGATTGCTGCACTACCAAGAATTCATTCTGTCGAACGATTGAGCCAGGACAACTGCGCAGACTGGGTATCAGTAGCAGAGCAACCTCACTCAACCCGCATCGCTTTCAGCACACCTAAACAAATTGAAGCGAGTGGGCCAACATCAATGCGAGCACTTGGTGAAGCGGATTCTATTACAGAAGTTTTTTGGGACACCAGTTATAACGCGTGTCAAGAGCTGTTATTTGCACACACCGTTTGCAACTTGGTATCGTATCGATACCAATCAAACTATGCTTAAACGGTTTGCAAGCGCTCGAGCCTCACCATGTCGTCAAAAGTCTCGCGTTCACGAATCAGTGCACCGCCATCGCCATCGACCAATACCTCCGCAGCACGGGGCCGTGAGTTGTAGTTTGAAGACATGGCAAAGCTATAAGCGCCTGCAGACAGAATGGCAACAACATCGCCCTCGCGTGCTCTCAATGCTCGCGCGTGAGCGAGCACATCTGCACTCTCGCAGACCGGCCCCACAACGTCATAGACTCTCTCCACTGCAGCACCGCGTGAAGATCCTGCCATTACCACCCCATGGTGCGCCTGATAGAGAGAGGGCCTGATCAAATCATTCATCGCGGCGTCGATGACCAAAAAATTCTTGCTCTCTGTCAGCTTCACAAATTCCACACGAGACAGCAGCACACCCGCGTTTCCGACCAATACGCGACCTGGCTCAAGAAGCAATTCGACATCTCTCGCACCCATGCTTGCCTCAAGCGCGAGCGCATAACGATTTAAATCAATGGTGTCCTCGTCCTTATATGTAATGCCGATGCCACCGCCGGGACAAACGTGATGCAACGTAATGCCCTCGTTGGCGAGCGCATCCGCCAGCGCGACAATGCGCCCCATCGCCTCCTGCAGGGGCGCGTCGTCGGTAATCTGCGAGCCGATATGGCAATCAACGCCGACGACGTCAATATGGCTGAGCGCCGCAGCGCGACGGTACACATCCATGGCACGATCAAAGGCAATGCCGAATTTGTTATTCTTGAGACCGGTGGAAATATAGGGGTGCGTTTTCGCGTCCACGTCCGGATTCACGCGAAGGCTGATGCGGGCCTCAATCCCCAGTCGGGCGGCAACGTCATTGAGCCTTTCCAGTTCCGGCTCGCTCTCTATGTTGAAGCACTTGATGTTAGCCTCAAGCGCCAATTTCATCTCAGCCGCAGTCTTACCCAGTCCTGAGAACACCACCTTTTTCGGTTCGCCGCCGGCTTCGAGTACGCGCATTAATTCGCCGCCGGAGACGATGTCAAAACCCGCCCCCAGGCTTGCGAAGAGTCTCAGTACTGCAAGGTTGGAGTTGGCCTTGACGGCGTAGCAAATCAGATAGGGCCTGCCGTTACGGGCAGACTTCACGGCGCCGTCAAGACGCTGAAAGGCGGTCGTCAGCGCCGCTTTGGAATAGACGAAACACGGCGTGCCGTAGCATTCCGCGATGTCGTTCAATAACGCGCCTTCCATCATCAGTTCGCCGCCGCTATCGGCACGATGGACGGCAAACGTGGCCAACGATGCCGTCATTTTTCGGCTCCGGGCGGGATTGCTTTACGCGTATCAACGGGCGTCTCTTGCGGCAGTTTGAGGGCACCCTTCTGCCCGCACGCAGCAATGGACGACGAGAAGATCAATGCAGCTAAAATAATGGCAATACAGCGCATGGCAGAGGGACTTTGAGAGAGTTTGAACGATCTGAAAGGATGGTATCACGGGTATGAATACGCCTTTTCTGCTGGATGAGAGCGCATTTCACGCGCGCGTGGAGGCGGTGTTCGCCGCCATAGAATCTGCGCTCGATGCCGATGGTCCTGGCATCGATAGCGAAATCTCCGGCGGCATTCTTACGCTGACATTCGAGAACGATAGCAAGGTGATCGTCAATCGACAGACCTTCAATCGCGAACTCTGGGTGGCCGCGAAATCCGGCGGCTTTCATTTTCGCTTCAATGGCGCGGAATGGCGGGATACGCGTAGCGATGAGCCGCTTGAAGCGCTGCTCGCACGCGTTATCTCGGAACAGAGCGGAATTGTGATGTCAATCACAATTTGATTTTTGCAACACGCGAAAATGCCGCTTGATAAAAGTGGCCGCGCAGTTTAGTATCGAATCAATACCAAAAATACTTGGTTAAAAATAGACCTTGCAAAGTATCGACTCGAAACTATTTTTTGCAGGAAGCGATTCACGGCGTTAAAAATGTACGGCCCGAATAACGATAACAACTGGCATGGATAAAAGCCCGGAAGTACTTCTGGAACTGGTCGAGCGTCTTGGAAACCTGCTGCGTGCGGAGTTTCGACGCGCCGGTGCAGACGAGCAATTGCAGCCCGTGCACGTGCACGCACTGGTATACCTTACGCGCGCCAATCGCTACTCGAACACGCCGCAAGCGATGGCGGAATATCTGGGGCTTACCAAAGGCACGATGTCGCAAAGCCTGCTGCTGCTGGATCGGCGCGGATTGATCGAGCGCTATCAGGACGATCTCGACCGCCGGGTGGTGCGGCTGCGCCTTTCCACCAGTGGTGAGCAGTTCTTGTATGATGCCCAGCCGCAAAGTGCCTGGCAGCATGCCACGCGCAACATCAGCCCCAATCGTATCCGCAACGCCGTTTCGGCATTGCGCGAAACGCTCACCACGTTCCAGTCGGATAACGACGGCCAGCCGTTTGGTACCTGCAACGGCTGTCGGCATTTTGAGCGGCTCTCCGCGCGGGCATATCGATGCGGGTTGATGGGGGACAGGTTGTCGGGACCGGAAGCGCGAAAGATTTGCTGGTTGTATGAAGAGAAGGGCGGCGGCGTTGAAGAAGATGAAGAATAGACGACACAAGCGATAAGAGTTTATGGCAGCGCCCTGAAGATTCGTCAGTCCCGTGAAGCCAGGCGTCCAGGTTTCGCAGCGCGCCCATCCTGGCGCGACCACCACAGTTACGCCAATCGATTCCGCGCCCGCTCGACCGCCAACCGTACCTGTCCCGGTGCCGTTCCGCCAATATGATTCCGACTTGCCACCGATCCCTCCGGCGACAACACGGCATAGACATCCTCGCCCACCAAGCTCGAATAGCCGCGCAAAACATCGATCGGCAATTCCGCCAAATCCTTTCCCATCTTTTCCGCGTCCCGAACTGCCAAGGCGACCGCCTCATGCGCGTCGCGGAACGCCATCCCCTTCCTGGTCAGGTAGTCTGCCAAATCAGTCGCCGTGGCAAATCCGCGTCTGACCGCAGCTGCCATCCGCCCAGGTTTGACTTCAATCGCTGCAGCAAGATCCGCCATGATGGTGAGCGAGTCACGCACCGTGTCTACTGTGTCGAAAAGCGGTTCCTTGTCTTCCTGATTGTCTTTGTTGTAGGCGAGTGGCTGGCCTTTCATCAGCGTTAAGAGCGCTACCAGATGCCCGTTTATCCGCCCGGTTTTTCCGCGAATCAGTTCCGGCACATCGGGGTTTTTCTTTTGCGGCATGATGGAAGACGAATAGCAAAATCGATCCGGCAAGTCGATGAAACCAACACCCTGGCTCATCCAGATGATCAGCTCCTCCGAAAATCGCGAAAGGTGCGTCATCACCAGCGCTGCTGCGGCAACGAACTCGATGGCGAAATCGCGATCCGAAACGGCGTCCAGCGAGTTCTCGCAAACGCCATCAAACCCTAGCTCGACCGCGACAGATTCACGGTCAATCGGAAAGCTGGTACCCGCCAATGCCGCCGCGCCCAGCGGTAGGCGATTCACCCTTTTGCGACAGTCGACCATTCGCGCCTCGTCGCGCGCGAGCATTTCCACGTAAGCCATGACGTGATGGCCAAACGTGACTGGCTGGGCAACCTGCAGATGCGTGAAGCCGGGCATGATGGTGTCTGTGTGTTTTTCGGCCAGCCCCACCAGCGCCCGTTGCATTGCACGAAGCAGCGCAACGAGTCCATCGATCTCGCCGCGCAGCCACAGCCGAATATCGGTGGCGATCTGATCGTTGCGCGAGCGCCCCGTGTGGAGCCGCTTGCCCGCGTCGCCGATAGCCGCGATCAGCCGCGACTCGATATTCATGTGGACATCTTCAAGATCGATTCGCCATTCAAAACGACCGGCACCAATATCCGCTTCGATTTCGTGCATGCCACGCTCAATGTCGGCCAAGTCCTGCGGTGTGATCACCGCCTGCCTCGCGAGCATTCTCGCGTGGGCAAGCGAGCCCTGGATATCCACGAAAGCCAGGCGCTGATCAAACGTGACCGATGCGGTGAAACGCTTGACGAGTTCAGTTACGGGCTCCGAAAACCGTCCTGAAAAATGGCTTTTGGTGGCTGCGCTACTAGGGCCAGAATCGCCTTGCTGGTCTGATTTATTCGACATATGGAATTGTCAATATGTAGAAAATTCGCTCACAATCGAGCCATGACGAGTATAAAGCATCACTCTCCAGGTCAGAGTCATCCCGCAGCGCTCAAACCCGTGACGGCGCGCCTGCCGGATTTTTGCAACCTCGGTATCATCTTGCGGCTTATGATGGTCGTAAATCTGCTTTGCATCGCCGCCGCTGTCGTACGCACGGACGTGCGCGATCTCTGGCAGCAATTTCTGTACATTTCGGCGGTGGCGCAGCCGGCGATCATTTTCTCGCTGCTCGCTATGTGTGCGTGCCGACGGCTTCTCGCCAAACTTGCCTATTGGCAGGGTATTGTCGCCCTCGCGCTTCTCGAAGCCATCGTCGGTGCCCTGTTCTGGTGGTGGCTGCATATCATCACACCATTCGCCGAGCCCGCTTCGCTCTGGCAGTACGGTTTCTTCATCGCCTTCGCGACCGGCTTTGCGCTGTTTTATTTCAACCTGCGCTCCCGTGCACTTTCGCCAGCGCTGACGGAAGCGCGTTTGCAGGCACTGCAGGCTCGTATCCGCCCACATTTTCTGTTCAACAGCATCAACGCCGTCTTGTCCCTGATCCGCGCCGAGCCCAAGCGCGCCGAACGGATGCTCGAAGACATGTCGGAGTTGTTTCGCGTCCTGATGGCCGACAATCGCGAGCTCACCCCCCTGGCCGACGAAATAACGTTGTGCAAACGCTACCTTGAAATCGAGGACATTCGTCTCGGCGAGCGGCTTGTGGTCGTCTGGAAAATTGGCGCAGTGCCGGTCGATGCCCTCGTGCCGCCACTGATTTTGCAGCCTTTGGTCGAAAATGCGGTCTATCACGGCATTGAGCCCCGACAGGTACCGGGTACGCTGACCATTGAAGTCTTGCCGAAGGGCAAGCAGTTCAGCATCCGGCTCACCAATCCATTTCATGCCGGGTCAACACACGTCTCAGGCAATCGCATGGCGATTGCTAACATCAAGGAGCGCTTGCAGCTACACTTCGATGCTGAAGCGAGCTTGAAAGCGGAGGTAAAGGATGAAACCTATGTGGTCACAATTACACTGCCCGTACGAACGCAAGACCTATAGCTGCTGCCATCGCACGTAACGACGATGCCCCATTCTTCGGCCCGAATACTGATTGTTGATGACGAAGCCCCGGCGCGTCGTCGCATGCGCGATCTGCTCGACGACTGTCGCGACCAGTTCCCCCTGACGATTGCCGACGAAGCGGCCAATGGCGTCGAAGCCATCGAGATCATCAACAAAGGTGGCATCGATATTGTGCTCATCGATATCCGCATGCCGGTGATGGATGGGCTGGAAGTTGCGCGCCATGTCGCCCGGATGGAGGCAGCTCCTAAACTCATTTTTGTCACGGCGTTCGATCAATACGCAGTGAAAGCATTTGAACTATGCGCCATCGATTACCTGCTAAAACCCATCCGGCGGGAACGCCTGCTAAGCGCTCTAGGTAGAGCCATCGCGCTGAAACCGGTACAGGCCGAGGCGATCGCCGAGGCAACGCAGTCGAGGCGCAAACACCTCTCAATTCACGAGCGAGGCAAGATTGTGCTGGTACCGGTGGAGGACGTGCTATACCTCAAGGCCGAACTCAAGTACGTAACCGTGCGCACGGTGCAGAAGGAGTTTTTGCTCGAAGAGTCATTGACCAAACTTGAAGAAGAATTCACCGGCTTATTTACGCGCATCCACCGCAATACCCTAGTCTCCACCAAAGACGTGATCGGCTTTGAAAAAATAGCCGACGGCGGCGCGGAGGCCGACGATGGTCACGTCGGCACCGACAAAGGTGATAACGGCGGCACACATTGGGCAGTCGTGATTCGCGGTATTCCGGAAAGGCTGGCAGTCAGCCGGCGCCAGCAACACCTCGTGAAAGAGTTTTAGCGCGCAGCGGCTGCCCGCGGCCATGCCACCCGCATAAAAACCACAAGCGGAGAACTCGTGGAAAGCTCGATCATCACCAGCGTACTGCTACCCGTCGCGCTGGGCGTGATCATGCTTGGGCTTGGCTTAAGTCTCACGATCGCCGATTTCACGCGCGTCGTGCGCTACCCCAAAGCGGTGTT
>JANYHZ010000036.1 GCA_025362135.1 Betaproteobacteria bacterium | reverse complement strand
CCATCCGGCTGAAACGATACTCTCTCGCCAATGCTGAATTCGAGCATGGAAGCGTGGGCACGCATCTGTTGCAGAAAGTTTAGGCGCGCAATGACACGGTTGTTCAGGTCGATCAGTTCGCTGTGGGTTAATTTGTCGATGTCGATGGGCATGTTGGCGGGCTTTGGTGCAGAGTGTTTGAAGCAACGGAACGCGACGCCGTAAATATTCGTCTATCTGTGTTTTTTCGTCAATATATTAAGCGGCGGACACGTAGTGAATGTTGGGGCGCGTGTTTTTGACAAGAAGGCCACCTCCGCTTGCATCGACTAATGTATATTCTTTATATAGTCATTACCAGGATTCAACTATGTCAACACAAACTATTTCCAAATGGGGTTCCAGCCTGGCATTTCGTCTTCCCGCTGCCTTTGCCAAGCAGATGCGTCTCGAAGTGGGAGCCAAGGTGCAGTTGGCTATCGACGGCAAACGGCTGGTAATTCAACGCGTCGAGTCCACACCGGACTCAAATGCATTTTTTGAGGCAGTCAAGGAAAGCCAGTCAACGCATGGATTGGTATCCGTTGGCAAGGCACGCGGAAAAGAAATGCGATGAGCGTGCCCGCGCAGGGCGACGTCATTTCGTTCAAGCCAGAGTTGGATGCGAAGGGACACGAACAACAAAGGTCGCGACCGTGGCTTGTCGTTTCTGTGAAGCCATACAACGATGCGAGCAAGCTCGTGATGGTGTGTCCGATCACGTCACATCAGGGAACAGCGACAACGGCGAACGCCGCAGAAGTATTACTGCCTGCGAATTGCGGCGCGACAGGTGTCGTGCTGACGTTTCAATTGCAAACAATTGACTGGCAGGCGCGCAAGGTGAAAATACTGGGGGCGACTCCTGTTGCGACGCTAAAAGCGGTGCAGCGGAATTTGAGGGTGTGTTTGGGGATGTAGGCATGAAATACGAACTCGAACCCGAAAATAGAAATTGTACAGATCAGGTGCTGTTGGATGACTTAAAGCACATTGCAAATCTGCTAGCGAAGGCTACGCTTACGAAGGAAGAATACGATAAGCATGGCCGATTTCATTCGGCCACTGTGCGGAACCGATTTGGGACAGGGAATGCCGCACTGAAGCTTTCAGGTTTGGTGGTTCAAAAACGCGTGAATATCCCACAAGTAGAAATGTGCGCCGACTTAAGAAAAGTCAGCACGACTCAAGCAGCTCTAGGCATGAATATCGAAGCGTCTGGGTCGGCCAATGTCCGGATAGGTTCAAAATAGCGGCGGTGTGTTCTGCGCAAGTGTTCCTCGGAAGCCGCTTCAAGGATGACGATTTCATGCGCCAAGTCGGATTTCATCTGGAGCAATTCTAAATTTAGACGTGCGCGCGTGGCGTCGGCGCGCTTATCATTTGAATACTTCAAGAGTTGGACGAGCGCCCCACTATCACGGTCATATTCCACCAGAAAAATCACGGCTTCACCCCCGCAGTCGTTAATAGGTCAGCAAGCGCTGTCTGCACATTTGTTTTCAAGTTGCTAAGTATCATACGCCCCGCCTCTGAATTGGCGTTGTTAACCGAATTCGCCTCAAGGAGTTCAACATACCCAATGTTCTTCGAGAGCGCCTCCAATCGCTGCCGAATATCCTCCGGGCCGCCGCCGTACTTTACGGCGATCCCAAACTTATCGGCAAGTTTTTCAGAATGCTCCGCCCAGAGGTGTTGCAGTTGCGTGCGGACCTGAATCTCTACGGTACGATCCGCATGGTGAACAATGATATGAATGGCTCGGTAGCCGTGGCTCGGCTTTTCGCGCCTATCGGATGTAACGGCGTCAAAGAAAAGCGCGCTCAGTTTGGCGGCCAAAGTGTTCTGGTTCTCCATGTCAGCAACGACAATTCGACACCCGGCAATATCCTGCATTTGCGACAGCCGAATTGATTCGCGCGACAGCTTGTCGACGATGGCAGTGGTGGATTTGGCCGGCCTCCCACTCACATCTATTCCCGTCATTGTCTTTATCGCTTGCAGTACCTCCTCATATGCGGATGCAAAACTCAGGCGATACGTATCAAGCAGGCGCAAATCGTGGGGCGACACTGATTCGCGCAGCCGAACACCGAGCCGGTCGATTTCGCTTTTGCTTGTGTCTGCGTTGGTCATAGTCGCTTTCCGTGCGAATAGGGCTTAGCAGCTACGCCTTGTGATAAATCTCCGCCCCCTTCTTCACAAATTCCACCGCCTTCACTTCCATGCCTTTTTTCAACGCATCTTCATCGCTGATGCCCTGCGCCTTCGCGAAGTCGCGCACGTCCTGCGAAATTTTCATCGAGCAAAAATGAGGGCCGCACATCGAGCAGAAATGCGCGAGCTTCGCCCCTTCCTGCGGCAGGGTTTCGTCATGGAATTCTTTGGCTTTCTCCGGATCAAGGCCGAGATTGAATTGATCGCCCCAGCGGAATTCGAAGCGCGCTTTGGAAAGCGCGTTGTCGCGAATCTGCGCGCCGGGGTGGCCCTTCGCAAGGTCAGCGGCGTGGGCGGCGATCTTGTACGCCATGATGCCGTCCTTCACATCGTTCTTGTCCGGCAGGCCGAGATGTTCCTTCGGAGTCACGTAGCAAAGCATAGC
>JANYHZ010000013.1 GCA_025362135.1 Betaproteobacteria bacterium | reverse complement strand
GTGGCACAAATTCTGCAATATCTCGGCGTCAAATCAAATCTGTAGGAACTATCAAAAATAGACCAGAAGTTAGAGCGCTTGGCTGCGCAGGTGAGCGACTTGTAGAAAATTACGTAGATCGCTATTTGGCGAGCTTCTCGGGATATAAATGCTTGGAAATGCCCATCAATACTGGTGTTTGATTCAACTATGCGGCGAACAGATTCTCGCTTCACTCTCCCGCAACTAATTTCCAATTCTAAGGGGCCAGCGTGAATTGTTTTGCGTAGGATAGCTATGGGACAAATCGCTAAACATTTTCGCGCCTTCACTTGACCGTGAACAATTCAAGCCGCCATCGGTTCAACCAGCGCATCAATTCTCGCAGCGATTTCTTCGCGAGCCGTCCGTAGCTCATAGTCTTTTTGCAAATTCAGCCACAACTCTGCCGACGTACCAAGATATCGCGCCAGTCGCAATGCCGTGCCGACGGTGATTGCACGTTTGCCTTTAAGTATGGCCGTGATTCGGTTGGTCGGAACATGCAAAAAATTCGCCAGCGCATTGGCGCTGAGTTTGTGCGACACCATGAATTCCGTTTCCAGAAATTTCCCTGGATGCGTGATCGTCAGCCGTTTGCGTGGGTTCGCGAGGACGGCGGTGAAATCAGTTTTCGTCAGGTCTTGTATGCGTATGCTTATCTTCATGCTCCTTCTTATAATTTTAACGGGCCAGCGTGAATTGTTGCGCGCCTAAAAATAGGGGATACATTTTTTTGAGCTCGTCGTTATGCCACAAGCGCCTCCTCTTTACGCGGCGCAATTTTCCGAATCGCGCTCCCGGCAGCATCTTCTGCACACTGAATATCGTAGTGTGTTTGCAGATTCATCCAGCTTTGTACATCGGTGTTGAAAAAACGCGCAAGCCGGAGCGCGGTATCAGCGCTGATGCCGCGACGTTCTCTCACGATTTCATTGATGCGCGCCGGCGTCACATCGAGCGCACGAGCGAGCGCGTTGCTGGAAAGACCCAGCGGTTTCATAAATTCCTCGCGCAGAATTTCGCCAGGATGAGTGGGGGGTAATTTTTTGCCCATGTTCAAACTCCATCAATGGTAATCAACGATTTCGACATTCTTGGGACCTTGCGATGTCCAGATGAAGCACACGCGAAACTGATCGTTGATACGAATACCGTGTTGCCCCTTACGGTTGCCCAATAACAATTCCAACCTGTTACCGGGCGGTACTCGCAAAAAGTCGAGCGTCGCCGCTGCGTTCAACTGATCGAGTTTGCGGCGCGCAATTGACTCAATGTTCGCAAAGCGCTTTACGCGATTGCGTTGAAACAAACTTTGGGTGTCGGTGCACTTGAAAGTCAGGATCATTTGTACAGAGTATATCGATATGCGATATAGCGTCAAGAAGCATTGTCGATCAACTGACGATTGCAGTTGCGCACTACGCACCCGGCTTCACAGTCAGCGCCCCCGCACCCTGGCCCTCTCCCCAAGGAGAGGGAGTAAACATCCGCTGCATCCCATGACCGGAAACAATTTCAACATGTAGATCGCCATTTGGCGTGCTTCGTAGTCAGAAAGTACTCGAAGACATGCGCCGGTGCTTGTGTTTGTCTCAAATATGCGGCGCACGGATTCTCGCTACACTCTCTCGAAACAAACTTCGATGAAAGCCCCAAATGTCAGACCGTCAATTCGGATTCGAAACCCTCGCGCTGCACGCCGGGCAAATTCCTGACGCCGCAACCGGTGCGCGAGCGCTGCCGATTTATCAGACGACGTCGTTTGTATTCGATAGTGCAGATCACGCCGCGTCGCTATTCAATCTGCAGACCTTCGGTAATGTTTACACGCGGCTGTCAAACCCAACCACTGCGGCATTCGAGGAGCGCTGTGCCGCACTCGAAGGCGGTCGTGCGGCAGTTGCGACGGCGAGCGGGCAGGCGGCGTCTATGGTGGCGCTGCTGAACATTGTAGAAACCGGCGATCACATTGTCTCGTCGTCCAAGCTCTACGGCGGCACGCACACGATGCTCAACGTCAATTTCAAAAAACTTGGCATCGATGCGACGCTGGTCGATCCGGATGAACCGGAGAATTTTCGTGCTGCATTGCGTCCCAATACCAAAGCCATCTTTTCAGAAACGCTGGGTAATCCCGCCATCAACATGGTGGACCTTGATGCGGTTGGCAAAATTGCGCGTGAGGCCGGCGTGCCGTTCATCGTCGATAACACTGCCGCCTCGCCGTATCTTTGCCAGCCGCTGCAGCACGGTGCGGATATTGTGGTGCACTCGGCCACCAAGTTCATGGGTGGCCATGGCACGACCATGGGCGGTGTGGTGATTGAAAGTGGAAAATTTCCTTGGGGTAATGGCAAGTTTCCGTCGATGACTGAACCTTCGGCTGGTTATCACGGCGTGCGCTTTTTTGAAACCTTCGGTGATTTTGCCTACACGATGAAGGCGCGGATGGAAGTCATGCGCGTTTTCGGCCCGACGCTTGCGCCGTTCAGTGCGTGGCAACTGATGCAGGGCATCGAAACGCTGCCGGTGCGTATGGAGCGGCATTGCACCAACGCGATGGCCGTGGCAACGTTTCTTCAATCGCATCCCAAGGTCGCATGGGTGAATTACCCAGGGCTCCAAGCGAATCGCTATCACGATTTGGTGAAGCGCTATATGCCCAAAGGCGCGGGCGCGTTGCTTTCATTCGGCATCAAAGGCAGTGCAGTGTCGGGCTATGAGGCCGGCGTGAAATTTATTGAGGGTCTGCAATTCATCTCGCACCTGGCCAACATCGGCGACGCAAAATCACTGGTTATTCACCCGGCCTCAACCACGCACCGTCAACTGGCCGAAGAAGATCAGATCAAGGCAGGTGTACCGCCGGACATGATTCGTTTATCGATCGGACTGGAAACAATTGACGACATCCTCTGGGATATCGATCAGGCGCTGGCAGTCGCAAACGCCTGACTATTTCGGATAGATCGCGCCGAGGACATTGGCGTGTCTCGCGCCAGTGGTCGCGCACAGGTCCAGCGACCGACTCTCTATTGCCTGTTTGGCCAACCATGCAAACGCCAGCGCTTCAACCTGTTGCGCGGGCACGCCAAAGTCATCGGTCTTGCCGATTTTTGCGCGCGGAAACTGCTTGGCAATGCGCGACGTGAGCGCGGTGTTATGCGCACCACCGCCACACACTAGCACGCGAGCACAATCGGGCGCATAGCGCTTTATGTGGTCCGAGATGGAGTCTGCAGTAAGCGCGAGCAAGGTCGCCTGAATATCGACCGCATTTTCACTGCCCGTCAATTTTTGCTCGAGCCATTCAAGATTGAATCTGTCACGGCCCGTGCTCTTTGGCGGTGCCAATCGAAAATAACTGTCGTTCAGGTATTGGCTGAGCACGCGCGGCAAAATTTGCCCTTGAATGGCCCATGCGCCGTCCTCATCAAATCGTCTGGACAGATTCATGTCAACCCATGTATCCATTAAACAATTTCCGGGCCCGCAGTCGAATCCCCACGCGGGCTTGCCTTTTTCAAGGACGGTGATGTTGGCGATGCCGCCGATATTCACGACGACGCGCGTCTCTATTTCTGATCGAAAAACGCCATCGTGAAACGCGGGCACGAGCGGCGCACCTTGGCCACCTGCAGCGATGTCGCGCGAGCGAAAATCGGCAACCACTCTGATTTTGGTCAATTCCGCAACCAGGGCGGGGTTATTCAATTGCACCGTGAATCCCAGATCAGGGCGATGCCGCACAGTCTGGCCGTGGCACCCTATGGCGATAACATCTTTTGGCGAGATGTTGGCGCTTTTAAGGAGTGTCAAGATGGCGCTCGCATAGACTGTGGCGAGTCTGTTGGTCGCGAGACAGCTGCGTTCAATTTCGTTTTCACCGGCAACGTTCAGCGACAGCAACTCGTTGCGCAATGTTGGCGGGAAACTCTGGCTATGAAAGCCGAGTACGCGGGGGGCTGTTTCTGCAAAGTCGGCGAGGATTACATCGACGCCATCGGTGCTGGTGCCAGACATCACGCCGGCATAAAGCGATGATTTGCTATTCAAACTTGCCGGGGCGGCTGTCACGCAATAGCACGAGTTGCGCGATTTGGGCCTGTGCAGATTGCTTGAAGGCTGCAATATATTTTTGTGCGAGCGGCTCCGCTTTGGGTAACGCGACGCGCATAGGGTTCTGATGCTGACCTGAAATTTTGAATTCGTAGTGAAGATGAGGCCCGGTCGCCCAGCCGGTCGCGCCGACGAAACCGATTGTTTGTCCCTGGCTAACGCGCATGCCTTTGCGTGCATTCGAAGCGAAACCGGACAGGTGCGCATAGAGCGTCGTGACACCGCCGGAATGGCGTACTTCGATCACGTTGCCATATCCACCTTTGACGCCCGCAAATTCCACGACACCGTCAGCAGTTGCCCATGTCGGCGTGCCGCGGGGTGCGGCAAAATCAACGCCTGTGTGCTGCCGCCAGTTTTTCAACAGCGGATGGACACGGCCGCCAAAACCCGACGACACGCGGGAAAACGCCAGCGGTGAACGCAGGAAGGATTTGGCACGATTCTGGCCCTCGACTGAATAATATCCATCCTGACCGTCTGCATCCGTGAAGAGAAACGCTTCAAATTTCTTACCGTTATTCGTAAATTCTGCGGAAAGCACCCGACCGGCACCTAACGCCTCGCCATCCTGATGCAGCATTTCGTAGACGACAGAAAACTGGTCACCCTTGCGTAAGTCAACGTGAAAATCGATGTCGGTCGAAAAAATGCGCGCAATCTGCGTGGCAACGGCATCGGGAATGCCAGCATCGTCGGTTGCAGCATAGAGCGACGATTTGATGACGCCGGATTTGCGCGCCACTTGTGCGCTAGCCCCCATTTTTTTCTTTTCTGCACTGAAATGGACGCCATCATCCTGCAATCGCACTTGTAAATACTCTTCACTGCTATAGAGGTAATTCAACGACACCAGCTTGCCGTCCGCAGTTGTCGTCGCCTGCAGGGTGCGATTGGGGCGAAGCTGAAAAATCGTTTTTGCTTCTGGCGTCGTCCGAAGAAACGCGAATGCCGCCGGGTCATCCACATTCAAACGCTGCAATAACGATGCAACAGTATCACCGCGTTGCACGCGTTCGCTGACCCGAAATTGCTCGGCCTTTGTCGGTTCCTGGGTCAACGCGGGAAGGGTCAACAACTCGGTAATTTCGCGACGCTCGATTTTATCGAGTTGGGTGCCAGACGCCACACCGAAGGCTGTGAGTACCCCGAATACCGGCAGTGCAAATAGCACCGTGACAGCAACCAGGGCTTGTTTGGGAAGCAGCCTCCATAGTCGGGTGAGTACGATTTGCGCTACTATTTTAGATTCGGCGAACGTCATGTTGTCCTGAGAAATAGTTGCTTTCTGGTACCGTTCAGAATCGCAAGGCTTTGAAGAATATCAGAATAACCTCTTGACCGTCATCCTGCAATTTCCGTTCCGCACTTTAATTTCCAAAAAGCACATGACTGACTCAGCAGAAATAGACGCCGCACTGGCGATCATCAAACGTGGTGCCGATGAACTCATCGTTGATGCCGAGATGCGAAAAAAGCTCGCCAGTGGCCGCAAACTTCGGATCAAGTTTGGCCTTGACCCCACTGCGCCCGATTTGCATCTGGGGCACACGGTGGTATTAAACAAGATGCGGCAGTTTCAGGAGCTAGGGCACACCGTCATCTATCTGATCGGAGACTTTACATCGATGATCGGCGATCCAAGTGGTCGCAACACAACCAGGCCGCCGCTGACGCGCGAGCAAATCGACGCCAATGCCAAGACTTACTTTGCACAGGCAAGTCTGGTGTTGGATGCCACCAGGACCGAAATTCGCTACAACTCTGAGTGGTGTGATCCGTTGGGCGCGCGTGGCATGATCCAACTCGCTTCCCGCTGGACAGTTGCGCGGATGCTGGAGCGTGACGATTTCACCAAGCGATTCCAAGGAAATGTCCCGATCTCTGTTCACGAATTTCTCTATCCTTTAATCCAAGGATATGACTCGGTCGCACTCAAAGCGGACGTAGAACTAGGAGGCACTGATCAGAAATTCAATTTGCTGGTGGGCCGGGAACTGCAAAAACAATATGGTCAAGAGCCCCAATGCATTTTGACCATGCCCTTGCTCGAAGGCCTGGATGGCGTTGAAAAAATGTCCAAGTCGAAGAACAATTATGTCGGCATTACCGATGTGCCAAGCGAGATGTTTGGCAAACTGATGTCGATTTCCGACGACATGATGTGGCGGTATATAGAGCTGCTTTCATTCCAACCACTGGAAATCGTGACTGGCTGGAAGAAAGAAACCACAGGCGGTCGTAATCCGCGCGATATTAAGGTCGCATTTGCGCAGGAAATTGTTGGGCGCTTTCATTCCAGGCCTGCGGCCGAGGCGGCATTGCAGGATTTCGAGTCGCGCCACCACGGGGGTACTCCCGAAGATCTGCCCGAAGTGACGTTGACCGCAGGAGACGCCGGGATAGGGATTACTCAATTGCTCAAGCAAGCGGGACTCACACCGAGTACATCAGAGGCGCATCGAATGATTGAGCAAGGAGGCGTCAGACTGGACGGTGAGAAGGTGACAGACAAAGCGCTCACTATCGCTAGAGGCAAGACTGTTGTGGCACAAGTCGGTAAGCGTAAGTTCGCGCGAGTCACCGTCCAGTAATTTTTCGGTCTGCACGAAGCTTTTTTCACAAAAGGGCTTGACCGTTTTTCTGCAAAGCAGCATAATGCGAATCCTCCTCGAAAAGCGCGAAACAAGCAGCAAGCGCGTCTGGTTGGCAACAAATTTGTTGCGGGGATCGTTCTTTAAAAACAAGACAATCGATAGATGTGGGCGCTGGGTAGATTGAGTGCCCTGTGTTGACGGATTAGCTGGTGCTGTCAAAGGCGCTGGTTGGTGGAAGGCCAGGTTGATAACTTGGCTGGAAGTGAATGCAGGGTTTGAACTCAACATATCGAAGTGCTCACAAGAAGTAAAAATTAGTAGGTATCAGCGGTTACCGCAAGGTAGCTGCAAATTACCTGTTAATTGCTTTGAGTGATTAAACGTCTGGCTTTGG
>JANYHZ010000012.1 GCA_025362135.1 Betaproteobacteria bacterium | reverse complement strand
GCATTGAATTGCGTTGGCGCCGATGGCCAGGGTGGTATTACACCTTATCCTTGCGGTGTTTGCGCGGCCTGTACCGATATCGATTCGGGCCGCTTCGTCGATTTGATGGAAGTCGATGCGGCGACAAATACCAAGGTCGATGAGATGCGTGAATTGCTGGAGTCCGCGCAGTACGCGCCGGTGTCGGGGCGCTACAAGGTGTACATCATCGACGAGGTACACATGCTGTCGAAGTCGGCGTTCAACGCGATGCTGAAAACTCTGGAAGAGCCACCGGGTCACGTAGAGTTTATCCTCGCCACCACCGACCCGCAAAAACTGCCAATCACGGTGCTCTCGCGTTGCCTGCAATTCAATCTAAAAAATCTGCCGTCGCCGTTGCTGGAAGCCCACCTGGCGAAAATATTGAAGGCCGAAAATATCGCGTTTGAACCCCTGGCCCTGCCCATGCTGGGCCGCGCTGCGGAGGGCAGCGTGCGCGATTCTTTAAGTCTGCTCGATCAGGCGATTGCCTACGGGGCGGGTGAGGTGAAAGCCGATCAGGTCGCCACGATGCTTGGTGCGCTGGATCAATCCTATTTGTTCGCCATGCTTGATTGCCTTGCTGATCAAGACGCGAAGACGATGGTCGTGGAAATCGACCAAATTGCCTCGCGCAGTATTTCGTTCGACATCACGCTAAAGGATTTCGCAAGCGTTCTGGCACGTATTGCGATGGTACAAAGCGTGGATGACTCAGTCGCGGATGGGCCGGATGCGCAGAGAATAGTCCGCGCTGCCTCGAGGCTCTCACCGGATGATGTGCAGCTGTTTTATCAAATTGCGTTGCTCGGTCGTCGCGATTTGTCGTTGGCACCTGACGAGCACTCAGGTTTCACAATGACGATGCTGCGCATGCTTTCGTTCGCAAGTGGCAAGCGCGGGGACTCGGTGACATCGAACGGCAGCCTGACGGCAGCACCAAAAACTACTGCGTCGCCCGTGAAAACGTACGAAAAATCCAGGCAATACCCCAGCATTAGCGGGCCTCCTGGCGACAAAAGTGCCCATGAGCCAGTATTGGCGGGGACCTCGTATGAAGTTCCAGTGGCTGCTCCCACTGGAACTGGATTCGATGGCGACTGGCCCGGCTTTATCGCAAAGCTGAATTTCAACGGCATGGCCGGCATGCTGGCCAAGCAGTGCGAGTTCCAGTCGTTTGCAGACGGCATTCTGGAATTGGCCTTGCCCGCAGCGCAGAAGCATTTAGCGGAAAAAGCGTTCCAGGAAAAACTGAAATTGGAATTGTTGCCGTATCTTGGGGGCAACCTGCGTTTGAATATTCGTATCAGCGACGTTACGGGCAAGAGTCTTGCCGCCGTCGAGGATCGCGAACGCTCTGAGCGTCAGGTGGCGGCGGAAGCGGCGATATTATCGGATCCATTTATCAATAGCCTGAAGCAGGATTTCGGCGCAGTGGTTTTGCCGTCGTCGATTCGGCCTGCCAAGACATAGGGGGAAAAAATTATGATGAAGGGCGGATTGGGCGGTTTGATGAAACAGGCGCAGATGATGCAGGAAAACATGAAGAAGGCGCAAGAGCAGCTCGCGACCATCGAGGTTGAAGGCCAATCCGGCGGTGGCATGGTCAGGGTGATCATGACCTGTCGCAATGACGTGAAGCGCATTTCAATAGACGCAAGCGTGATGGACGACAAGGAGATGCTCGAGGATTTGCTCGCAGCGGCCGTCAACGATGCCATGCGCAAAGCTGAAG
Organism: Betaproteobacteria bacterium; assembly: GCA_025362135.1. GTDB lineage: Bacteria > Pseudomonadota > Gammaproteobacteria > Burkholderiales > Usitatibacteraceae > UKL13-2. Next base: position 1,839 of record JANYHZ010000012.1, on the reverse strand, counting down.
CGACGTCCCAGGAAAAAATGGGCGGAGTGACAGCGGGCATGCAGCTGCCGCCTGGAATGAAATTGCCGTTTTGAGCGATTGCCACTAGCCAGCATCCTATGCGACCACCGTCGTCACTTGAAGCGTTGATTCAAGCGCTTCGCTGCCTGCCCGGCGTTGGACCAAAGTCCGCCCAGCGCATGGCCTATCACCTCTTGCAGCGCGATCAGGACGGTGCGAGACGTCTCGCTGAGTCGATGAAAAATGCGGTTGAAAACGTGCGCCATTGCAATATGTGCAACACGTTTACCGAGGCGGATATTTGCGAAATCTGCGCGTCGCCGCGGCGCGATAGATCGCTGCTTTGCGTGGTGGAAACACCGGGTGATTTGCTGATGATGGAGCAGACACAGACGTATCGCGGGCTGTATTTTGTGTTAATGGGGCGGTTGTCACCTCTTGACGGTATTGGCCCCAAGGATATTCACCTTGAGAGTTTGATCAGGCGTGCATCCGACCGCATTGTGAAGGAAGTGATCCTGGCGACCAATTTCACGGTCGAAGGTGAGGCCACAGCACACTACATCGGCGAATTGCTGGGAGTACAGGGCCTGAAAGTCTCACGTATCGCACGCGGATTACCGGTAGGTGGCGAACTTGAACATGTCGATGCCGGAACGCTGGCGCAGGCATTTATCGAACGTCGGGCTGTTTAGTTTATCTGGTGGCGGCAGTTCGATTTGCAAATAGGCTTGCAATGCGTATAAAAATTGAGCGTATGAATCGATAAAGCTTTGGCAACAGCCAGATCATCAGCAATACAAACATCATCAGCAGAATTAGAAACGCTACTGGATGTTGGATGGCGAGCCACAAGGCGCCAAGGACAACGGCGTCCTCAGCAAAGGATGCGGTCCAGTTTGTGACTGGCTCAGGCGATGTGTTTATCGCGGCCCGCCCACCAGCTTTCATGAAATGCGTCCCGGCTGTAATCGTTCCGCCGAGTAGTGCCGCCGCTAATGCCCAGGCGGGGCCGTCTGTAGCGCTCATGACTCCAGCCGCAAGCAGCGCGCCTGCAGGAATGCGGATGAAGGTGTGTACAACGTCCCAAACTGTATCGACCGCTGGAATCTTATCGGCGAAAAATTCTATAAAAAGCATGAAGCCTGTGCTGCCGAGTACCAGCGGATGCGAAAGTAATTCGAAACTCTTCGGTGCACTCCAGTCGAACCAGTGGAAGTGTCCCGTCAGGCCGATCAGAAATAACACTGCGTACAGGCGAATGCCGCTGGCCCACGCGAGGGCGAGCGCCAAGGCAACGTTGGTTAGCTGGTCCAATTGGAAATATCCCGAAGCATGTTTGTTTGTGCATCAATCGTAACGTGATTTGCAAACGTGATAACGATTTGACACAGGAGAAAGTGGAGAAAGTGTTGACCGAGTTCGTGAAGTATGGCTATAATTGCGGTTCTTCGTAATTCATCAGTTCGGGCGCGGGGTGGAGCAGTCTGGCAGCTCGTCGGGCTCATAACCCGAAGGTCGCAGGTTCAAATCCTGCCCCCGCAACCAAAGTTTGTTTCCAACTGAATGCAGTGCGAATCGTTCTTTAAAAACAAGACAATCGATAGATGTGGGCGCTGGGTAGATTGAGTGCCCTGTGTTGACGGATTAGCTGGTGCTGTCAAAGGCGCTGGTTAGTAGAAGGCTAGGTTGATAACCTGGCTGGAAGTGAATGCAGGGTTTGAACTCAACATATCGAAGTGCTCACAAGAAGTAAAAATTAGTAGGTATCAGCGGTTACCGCAAGGTAGCTGCAAATTACCTGTTAATTGCTTTGAGTGATTAAACGTCTGGCTTTGG
>JANYHZ010000286.1 GCA_025362135.1 Betaproteobacteria bacterium | reverse complement strand
TCCCCTCACACGGTCGGCAAAATAGCGTTTGAGTGCCTCGCTGATAGTGACGAAAGCCAGTTCGTTCCAAGGGATTTCCTGCTCCATGAAAAGTTTTACTTCCAGACTCTCTATTCCGGCCGAGTAATTCAGATCGTCGAGCCTCGCGAGAAACAAAACGTAAACCTGGCTTATCGCAGGTAAGGAATAACTCGCATAGAGCTGCTCAATCGTGATGCGCGCGCCTGCTTCTTCCTGCGTTTCGCGTATGGCCCCTTCGGCTAGCGTTTCGCCTTCCTCCATAAAGCCTGCGGGGAGCGTCCACTTTCCGTACCGTGGCTCAATTGCGCGCTTGCAAAGCAATATCTGTTCACCCCAAACGGGAATACTGCCTACTACGATTTTCGGGTTGAGATAATGAATATGCCCGCAATTACTGCAGATTTCGCGCAGTCGATCATCGCCTGGCGGAATCCGCACTTCCACTTTTCCCGAACCGCATTGGGAGCAAAATTTGATTGTCATCTGGGGTAAAACTAGGTCGTCGATGGTGCAGGCTAAAACGTTACATCACTTGTACCATGGTAGCATGCGGATCCTTGAGTAAACCTCATATTTGCCTCGTAACGCTGTGATTTGAAGGACTTTTTGTGAATTTTCGTTTGTTGAAATCGATTGTGATTCTGGGCCTCGCGGCTGCGTTCAACTTGCATTCCATGTCGTCACACGCCGAAGTCGTCGTCGTACTCAATTCGGGCGAGGGTACTGTCAGCCTGATCGACAAAACAACCATGGTTGAAACCAAACGGTTTCCGGTCGGTAAGGAGCCGCATCACCTGATGGCAACACCCGATGATCGCTTTTTGATTGTCGCCAATGCGACTTCCAACGAATTGGTGTTTCTCGATCCGCTGACGGGCGAGGTCAAGCGTCGAGTGGACAAAATATCCGATCCGTACCAGATCGGTTTCAGTCCGGACAAAAAGTGGTTTGTCTCGGTCAGTCTGCGGCTGGATCGTATCGATATTTACAACGGAGCTGATTTCAGTTTGATCAAACGCCTCCTTGCACCCAAGGCACCCAGCCACGTCGGATTCAACGGCGACAGCTCGCTCGCCTTCATTACCCTGCAAGACTCAAACGAGCTCGCCGCGTTTGATCTCAATACGCAATCTTTGAAATGGAAAATGCCGGTCGGCAAAATGCCCGCAGGTGTGTGGCTGACACCGGATGACAAGTACGCCCTCATTGGCATGACCGGCGAGGATTACGTGCAAGTAATCGACTGGCGCACACAAAAGACGGTCAAGAAAATCACCACGGGCAAGGGTGCCCATAATTTCCTGCCGATGGGTGACGGCAATCGCCTGCTGGTGAGCAACCGCGTATCGAATACAGTCAATATCATCGATCAATCGACGTTAGCGGTGATCGACACCATCGATGTGCCGGGCGGGCCTGACTGTATGGAACTGACCAAGGACGGCAAGCAACTTTGGGTTACTTCGCGCTGGATCAAGAAAGTGACAATTGTTGATATGGTGACGAAGAAGATCGTCAAACAGATTCCGGTGGGTAAGTCGCCGCACGGCATCTATTTCGCAAGTCATGCGGCGCGTAAATAGGTTTTGCTGACATGAGGCATTTCGTTGCCGGCACGTTGTTGCTTTTGATTTCCGCTGGTGTGGAAGCAGCCAGTTGCACCGGTACGATTTACCTCACGATCGACACCGGTAATATGCAACCCGCAGAAGAAATGGCGGCAGTGCTAAAAAAACACGATATCAAAGCCACTTTTTTTCTGGCCAACGAAAAGACCACGCGTGGCGACACCTCGCTAGACACCTCATGGACGGCTTTCTGGAAAGCGCGTGCAGACGAGGGACATGCATTCGGCTCGCATACCTGGCGACACTGGGTTTTCCGACGTGATATCGGCGCCGACAAAGTTAGCTACGTGCCAGCGGGTGCGACATCCGGCGACATGCTCGATGCGGCTAGCGTGTGTGCGGAGCTCAGGCAACCGGAAACCGAGTTCAGGAAAATGACTGGCAGGGGATTCGACGGCATCTGGCGCGCGCCAGGAGGCAAGCTCACGCCAAACGTGACGCGATTTGCCAAATCTTGCGGTTTTGTTCATGTGCCTTGGACACCGGGTGGTTTTTCCGGTGATGAGCTGCCAAGCGAAAAATTTCCCTCCGATGGACTGATCAAGGCACAGATTCGCAACGTCAAGGACGGCGATATTCTGCTCTGGCACTTGGGGATCTGGTCGCGCAAGGATCCACTTTATCTTCGCCTCGATGAACTCATTACCGGATTGAAGGCCAAAGGTCTGTGTTTTGCCCGAATTACCGAGCACCAGCGATGGAAAAAGTAGATGTTTGATGCCCTTACCAGCTTTGTGACCGAGCAATTTGCCGCGCTGCACGGGCATGTATTTGAAACCGGCGTTCTACCGGTATTGCACGAGCTGGGGTTGGGCGGCTACGCGGAGCAAGCGTTCGACGGCACTGAATTTTTTCTCATCGGCGCCATCGAAGTGACCATGCTTGCCGTGGTTTTCGGCCTGCTGGAAAAATGGTACCCGGCAGAAGTGCAAAGCGATGACGGTGCGAAGCGTGTCGATGTGATTTACACCATGCTTCATCGCCTCGGCTTCATACCTTTGCTGATGTTTTTGTTGCTGGCTCCAGTCGTCGATAAGCTCGATGGCGCTCTGCGCATGCACGACATCATCCCGTGGAAGCTGGAAGATGCACTGCCATTTCTCAATGATTCGCCGTGGCTGTCGTTTTTTTTCTACCTTGTCATCCTCGATTTTGTCGCCTATTGGCTACACCGGGCGCAGCATCAAATTAATTTATGGTGGGCGTTGCACAGCCTTCATCATTCGCAGCGGCAGATGAGCTTTTGGTCGGACGACCGAAATCATCTGCTCGATGATTTTGTCATGGACGGCGCGTTTGCGTTGGTGGCGCTGTTGATTGGTGTGGCGCCGGCACAGTTTGTTACTATCGTGATTGCCACCCGTGTAATCGAGAGCTTGTCCCATGCGAATCTGAAGGTATCGTTCGGTCGTATTGGGGAGTATCTGCTGGTCAGCCCAAGATTCCATCGTTTTCATCACGGCATTGGTGTCGGGCATGAGGGCGTGACGCGCGGCGTCAATTTTGCTGTGTTGTTCCCGATATGGGATGTCTTGTTTCGTACCGCAAATTTTGAAAACAACTACCCACCTACAGGCATACGCGATCAGCTTGACGGGAAAGAATATGGTCGCGGATTTTGGGCGCAACAGTGGCTGGGCTTGCAACGCCTGGTGCATGTGTTTCTACCGTAGTGAGTGCAGAATGAAAACGAGGTGTTGAAGATGCGTATCCAAACGGTGTTGTTGAATGCGGTGCTGGTTTCTACTATCGGGCTTTTTTCGGTGGGAGCAGCCGCTGCGGTCAGCGCCGCAGAAATGCCTAGCCGGGTAAAGTTGAGCGGTGTACCCGAGGAGAAGGTGACGTTGCGTTCAAACTCGGCACCTTTCGTCAATATCGAACTGGCACCGAGTGCCGCGCAGCTGGAAACGGCCACACAGCGCGAAAAATACGCGCCCGCGTCTGGGTTGTCGGCGATGCTCGGTATCAAGGTCCCGCCGGTGCGGGGTTCTGCGCCGAAGCGCGTAGGGTCGATATTTCCAAGCGGCGCTGAAGCGGTCGTTGCGAAATGGGAAGCAGTTGCCGGCGGGGGAAACGTCACTCATTTGCGCATTACATCTGCGGGCGCAAAAGGCATCCGTGCGAAGTTACAGCTCCCGGCGGGCCTTACGCAAGGCGAACTGCGTGTTGTCGCTCGATTCGGCGATGAAGCCCAACACGTGCCACTGAGCGTGGCGCTAATTGGTCAAATCTGGACCCCGGCTACCGATGGTCCGTCACAGATTGTTGAGTTATTCACGACACAACAAGTGGACGGGCTCATGATCAAGGTCGAGGAGGTCGGGCATTTTGAGGAAATCCCGTTCTCGGAAAAGGGTCCCGCTAAACCCGCGCAAAGCACGGCTGCGGCAGGTACCTGCACCGTGGACGTGGCATGCCCGATTGGCGACGACCCCGTGAATGGCAACGCGATCGCGGAGCGCCGTAAATCTGTCGCGCGCATGAATTTTGCCAGTGGCGGCGGCTTTTACGCGTGTACTGGAACGCTGCTGAACTCGCCGATCCAGCAGGATTTTTTTCTGACCGCAAATCATTGCATTTCCACGCAGGCAGAGGCATCGAGCCTGCAAACGCGCTGGTTCTACGAGGCCAGCGCTTGTGGCGGAACAGTGCGTAGCGATGTCGTGAACGTGAGCGGTGGCGCGCAACTCGTTTTTACCAACCAGTTCGTCGACTCCACGTTACTGCGATTGAATACTTCACCACCTGCGGGTTCGGTTTTCGCTGGATGGAATGCGAGCGCACTGCCTGTAAATTCGGCAATCGTGTCGCTGAGTCATCCGGCCGGCGACTTGATGAAGGCAGCCTTCGGCAGCGTATCCGTGCCGGGCACCACCGATGGCCTGATTCGGTTGCAAGGCTACGTACAGCAGATGTACGGCATCTTGTTCAGCCGCGGCATCATTGAGGGCGGCTCTTCCGGGTCCGGACTGTTCACGCTTAGTAATGGGTCCCTGCAATTGCGCGGTGTGCTTTCCAGCTCAACCTTGCGTAACGGCGCCGGTGGTTTGTCTTGTACCAACACAACGGAGAATGCCAACTACGGGCGTTTTGATTATCTCTATCCACAAATCGCACCGATACTTAATGGCACTGCATATCCTGCCGACGACTTCCCCAACCAGCCCGGGCCTTCGACCCCAGCGCTTACGTTCGACGTACCCAGGACAGCGACGTTAAATTATGTGGGCGACATCGATACTTTCCGCATCGATGTGGCGCAGACCGGAACCCTCTACGTGAGGTCGGCTGGGGGATATGACTTGATTGGTGGATTGCTGGATTCCAATGGCAAAACGCTCTCCAATGGGAATGACAACGCAACCGACGATGACGCGGATATTGGTTCAAATGATTTCGGTATAACTTGGCCGGTCACGCCGGGCACGTATTACCTGAACGTCGCCCCCTGGGTGCCGACCGACCTGACGCCAGGCGGGTATAGCGTGACCGCGACATTCAGTACGGCGACGACCAACTATACTTCGCTGTGGTGGGCTGGCGAGGCGGAAAGTGGCTGGGGGATGAACCTCAATCACCAGGGCAACATCATTTTCGGCACACTGTTCACCTACGATGCCGGTCAGGGCATCTGGTTGATCCTTAGCCGTGGTGAACGGCAGGCCGATGGCAGCTATCAAGGGATTTTGTATCGGACGACGGGGCCCGCGTTTAACGCCATTCCCTTCACGCCGATCACGATTGCAAATCTCACCGAAGTGGGCCGTATGCGGCTGGTGTTTTCCGGACCGGACAACGGCACACTTACCTATAACGTCGGCACTCGGACGGTTACCAAAAACATCAGCAAGCAGACGTTCGCCACTCAGCCGACGTGCACGTTTTCGGGTACCAATCGTACCTTCAACGACAACTATCAGGATCTGTGGTGGAACCCCAACGAATCGGGCTGGGGCATTAACCTGACACATCAGAGCGACATTATTTTTGGCACGCTGTTTACCTACGATGCTGCAGGAAAGGGCATGTGGCTCATCCTTTCGCGAGGCGACCGGATTGCGGGGACACAAAATTTTTCAGGAGCACTCTTCCGTACAACGGGGCCAAATTTCGATGCCGTGCCATTCACACCTATTGGCCCGTCGAACCTCACGCAAGTGGGTAACATGCGGCTAGAGTTCCCGGTCGGCGAACCTCCGCAGCCTCCCGCGCGGCTTATCTACGATGTCAACGGTGTATCGGTCACAAAGAATATCCAGCGACAGACATTTGACACGTTTCGACCGGATTGTCAGAAGCCGTAGAGCCAGACTTTCGCGACGAAAAAAAAGGGGCACCGTGCGGTGCCCCTTTTCATTGTGACGATTGACCAATGCGCAACGTATAATGCGCGCTCTCACGAAGCCCTGCGCTGATCGACTTTTCCGTATTTCCGCCCCCATTCGCACATGAATTCTCCAGCCCTGCCAGCGCCGACGGCGCGCGTCGAATCACTCGACCACGAAGGCCGTGGTGTTGCCCATGTCGATGGCAAAGCCGTATTCATCGAAGGCGCGCTACCGCGTGAACTGGTTACGTATCAGCCGTCGCGCAAAAAGAAAAACTTTGAAACTGCAAAGTTGCTGAAAATATTGCACGCCTCACCGGAGCGTATTGCACCGCGGTGCAGTTTCTACGAAATCTGCGGCGGGTGCGTGATGCAGCACGTTGACCCATCCCTGCAAGTTGCAGCCAAGCAGCGCGTGCTCGAGGACAATCTCGCCCGGATCGGCAAGGTCACGCCGGAACGAATTTTGCCGCCGATTTATGCGGCACAGTGGGAATATCGTCATCGTGCGCGGCTTTCCGTTAATTACGTGGCAAAAAAGGGCGGCGTGCTGGTTGGCTTCCGGGAGAAAAAATCCAGCTATGTCGCTGACATGCATTCGTGTGTAGTACTTGCTGGTGGCGTGGGACGGCTGATCGATCCGCTGCGTGAGGTGATGAGCACGCTCGATATTCGGGACCGCATTCCGCAGATCGAAGTTGCTGTCGGGCACGCTGTTACCGCATTGGTGTTGCGCCTGCTCGAACCGCTGACGGCAAGCGACGAATCGAAACTGAAGACGTTTGCCGATAAGCACAAGATTCAGTGGTGGGTGCAGGTAAAGGGGCCCGACACGGCGCTGCCGTGGTATCCGCTGGACGCCCCAGAACTCACGTATGTATTGCCAGAGTTTGGGCTCGAATTGAATTTTCGTCCCACAGAATTCACACAGGTGAATCATGCGGTCAACCGGCTGATGGTCAAACGCGCGATGGATTTGCTCCAGCCGCAAACGGGCGAGGACATCGCGGATTTGTTCTGCGGATTGGGCAATTTCAGTTTGCCAATCGCTGCGCTGGGTGCCAATGTCATCGGTGTCGAGGGCAGCCAATCTCTGGTGCAACGCGCCACCGACAACTCAGCACGAAATGATCTGTCTCATGTGTCCCGTTTTTTTGCGGCGGATTTGTATACAGACCAGGAAACGGCGATGAAGCAAATCCCCGCTGTAAGCAAGATGCTGATCGATCCGCCGCGCGATGGCGCGCTGGAAGTATGCAAGTTGCTCGGGGCCGACTTGCGGCCGGAACTTAAGCGTATCGTCTACGTCGCTTGCAGCCCCGGTACCCTGGCGCGTGATGCTGGTTTACTCGTTCACACGCAAGGATTTACGTTGAAAGCGGCTGGAGTCGTGAATATGTTCCCGCATACGGCGCATGTGGAGTCGATCGCGCTTTTTGAGCGCGATTAACAGTTCGCAGGTCGGGTTAGACGCGCAGCGTCGTAACCCAACAGCGGTCGCAAATGCCGAGATCGTGTTGGGTTACGGCTTCGCCTAACCCAACAAAACTCCACACTTTTATGTGAATTTGGATACCAGTGTAAATACAGAAAACTCTAGCACTGGCGCGCCTTCACAGAAGTTTTGTGCCTGAAAGCCTCGCCAACGCTGGAGTTTGAAATCCACACAATGAAAAAGCGACCCGCAGGTCGCTTTTTCACTTGAATCATCGTATTGCAAAAACTAGTCGCCGCTGGTAATCCCAAGCAGGGCCAAGAGGTTGCTGAAGATATTGTAGATGTCGAGATAGATCGCCAACGTCGCACTGATGTAGTTGGTTTCGCCGCCGGTGATGATGCGGTTTACGTCATACAGCAGCAGGGCAGAAAAGATGCCGATAGCCAGCACCATAATCGTCAGCATCAGGGCGGGCATTTGCAGAAAAATGTTTGCCACTGCGGCGACGATGAGCAGCAGCACACCGATCATCAAAAACTTGCCCATGCCGGAAAGGTCGCGCTTGATGGTGCCTGCGAGTGACGCCATCGCGAAAAATATTACAGCGGTGCCACCAAAGGCAGTCGCGATCAGCGTACCGCCGTTGTTCAGGCCAAGTACGCTTCCGACCAGACGCGACAGCATTAACCCCATAAAAAACGTGAAGCCCAGCAGGATCGCAACACCCCACCCGCTGTTCTTGGTTTTTTCAATCGCATAGAAGAAACCGAACGCGATGCCCAGAAACAGCATGAAGCCGATCAGCGGGTTACCGGCCAGGAAAGTAAACTTGAGCTGCACGCCCAGCCAGGCACCAATGACGGTGGGCAGGAGTGACAATGCGAGCAGGGCATAGGTATTGCGTAAAACCCGGTTCTGCGCGGGTGCCAGCGTGCCGGCCGAGGTGATGACGGGGGCGTTGAGCGCCATGGTGATTTCTCCTGAAACGATGAATACGAAAGTAAGAGTATAGGCTACAGCAAAAAGTTTCAAGATGCGTTGTTTCTGCGGAAGAAAATGTCGGGGTGAATGTTAAAATATCGACAAATATTGGAGGTGTGGCCGAGTGGGTGAGCCGGGGTTTCGCGTTCCACTGGAACGCGCCGGTGAACGGCGATTTCGCGATAGCGAAATTGGCCGGGGCTAAATAGGGTGCAAAGATGGAAGCGTGGCCGAGCGGTTTAAGGCACTGGTCTTGAAAACCAGCGAAGGGGAGACTCTTCCGTGAGTTCGAATCTCACCGCTTCCGCCAGATTGGTGTTCGTAGATGTCCGTAATTGTTCAAAAACCCCCGGTTCTCACTGGGGATTTTGCTTTCTGGGGCTCACTCTCAACCCTTGACGTTCGCCCGCTACATTCGTGAACACTCGTATTGGGCCTCGTTTTGACCTTGCCAATTGTAATTCACTGGATTACAATAGATTTTATTGGATGACGGCGTTGATGATCAACAACTTCACGCACCGCGGCCTTGAGCGGTTTTTCAAACGTAGCGACCATCGCGGCATTCGCGCCCAGCACGAAGCCCGCATTGAGCGCATGCTGGATTGCCTTGAGGGTGCAGTGAAACCGGAAGACATGAACCTGCCCGGTTACCGCTTTCATTCCCTCAAAGGCGCGCGCAATGGCGAATTCGCGGTCAGCGTGAGTGGCAATTGGCGTATCACATTTGGCTTCGCAGGCGGCAATGCAATCAACGTGAATTTGGAGGATTATCACTAATGAAATCGATGAGAGACCAGAACCGCCGTCCCACCCATCCTGGTGCAGTATTGCGAGAGGATGTGTTGCCCGCGCTGTCCATGACACAGACAGAGTTCGCGTTACGGCTCGGCGTGTCGCGGTTGACCGTGTCGGAGATCCTGCATGAAAAGCGTCCTCTCACTCCTGAAATGGCGGCACGAATCGCCAAGCTAATCAATACCACGGCTGACAGTTGGCTGCGCATGCAAGCAGCATTGGATTTATGGGCCATACAACAAGACCCGAAGATGCTGGCGGGAATCAAGCCGATCAAACAGATGATGAACGAAACGGCATAGCGTGAAATATTGATTTTCTCTCGCCATTTCCGCCTCCAATTCCCTCTTGGAATATTCTCCATTATGAGACATCAAGATTTCTCGATCGCCTGTTGCCTGACGGTAATGGCCGCGTGTCTTGCGATGACACCCGCACTTGCACAAAGTACGTCCACTGAGCGCGTTTTCAAAACCGAGCAATACACGGTGCGCGCCGTTTCCGTTGTCGCGGGACTCTATCACCCATGGGGAATGGCGTTCCTGCCGGATGGGCGAATGATCCTCACCGAACGTCGTGGCACCATGCGCATTTTTGAAAATGGCAAGCTTGTTGAGAAACCTATCGAGGGAATTCCGCAAGCGACCGAGCACGGTCAGGGTGGTTTGCTCGATGTGGCGTTGCACCCAAAGTACGCAGAAAATGGGTGGATTTATTGGACCTACAACGCAGGTAAGCCCGGCGAATACGGCACAGAGCTTGCACGCGGCAAACTGGGCGGCACGCGTTACGCGCCGGTGATGACAAACGTCGAGGTGTTGTTCCGGATGCAGCCCAAATCTGCGGCTGGCCATCATTTCGGATCGCGCATCGTGTTTGATCGAAATGGCTATCTATATATCACGCTCGGTGATCGCGGCGATAGTCCGGACAAGGGCGCTGCGCATCGCGCGCAACAATTAAACGACCATGCGGGCAAGAGCATTCGCCTTCACGATGACGGGCGCGTGCCAAGCGACAACCCATTCGTGAAAACGCCGGGCGCCAGACCGGAAATTTTCACTTGGGGCAATCGCAATATGCAGGGTGCGGCGCTGCATCCGGACACCGGCAGGGTTTGGGCACACGAGCACGGGCCGCAAGGGGGCGATGAAATCAATATCCTTACTGCGGGATCCAATTACGGCTGGCCGGTGGTCACCTACGGTGCAAACTATGGGAGCGGTACGAAAATTGGCGAAGGCTTCGCCAAGGAGGGCATGACTGCGCCGCTGTATTACTGGGTGCCGTCGATTGCGCCATCCGGAATGTCTTTCTATACCGCGAATAATTTTCCGAACTGGAAAGGCAACCTGTTCGTCGGTGCTCTGGCCAAACAAACGCTGGTCAGGCTGACGCTCAACGGGGATAAAGTGGTTTCCGAAGAGCGCATGTTCGACGGCAAACTTGGTCGTATCCGCGATGTACGGCAAGGACCGGACGGCAATCTGTATTTGCTGACCGATGCGCCGAAGGGTGAATTGATTCGGATCGAGATGTCAAAGTAGTCGAGGCGTTTACTGAAAAAATTCATCGCTTGAACGAAATGCAATCAACGGCGCGAACGCGCGTGTGGGACATTCCCACGCGCCTCTTTCACTGGTTGCTCGTCTTGCTGCTCATTGTCCTGTTTGTTACCGGCAAGCTCGGCGGCAATTGGCTCGAGTGGCACCGGCGCGCGGGCTTTTCCGTACTGGGCCTGATTGCTTTCCGCATGGTCTGGGGTTTTGCCGGAAGCTACCACGCAAGATTCACGAATTTCGTGCGCCGGCCGGGTTTGGTGCGCGAGTATGCGAAAGGAGTCATGCGTGGTGACTCGGCGAGATACGTCGGCCACAATCCCCTCGGTGCCATCAGCGTTGTGGCCATGCTGGGTGTGCTTTTTATCCAGGCGTTGCTAGGTCTGTTTTCTAACGACGATCTCATGCTCGAAGGGCCTTATGCGAGGCTGGTGAGCAAAGCGGTGAGCGACCAACTGACCACGTTACACAAATGGAACGCTGACCTGATCCTGATTCTTGTCGGCATACACCTAGCCGCCATCGCGTTCGCCTATTTTTACAGGAAAGAGAATCTCGTTATTGCGATGTTCACAGGTGAAAAAATGTTGCCAGAGAGTGAGAGCAACTCGGATGCTGAGAAAGAGTCGGAACGTCCCGCCTGGCTTGCGTGGGTCATTGGCGCTTGCGTTGCCACCGCCACGTATCTGCTGTTGAACAAATAGGCGGAGCGTCAGGTTTACTTGGGCACGAGCTGCAAAAAAAAGCCGCGACGCTCACGGCTTTTTTAACTGAATAAATACCACCTCATTTGTTTTTGTAATCGTCGTGACAAGCTTTGCATGCCCCGCCGGTAGCGCCAAACTGCTTCTTGATTTCATCGAAACTGCCCGTGCTGGCGATCGCCGCGAGCTTTTTGGACTCGCCAACCATCTTGTCCATTTTTTCCTTGAAATCCGCCGATTTCGTCCAGATTTCAGGCTTTGCCTTGCTATCGGCACCCTTGTCCGACCCGGCCGCAAATCCTTCCATCGCCAACGGTGACATCTGGCTCACGATCGTTGCATGGCGTGCGAAAGCTTCTTTATCGTAAGGCTTTTCGCCTTTGACCATTGCGGCCATCGGTGAAAAATTCCAACCCATTACTTTGTAAACGGACTGGCGGTATTTGATGATGTCTTCCGGCTTTGTCTGTGCCGTGGCGCTGCCAATCGTCAGGGCCATGACAATTGCGGAAATTGCAAATAGACACTTGCGCATTACTTTCTCCTGTTGCGGTTAGGGGGAGTACGATGTTCGATTGGAACTTTGGATCGTTTGCCAGCCAATTAGTTTTTGCAAGCACGTATAGCCCAACGACAAGCACTGGCGCGCCTTTCATCGGCATGCCAATGAAAACCCGCAGCCAGCCTGCGTTTCCGGGCAACGTAGGGTAAATTACACTTCTGCAATAGCGTCGGCCCAGCAGTTGGGCGTCTCGTACAAGCGTACACGGATGAGCGCGAGGGTGTGCCCGAAGCGGTCGTGGTATGCGTCTTTGAGTATCGTGAACGCAGCCTGCGCGAGATTTTCAGCCGTCGGCACCACATCGAGGACGACAGTCTTGTGACCAGAAATTGAGGCCAAAAACGCCACCATCACTTTATCTCCGCGATAAACCAGAAAGGCATGGTCCCAAAGATCGACCAGCTTTTCATGGGCGATGCGTTTGATGTCACTAAAATCCATCACCATGCCATCGTCCGCCGCGCCTTCTTCGTGTATCACTTCCGAGCTCAGGGTGATTTCAAGGGCGTAGCGGTGGCCGTGAATATTGCGGCACTGACTATTGTGGTTGGGTAGGCGATGGCCTGCGTCGAATTCAAGGCGGCGGGTGATGGCGATCGTTGCGGGCATGCGATATTTTACCGGCTGTTGTGTGCCTGAGGCGTCAGGCGGATGTGATTGGCGATCATGCTCTCAATGAACGCATCGGCTTCCTCTATCGGCAGCGGCCGGCTGAAGTAATAGCCTTGCACCATGTCGCAGCCGAGTTGCGATAGCAGCGATAGCTGCTCCACGTGTTCAACGCCTTCGGCAACGATGTTCAGTTTGAGGCTTTTGGACATTGCGATGATGGCTCGGACAATTGCTTCGTCGTCTGCGTCGACAGTCAGATCGCGGATAAAGGACTGGTCAATTTTCACGGTATCAATGGGGAATTGCTTCAGATAACTAAGGCCTGAGTAGCCCGTGCCAAAGTCGTCAATGGCGATTTGTATGCCGAGCGCGTCGATTTGGCGCAACGCAGAAATAGAGTGAGCATGCCCGCCGACAATCACTCGTTCCGTGATTTCTATTTCAAGTTGAAGGGGATCCGCACCGGATTCGGCAAGGGCAGATTTCACCGTGTCGATGAAGGTACTGCGACGCAATTGGACGGCAGAAACGTTCACGGACATCTTGAGCGCATAACCGCTCTTTTGCCACCGCGCCGCGGTACGACACGCCTCGCGCATGACCCACTCACCGATGGGAATAATGAGGCCTGAGTCTTCCGCAACCGAAATGAACTCTGCCGGGCGCACCGTTGCACCTTCCGGATTCCGCCAGCGCAGCAACGCCTCGAAGCCGAGCAGACGGGAATTTGCCGCAGAAAACAGGGGTTGATAGTGCAGGCTGAAATCATCGGTTTGCAGTGAGCGCCGCAACAGCGTTTGCAGCGACAACCTTTGTCGCGCCGCGACATTCATTTCGCCGGTAAAGAATTGGTATTGGGAACGCCCGCTTTCTTTGGCGTGATACATGGCCGTGTCGGCATTGCGCATCAAGGTTTCGGCATTCTCGCCGTCGTTCGGATAGATGCTGATGCCGATGCTGGCACTGATGTGCAGGTCGTGGCCCTGCAAACGAAAGTTTGACGCCAATGATTCCAGAAGCTTCACGGCGACGGAGGACAAATCGGACCCTTCGCTGCCGTCGGCGATCTCGGGAATCACGATCACAAATTCGTCGCCGCCAAGGCGCGACACGGTATCAAGTTCGCGCAGACAACCCTGGATACGTACTGCAGCCATTTGCAAGAGTTGGTCGCCGAGGTGGTGGCCGAGGGAATCATTGATGTGCTTAAAATGATCCAGATCCATGAACAACACGGCTACGCGCGTGGCGTTCCTATGACTAAGTGCAATCGCCTGCCTGATACGATCATGTAGCAGCACCCTGTTGGGCAGGCCGGTAAGTGCGTCGTGATGCGCCAGGAACGCGATACGCTGTTCGCCGAGTTTTCGTGTGGTGATGTCGGTGGCCACCCCGACAACCCGCTCCGCGCGACCGGAAGGTGCACGCGTTGCCTGGCCTTTCACTGCCAACCAATGAACACTTTGATCCGGCCAGATGACACGACACTCAATGTCAAAATTGTCCTCGCTGGTCATCGCTTGTTGAACCGTTGCTTCGGTAGCGGCACGATCATCCGGGTGCAAAGCCTTCAGGAACTGGTTGTAGCCGGAAAAAGACGCGCCCGGCGGTAACCCGAATAACAGCGCGAAACCATCGGAGTACCTGACATCTCCAGCGCCCGCATTCCAATACCAACTGCCCATATTGGCTGCCTCCATCGCAAGTCGCAATTGTGCTTCGCTTTCGCGAAGGGCCGCTTCTGCCCGTTTGCGGCGACTGATGTCAGCAAATAGCACCATGGTGCCAACTACATCCCGGTTCACATTGCGAATCGGCGCGACCGATAGCGAGACGTCCAGCACCACCCCGTCCTTGCGCATTCGTCTTGTTTCTTCTAGCGTAATCATCAGTCCTTGTTGGGTCTGGCGGCGCATTGCGACGACTTCCGATCTGATGTCATCCGGTGAAATGGTCGTCGTCGTGCCCAAAACCTCTTCGGCTTTCCAGCCCAAAATTCTTTCTGCTGCCGGATTCCACAGCGTGATAACGGCATCCAGGTCCCGCGCAACAATGGCCAGCGGGGAAGCCTCGATAATGGAATGCAGTTTTTCATTGCTTTCGCTAAGCGTTCTTTCGAGAGCCTTGCGTTCGGTGATATCGATGATGACTCCCACCACGCCGGTGACGTTGCCCTGGGCATCAACAAAGGCCGCCTTGTTATAAATCGCGTCGATTTGCTTGCCATCGGTTGTTCGGGTCACCGACAGCTCATATGTCCTGGAGCCCTTGTTTTTGAGAAGGTAATTATCGTGCGCACTGTGGAGGTTCGCGGCCTCTAACGTGGTCGATTGTGAAGCAGTCTTGCCAATGAATTCGGCGCGCGGTCGGCTTGAAAATTCCTCAAAAGCATGGTTACAACTGACGAAGCGACCCTCGACGTCCTTCAAAAATACCGGGTTGGGAATCATCTCAAGTAATTGCCGCGAAAATCTTAGCTGGTCCCGCAATTCTCTCGTTGCACTGTCGGCCATTTGCTCTGCCGATGAGCGCGAGCGTGACAACGTCCTGAGCACTACGAACAACAAAAGGGAAATGACAAGGGCAGAAAGGAACGCAAATATGGATAGTGGGTGCAGCAGTGGCGGGCCATAAACATCGCGGCCGGTGAATTTGAAAAGCCAACGCCGCCCTGCAACCGAGATTGTGTGGGTTACGTCATCCGCACTGCCCACCATTGTGCTGCGGTCTTCGGTCTGGTCGCTCGAATAAAAAAGGTTTTCGCGAGTCGGGGCGTTCGGAGGGGACGCGCTGTCGCCAACATCAAACACAAAAAATTGCGCTTCGGCTCGCTGGTTGCTGTCGATCAGTTCACCGAACAGGTCATCCACACGAAAGACAATGTTGACGAATCCTGTCAGTTCGGCACGGCGTTGCGCCAGGGTTCGTTTCTCTCGATATATTTCATACAAGGGGAGGTAGACCACCAAGCCAAATTGACTTTGTTTTTCCTGCATCAGCCTATAACGGCCAGTGGCGATCGGCTCGCCGAGATCGCGAGCGCGTTCCGCCGCAATTCGTGCGCTGTCTCTTGTGCGAATATCAAGCCCGAAAACCGCCTCGTTGCCTATCATCGGTTCGAGGTAGTGTACGACGAAATATTCGGCTCTTTCGCCTTTGGGACTAATTGAAAAGCCAGGATAGCCGGTGGGGCTGATGCTTCGGTCTGCACGCACCATGGCTTCGTAAACCGGTTTATCCGCTTCCTTGACCCGGCGGATGAACTCGACCGCCTGTATACCCGGATAGCGCGTCGCCAGATTGAGTGAGTTCACATAGCGCTGGAAGCCTGGTCGCGATACAGACGGGTCGTGGCCAAACAAGCCCTCGAGGCCTTGCAGAACGTCGATATAACGTTGTGTACGGCGCTCAATTTTGTTGATCGTCTCTCGCGTTTTCGTGTCGAAGTCCGCGAGGGCCTGTTTTTCGATTAGCCGCGCGAAAAAAAACCATGTGGCCAGAGACATGGCAATACCGAGTATCAAGACGACTCTGGCAAGACCGGTGTGCCCAAGTAAACGTGTCATAAGGTACGGCTCGTCATTCGTCGCTGATCGCGGATCGATCAATTGGGGTGGCCTTCGCTTCGTGCGTCTACACGAGCGGTTTCATTTCAGCACTATAGATCATACGGTCAAAACCATGCGTGCCGGTTGCCGTCTGCAGCCGCTTCGTGCGTCAAGCCAAGCTGCAGAGCGTTCTCGTTTTTTCGTTCACAAGTCGCTAAAATACGAATTATTGCACTGCACAAAAAATGTAAAAAAACACTTATGGCGCTAATTGTTCAGAAGTATGGCGGGACTTCAATGGGGTCGCCAGAACGAATCCGCGAAGTCGCCAAGCGAATCGCGCATTACCACGCGCAGGGACATCAGTTGGTTGTTGTGCCGTCTGCGATGTCGGGAGAAACGAATCGCCTCATTGGCCTGGCCAAGGAGCTCAATCCCGACCCGCACGGGCGCGAACTCGATGTCATCGCCGCGACGGGCGAACAGGTATCAGTGGGATTGCTCGCACTCGCGCTCCAGACGCTGGGGTTGAAGGCCAAAAGCTATACCGGCTGGCAGGTGAAAATTCTCACCGACAGCGCCTTTACCAAAGCGCGAATCCTCTCGATTGATGATGCCAACATTCGCCGCGATCTTGCCGAAGGGTGTGTCGTGGTCGTGGCCGGCTTTCAAGGCATCGACGCCAACGGAAACATCACGACGCTGGGTCGGGGTGGCTCGGACACGACCGGTGTCGCGATTGCTGCCGCATTGGGAGCCGATGAATGCCAGATTTTCACCGATGTCGATGGCGTCTACACGACCGATCCGCGCGTGGTGCCTGAGGCGCGCAAACTAACCAGCATCACGTTCGAAGAAATGTTCGAACTTGCAAGCCAGGGTTCGAAAGTGCTGCAAATCCGATCCGTTGAATTCGCCGGAAAATATAAAGTGAAGCTGCGCGTGTTGTCCTCGTTTACGAACTTTGATTCGGACGACACCGGCACGCTGATTACGTACGAGGAAGAAGACAATATGGAACAACCAATCATCTCCGGCATCGCATTCAATCGCGACGAAGCCAAACTCACGGTCACCGGCGTGCCCGACCGTCCCGGCATCGCCTTCGCCATCCTGGGCCCGATTGCCGAAGCAAATATTGACGTCGATGTCATCATCCAGAACACCTCATTCGACGGCATCACCGATTTTTCATTCACGGTGCATCGCAACGATTACAACAAAGCACTGGCGCTACTCAATGAGAAAGTAAAACCGGCAGTTAACGCAAAGGGCGTTACCGGCGACAACAAAATCGCCAAGGTTTCACTTGTCGGGATCGGCATGCGATCCCACGCCGGCGTCGCTGCCAAAATGTTCGAATGTCTGGCCAAGGAAAACGTCAACATCCAGATGATCTCGACTTCCGAAATAAAAACCTCTGTGGTCGTTGACGAAAAATATATGGAACTGGCCGTGCGCGCGTTGCATCAGGTTTTCGAGCTGGATAAGCTGCCATCATAAATTCCCCTTGTCTTTACCCGAAGCCGCACATCTTCATATGGCGTTCGACTTTGTGTTTTTTGCGGTCCGCATTTGGATACCTGCAGCGAGTTCGGGGCGGCAAACCAATCGCAGCCAATATGAGGGAAGGTGCGGCAACAATTATTCTTGCGCGGAGGCCTGAAATCGTACGCAAGGCACTCGGTATTTTTGACGGAGGGAGCGTGAAACGCGTACAATTCGCCCTTCGCGAAAGCGTTAGAGCAGCAGCCCGGAGACCTGGCCGAGTGGTCGAAGGCACTCCCCTGCTAAGGGAGCATGCGGTCAAAAACTGCATCGAGGGTTCGAATCCCTCGGTCTCCGCC